>RFGK01000189.1 GCA_003697045.1 Planctomycetota bacterium
GACCGCGTGATTGCCTATGCGTCGACACAGGGCACGTTCTCCGCTCGTGACGGCCTGCAAAACGCACTCCAGATGCCCGATTCCGACTTCGAAGTCCGGTGCGAATACATCGGCGGCGGATTCGGATCAAAGCTCAACGGCATTGGCAAAGAAGGCGCTCTGGCTGCTCGCATCGCCAAGAAGTACCGCCGTCCGACCTGGTGCTTTGTCAGCCGCGAGGAGGACCATCTCGACACAGGCAACCGCCCCTCGAGCCGCACGCTTGTCAAAGTCGGCTTCAAGAACGATGGCACCGTGCTGGGCGGACTCATCCAGACCTGGGGCGGCGTCGGGGTCGCACGCGGCGGCGGGGGGGTCAACATTCCATCCGGCCACTATCGCCTCGGCGAAATCGACAAACGCCACGAAGACATTTCCTTCAACGCCGGCGCGCCTCGTCCGTTTCGTGCGCCGGGGCGCCCCCAGGGCACGTTCGCCGAAGAACTCATGCTCGACGAGATTGCCACGACAGTTGGCCTCGATCCGCTCAAGCTGCGCTTGAAGCTTGAAACCTCCGACACCCGCCGCGCCATGCTGCGCAAGGGCGCCGAACTCATCGGCTGGCAGAATCGGCAGCAAACCGGCTCTCAAACCGGACCCATCCGCCGCGGGTTTGGCATCGGTGCCGCAAGCTGGGGACGCTTTCCCACAAACGCCGAGGCAGAGGTCAACGTCTACCCCGACGGCTCGGTCGAAGCGCTCACCGGCACACAGGACATCGGCACCGGCCAGCGCACCGCCACCGGCGTTGTCGTGTCCGAGCACCTCGGCGTCCCTCTCCATCGAGTCAACGTGCGCATCGGCAACTCGTCCTACCCGATCGGACCCGGTTCGGGCGGATCGATGACTTCGCACAATACGGCCCCGGCGTTCCAGCTCGCAGCCGAAGAACTCAAGGCAAAGCTGCTCGCTGCACTTGCCGACCTGGAAGGCGGCGACGCCAGTGATTATGCACTCATCGATGGTGTCGTCTCCCGCGAGGGTACGCGAGTGTGTGACTGGTCCGAGCTGTGTCGTCGTGTCGTCACCAAACGCATGACCGGTCGCGGTGATCGCGCAAAGGGTGTCGAACGCTTCGGAGGCCAGGGCAACAGCGACGGCGTGCAGTTCGTCGAAGTCCAGGTCGATGCAGAAACCGGCATCGTCCATCCCGTGCGCGTCGTGGCGATTCAGGCGTGCGGGCGTGTCATCTGCCGAAAGACCGCAGAAAGCCAGATCATCGGTGGCGTCATTCAGGGGCTCAGCTACGCACTCTTCGAAAATAAGATCCTCGATCGACGCACCGGCTCCATGGTCAACCCGAACCTCGAGCAATACAAGATCGCCGGCCCGCGCGACGTGGGGCACATCGAGCCCGTCCTCTGGACCGACGGACAGACCGGCGTCCGTTCTCTTGGAGAACCGCCCACGATTCCCACCGCTGGTGCCACCGCGTGCGCGGTGTTCAATGCCATCGGGCATCCCGTGCGGGATCTTCCCATCACGCCCGACAAGGTCCTGGCAGCACTGGAAGGGGGTTTGTCGTGAACCGCTTTGCACTTGCTCGCCCGGCATCGTTTGAAGCGGCTCAGGCAGCGCTCAATGACGATCGTTTCACGCTCCCCATCCTCAAGGCCGGCGGCATCGACCTGCTCGATCATCTCAAGGAAGGTCTCGTCGAGCCCGACGCCTTGATCGACATCAAACGCCTCGGCCGCGCAGCCGGTCGATCTCCGATTTCCCGCCAGGGCGATCGCATCCGTGTCGAGGCGACGACGACGCTGGCTGAGATCGCCTCAAGCACAGTTCTGCGACAGTCGGCCCCGGCACTTGCCCAGGCGATCGAGGATGCCGCCTCTCCACAGGTGCGTTCCGTAGCCACCGCCGCCGGGAACCTGCTCCAACGCCCACGCTGCTGGTACTACCGAAACTCCAAGTTCTTCTGCAACAAGAAAGGCGGGGGCACGTGCTTTGCCATGGAAGGTGAGAACCGCTATCACGCCATCTTCCACACCGGCCCGTGCGTGATCGTCCATCCCTCAAACCTCGCCCCCGCATTGCATGTGCTCGATGGCACGGTTCACGTGATGGGGGGACGGCGCAAGCAGATCCCCATTGCCGAGTTGTTCCACATGCCGGCCGAAGGCATCTTCAGCGAGCACAACCTCGAAAAGGGCGAGCTGATCACACACATCACCTTGAAGCCCGTCGAATTCTGCGGGTTCTATGCAATCAAGGAGAAGACCAGCTTCGACTGGCCTCTCGCCATGGCGGCGGCTGCCCTTGAACTCGACGGGCAAACCATTCGATCGGCACGCATCTGCGCCGGTGCAGTTGCACCCATTCCGTGGCATTTGCCTGAGGTCGAAAAGGCACTGGTGGGAGTGGGGCTTGATGACGATTCGGCGCTGCGCGCCGCCTGCGAGCGCTCTGTTGAACGCGCCGAGCCGCTCGAGCACAACGGGTATAAGACCAAGCTGTTGCCGGTTGCGGTCCGCCGGGCCGTGCTTCGGGCCGCCGGACGCGGGGAGAACAAGCAATGAGCAGCGACCACAAGCTCGAACTCGTGCCCGCGTGCGTGCATCTTCGGCACAAGATGATGTATTGCGACGCGCGCCAGGAAAGACCCGGCATGGTCGACGTCTCCAGTGACACCACCGTCTTCTTCTGCACAAGAACGCACGACGCCCTCGGACCCGACGATGAACCCGTCGGCCCCAAACTGTGTGACACGAGCCGATCGTGCTACTGCGACGGAGATTGAAAGCATGACCGAACCCACACATGCGCTCCTCACGCGGGCGGCCGATCTGCTCGCAGCCGGCCGGTGCGTGTGGGGGTGTCTTGTCGTTCGTTCGCGTGGATCAACGCCTCAGAGCGCCGGTGCGATCATGTTCGTCGATCAGGCCGGGCATACCTTCGGCACCATCGGCGGCGGGTGCGTCGAGTCAGAAGTACGATCACGCGCCATCCAGTCTCTGCTCGCAGGCAAGCCCGATGTTCACACCTTCAAGCTCGACCACGACTACGGCTGGGACGATGGTCTGATTTGCGGCGGGACGATCGAAGTTGCGGTGGGGGCCCTTCCCAGTCCTGACCAACTCCGCTTCTGCGCTGACGCTGTCGCACGACGCGAGCCTGCCACGCTTACCGTCAGCGCCCGGGACGACTGCGCGTATGTCCTGCACATGCCGCCGCGACCGAGGCTCTATATCGCCGGGGCCGGCCATATCGGAAAGGCAGTGGCTGCGCACGGCGTGCGGCTCGACTTCGAAGTCACAGTCTTCGACGATCGCCCCGATCTGCTCGACCAGCTCGGCATTCCGGACGTCAGGTGTGTTCCCGGCGATATGGCCGACGCCTTATCCAGGGCGCCGGTTGATCGCGAGACCTTCTGCGTGATCGTCACGCGCGGGCACAGGCACGACGAACAGGCATTGCATGCGGTGGTGAATCGCGGCGCGGGCTATGTCGGCATGATTGGAAGCCGGCGCAAAGTCAAGCTTATCTTCGATGATCTCGTCGCCGTCGGCGTTCCTCCAGAAGCCCTCAATCAGGTGCATGCGCCCATCGGGCTGCAGATCGGCTCGGTCACCGTCGAGGAGATCGCCGTGTCCATCGCAGCCGAGCTTGTCAGCGTGCGCAGCACCCTCGCACGCCCGCGCGTCGTCGGCCCGGTCCAACTGTCAAGCCTTCACTCGGCCGGGACCGATTCGTGACAAGCCAGCGCCATGTTCCAGGCGCCGAGCGCGTCGTGGGTGTGCTCCTTGCCGCAGGCCGCGGCCGACGCATGGGCGGCTCCAAGCAACTGATCCGGTGGAACACGCCCGAAGGACCCAAGCCCCTTGTCGCAGCGTCGTTTGATGCAATCCGCCCGGCCTGTCGGTGTGTCATCGTCGTGCTCGGACACAATCCCGACGCCGTTCGCAGTGCACTTGCTCCGCGGACGTTCATCCACACGCTTGCCGATCCTGATGCGCCCATGTTCGAGTCGATCATCGCAGGCGTGCAGCGGGCACGCCAACTCGATCGCCAAGCATCGGTCTTGCTCCAGCCCGCCGATCATCCCGAGGTTCGCATGGAGACCCTCCAGGCATTGCTCACCGCCCATGCGGCGCACCCCGATCAGGCCATCATTCCAGACTTTCGCGGCACCGGCGGCCATCCAATACTCATCCCGCCCGCTCTGGTTGATGTCATCGCCAGCATGGATCCCGCGCACGAACCCGGTGGCCTGCGTGCACTTTGGCGACGAGAACCCGAACGCTGCATGCGCCTGACGGTCGAAGATCCAGGCGTGGTGCGAGACCTCGACACGCCCGACGACTTACAGAGTTGACGCGCAAGCCCCCAAAGCCATACGTCGATCGACGCGTCGCCTTGGGATCGTCACGGCTCCCAGTGTACGGAAAGCTGTGCTGTTGCTGCCATTCTCGGATCGCGCCGTTGTGAGAGCGAGTCTCTGATCGCCTCTGCCGTTCGATACACGCGCCCTTCAAACACGACGGTTCCGTTTGCCACAACCGTGATCGGCTCATCGAGATCGATCAGCTCGTCGCGAAGATACAGCGTCACCGCGTTGACATCACTGGTCTCAATATGGATCGCTTGTCCGTCGACATCGGCGATGATGGTCTGCCCGGCCGCTGCGACTTGCGAATCGACGCCGAGCCAGTAAAACCGTGTGTGCGTCACGTCGTCCTGATGCCACACGACTCGCTTCGGCCAGGCGTTGCGCACAAACCCGGCCATCCATGGCACCGCCTCTCGATCCTTTCCATTCATCCAGTGCGCATCGTCCGGATAGATCGTGACGCGGTGCGGATATCCCTCCGGGTCGTCCTGTTGCAGGGCTGCCAGTTTCCTGCCCCACTCGGCCGCGACCTGATTCCGGTTGTATGCCGTGTCCTTGCCGCCCATGAAAATCGCAAACGGGAGGTTGCGCAGCCCCATCGGCTGCGCTTCATTCGGATGCCCAGCCATCATCGACGCAGCAGCAAACCGGTCGGCCATGCGCGGTGCAAGCTGATACACGCCGTCTCCGCCTGCCGAATAGCCCATCAGATACACCCTGTCCGGATTGACGTGCCGCGTGGCCACATACGTAGCGATCAGCTGGTCAAACAGCGGGTCGATGTGTGCCTGGTGCCACAGGTTCCACGTGTCGGTCGGGGCACGCGGCGCCACGTAGATTCCTTCCTCCAGCTCGTACAGGCGAATCTGGTTTTTCCATTGCTGGTCGTTGACTTCCTTGGGAG
Source organism: Planctomycetota bacterium (assembly GCA_003697045.1). Taxonomy (GTDB): domain Bacteria; phylum Planctomycetota; class Phycisphaerae; order Phycisphaerales; family UBA1924; genus J022. Next base: position 5,277 of record RFGK01000189.1, read on the forward strand.
CCCCGCCTCCGCCGTGCATCGAGATCCACAGGCTGTGCCCTTCCGCCGGCTCTTTGCCGAACTCCCGTTCCAGCACGGGCATGGTAAAACCGTTCCATTCGAACACATCCTTCGGACGACGAGCCTTTTCCTGTTCGATCTTTGCAACCTCATCACGCCACGCCGCGTTGATTGCCGCCAGCGCTTCTTCCTCGCTCAATGCGATATCAGCCTGGTCAAGTCGAAGATCGACCGTCTCTTCACCCACGCCTTCCGTCGTGAGCGACGTCACCCACGTGCGGTTGTCAAACCCAATCTCGATCGAGTACCGCGCATGTGGCTCAAGCTTGAGCATCGGCATGTCATTCAGGTCCGCCGTCCCCGCCTTTGTGACAATCTCAGCGACGACCCTTCCCCGCTCGTCGATCGCTCGGACCCGGCAGGCCACCCTGTTGCCGTCATGCCACACGCGCACATGGCGCACGGCCCCTTCGACTGCCTCCGGCCGATCACGGCGGTAGCGATGCGTCACATCCACCGCAGGCACATCACGCGCACCCTCATTCCACACCATCGGAAAGTGATGCCCGGTCGGCTTCCATGATGTCGCCCAGACGCCAAAGACAGGATCACCCGGCACCGCCCTCGCTGCATCCCCGACAAACCACGCCCGATCGAGCCCGCCCGCGTTGTATTCGTCGGCTCCGGTGAAGTGCCACTGACCATCCCACGCCTCGACCCACGTGTGGTTACCGCGCTTGTCATGCCACGACGCGACGCCCGCAGCCCGGGCCGGGATCCCCACACTTCGGCACGCATACACGAGAATGATGCTCAACCCCGTACATGTTGCCCGCCCCTGTTCGATCGACTCACTCGGACTCTGGTTAGGAGCCTTGCGTCCCGTGTTGTAGTGCACATTGATGGCGTCGAAATAGTTTCGATTGAGTGCTTGGATCGCCTCGGTCGCATTGGCGCAGTCGCGCACAATCTTCCGGCACTGCTCGTACACCCAGGGCCTCCAGTCCTCCCGCGTCTCATCAAAAACTGCATACGGAAGAACATCGTTGAAAAACAGCTCCTCCGGTACCTGCCGCGCCCAGGGAAACTCCTCGCGCGCCCGCAGTGCAAAGTCCAGGTTGTTCCAAAGCAGCCCCGTGTCGAGCTCGGCATCACGCGCCGGGCGATATTCCAGCAGGAACTCGGCCGCCCGTTTGCCAAACGGGCCGTACTCCTGCTCGGCGCGCTGGACAAGCGCCTCACCCGGGCCGGGAGGTTCGGCCGAAGCGGTCGAAGCCCAACAAACCATCACGAGACACAGCGCTGCGAACATCCTTTCAAGCCATCCAGACATGCAGGCACTGTAACCCGCCGGGCGCGAATCTCAATGCACCACCCCCAGTTGTGGCCTGGGTCGAGGCACCCAGGTTCGGCGTCACTTGATCCGGGGAGCCTCTGTTCCCCGCACAGGCAGGCGCTTCATCGCGCGAGCACAATGAGGCCGATTGCGGACAGCGTCCTTCAGTTTGAGCTTCTTCCTGCCGATGTGCTCGACTGATTCTCGTTTTGCACGAAACCCAAAATAGGGGAACCGTTGGCCTTGAACTCAAACGCACTCACAGCTCGTCTGGGTCGGCTCACTCTGCCCGTCAAGCTGGCGGTCGCGTGCCTTTTTGCAGCACTACTTCCCGTATCTGCAGCGCTGCTGGTGCTCAATGAAGAGTGGGAAGACAACGCCATCGAGGACACTCAGCAAATGCTCGCCATTCGCGCCGATGATCGCGAGCGTTTGCTGGCATCGCACATCGGCTACTTTCAGCGTGTGGCAGCCGGGCTGGCCGAGGCTGACGTCATTCAGGATTATCTCTGGGCCCTTCGCCGGGGAGACCGGACCCGAGCCAGTGAGGTCGGCGCAACGGCGTTCAGTTTTGTTCAGTCCATGCAGGCTGCTGAGTGGGGCGATACGCACCACATCTTCCTGACCGACTCGGATGGCAATGTCGTGCTCAGTCCGCCACACGATGAGCAAGACTTGCCGTTCTACCTGCCTCATATCGTCGGGGTCGATCAGATCAACCGGGCCGGCTCTCATCTGGGCCACTTTATCGGCAACCGGTCGTTTTTCCGGCAGGCATTGACAGAGCCGGTCGTCAGCCCCTTCTACGGCTTCGAAGAGCGAGACCACTACCACCAGCTCGTGCTCAACCCCGTCTTTGGCCCGGCCGGAGAGCCGCTGGGGACCGTGGTCATCGAGATCGCCATTGACGCGGTGACGGCTCTGATGCAGGAGGGGATCACGGTTGGGCAATCCGGGCGCGTTTTTCTGGCCACCATGGACGGCCAGCCGGTGGTGCACAGTCGCAGCGAACCAATCGAGCGTATTGATTCTGAGGGCCTCTCGGCCGCAATTGCCGTGGGAACCGAAACCCGCGGCCGGTTCACTCGGCCCGACGGCACAGAGGTCTTTGGCGTCTATGCGCCTTCGACGGTTTATCCGTGGGTCGTCTGCATCGAGATCGATTCGGCCGAGATCATGGCTCCCATCTGGACGCAGCGCCGCAAGGCTCTGACGATCGCGGTTCTCCTCGCGATGGCGCTGGGAGTCGTCGGCGTGGGAATCGGACTCCACTTCGGTCTGCCTCTGCGTCGGCTCGCGGCAGATGCCGATTGCATCGCGCACGGCTCGCTCGAGCATGC
>RFGK01000190.1 GCA_003697045.1 Planctomycetota bacterium
GCAAGTGACCCCGGCGGGATTCGAACCCGCGTTACCAGGATGAAAACCTGGTGTCCTGGACCTGGCTAGACGACGGGGCCCGGAGGCCGATTGTAGCGGCCTGCGCCCGCTTGGCCACCCCTATCATCGACCGTGCCTACCCCGATCCCCATCCCCATTCATAAGGGACGGCTCATTCTCTTTGGGGGATCATTCGACCCTCCGCATCGCGGGCACCTCGCGTTCGCAGCCTTTCTCCATCGGAACATGCCCGGGTATGGTCTGCTCATGGTTCCGGCTGCCCGCTCGCCGCACAAGCCCGCCGGACCTGTCGCCAGTGCCCACGATCGCGTTGAGATGCTCCGGCTCGGGCTTGAGGATGTCGGTCTGCCTGCCGACGCGGCCGGCGTCTGGACCGATGAAATCGACCGAGCCGAAGGTACTGACCCCAGCTACTGGGTGGACACCCTTGCCCGCGCCCGCTCGCTCATCGGGGAGCCATGCGACCTCAGGTTCGTCATCGGCGCCGACCAGCTGACGGCTCTTGCTCGCTGGCACGATCCTCACCGCATCCTCAAGCTTGCCTCACCCATCATTCTGCTCCGCGGCTGTCCCTCCGGCGAGGCCGATCGCGCACAACTCGTTCAAGAGTTCGCACGCAGCGGAGACTGGTCAGATGCCGAAGTGGCCTGCATCAGGCGCGGGTTCATTGCCGGCCAACCTGTCATTGATGCATCGTCAACGCGTGTGCGCACGCTGCTGAGAGTCTCACCCGAATCGTCCGAGCTTGACTCACTCCTGACGCCACGGGTCTTGGAGCTTGTGCGCCAGCGTGATATCTATCGGCAGCGGAGCGAAGGCTGATTCACGTATTGCCAGGCGGTGTGCGCACAGCGCGTCGGAAATCCGCGGCTTTGAGATGTGACGTGCCGAACGAGCAAGCACGTTGGTTGTGCGCACGCCGGAACAAGCTACGAGTACACCGTTCCGCCGTAGAAGTAGGCGCCCAGCCCGACGGTGAACACCCAGCATCCGTAGATTGCGTGCTCGATGGACGCAGCCAGCACGCTCCTGCTGCGCTCGTAGGTCCAGGCGAAGAGGATTCCTCCGACAAGCGTCAGCAGTGGGGCGACAGGGTTGAGAAAAAGCACATGCATGTACCCAAAGGCAATGGCGCTTGCAAGCACGCGCTGCCAGCCTCGGGATAGCAGACATCCGTAGCGGTGAAAGAAGAATGCGCGATACAGCACTTCTTGAGGCCACACGCTGACCAACGGGTAGAAGACCATGATCATGAGCCACAGCCGCGTGTTGCGCCGGGGAAGACCGAAAAGCTCCGCTCCCGGCCAGAGCAATCCGCGCGAGTCTGCTCCATCGTCGAGCAGGGAATAGAGCACCGAGCCCGGCTGCAACTGCCAGGCCACGGCGATCAGTACGACAAGCATCGGAGCCGCAACGACAACGATGTGCGCAAATTGCCTGCGAGCGGCTTGCGCGTTCCACAGTCGCCGCCGATCGAAGCTCCGATCAAGCAGAAGCCAGGACAGGCAAATGAGCGTAAATCCTGCCAGCGACGGCAAGAGCAGACCGTTCGGGTGCCTGAGAAGCGGGATGTCGAGCCCCAGAGTTGCGAGTGCATTGTGCACAGCGTCAGGCTTGGCTCTCCAATACGCAAAAGCCGTCGGGACAAGTCCGAACAGCGTCAGCATCTCGATCGCTCGTATCAGCAGATGGGCGGGAGGTCGTTTCTCGTGTATCGCGTGAGGCATGGTGTGAGGGAGCCTAGCTCGCTGTCAAGACGGATAGAATGACGTCTGCCGCTGCGTGTGTTCGTGCGCGGCCCAGAATTGAATGCGAAGGGAGTCATCATGAGCAATCAGGCCGTGATCATTGCTGCCAAGAGAACGCCCGTGGGTCGTTTTTTCGGCAGCCTCAGCAAGGTTCCGTCCCCCAAGCTTGGCGCCTTTGCCATCGAAGCAGCGCTGAAGGAAGTTCCGGAGGCTCGGCAGTATGCAGATGAGTGCATCATGGGGTGTGTTCTCCAGGCCGGGCTTGGACAGAATCCGGCACGCCAGGCCGGTCTCGGTGCCGGGTTACCCTCGACCATTTCGGCCAAGACCATCAACAAGGTCTGCGGGTCGGGGCTTGAGTCGGTCGTGCTTGCGGCTCAGTCTATCCGGGCTGGTGACAACCGCTGCGTGATCGCCGGGGGGATGGAAAACATGACCGCGGCTCCCCACCTGGCGATGCTCCGCAATGGAGTCAAGTTCGGCGAAGCCAAGTTCATCGACCACATGCAATATGACGGGCTGACCTGTTCGTTCGAATGCTGGGGCATGACCAACGCGGCCGACTACATCGCCAAGATGTACGACATTTCGCGTGAAGAGCAGGATGCGTTCAGCGCAAGGTCTCACAAGCTCGCGCACGAGGCAACCCAGAACGGGTACTTCAAGAGCGAGATGGTCCCGCTCACCGGAGAGCAAGTCGGCAATCGCAAGAATCCGGGACCTGAAGGCGGGCTTGCGGTTGATGAGGGGATCCGCGCCGAGACCACACCCGAGATTCTCGCTTCGCTGCGGACGGTCCCGGGGCACGAGACGATCACGGCTGGAAATGCCAGTCAGATCTCCGACGGCGCTGCTGCCGTAGTGGTGACCGACGCAAATCTCGCTGAGGAGCTGTCCATCAAGCCCATGGCCAGGATTCTCTCCTATCACACCCACGGCGTTGATCCGAAAGAGATCTTCAGCGCACCCATCGGCGGCATTCGTGGAGCGCTCGAAAAGGCCGGGTTGACCATTGACGATATCGACCTCTTCGAGATCAACGAGGCATTTGCGGCACAAGTCCTGTGCAATGTCAAGGAACTCAAGATCGACATGAACAAGCTCAACGTCACGGGCGGCGGTATCGCTCTGGGTCATCCGATCGGGGCCTCTGGCGCTCGCGTACTTGTCACGCTGTTGCACCAGATGAAGCGGCTCGGAGCCCGGAGAGGCGTGGCCGCCCTGTGCCTTGGTGGGGGCAATGCTGTCGCCATGGTCGTCGAAACGTGCTGAGGATTCCCGATTGAGTCAGCCTGCCGCAAGGTCTGAGGACGTTCACATCCGCGAAACTGCACGCGCCGATCTCCCTTCGATTCTCACGATCACCAATCGCGAAATCACGGGTGGGAACGCGCACTTCGGCACAACGCCTCTTACCTTGCCCGAGCTTGCATCGGACTGGGAGCAGACGCGCAAGCGGTATGCATGGTGTTCCGCCGAGCGGGGCGGGCGGGTTGTCGGTTATGCGCGGGCCGGGCCTTGGAAGTCGCGCGGTGCCTATGCCTGGACCTGTGAAATCGGTGTCTATGTCGAGCCGACGTCTCAGCGGTGCGGAATTGGACGCCGACTCTATCAGGCACTGTTTGCAGACCTTCGTCGGAAGGGTATGCGCACGCTTGTCGCGGGCATCACTCTTCCCAACGAGCCAAGTATCAGGCTGCACGAAGCGATGGGCATGACCTTCATCGGTCGATTCTGCGCCATCGGATACAAGAACCGGGCATGGCGCGATGTCGGCTACTGGGAGTTGCACTGGGACGATGAGCGACCGCCGGAATGATCGACCGGCGTGCTGCCATTGCCTGGGCAAGCGGGTTCAGTTGTCGAACTCCTCTTCTTCCTCTTCGCCGCGACTCTTGAGTTTATAGTCGTGCCGCTTGATCATCGCGTCGAGCGAAAAGGGAATGTTCTCAGCCAGGTTCTCCAGCGATCTGAACTGTCGCTGCGACAGCGCCACCATGTCATTTCGTGAGAATCGATAGCGTGCATCAACGGTGGCCGGGCGATACGCCAGGATGTGCACGACGACGACTGCTTGCTCGGCGGGCAATGCCACCGCGAACACGGAGTCCTCCGGCGGGTGTTCGCCGAACGGGGTCATCGGGTCAAGTTTGACCGCACGTGCCAGAACCGCATCGTAGAACGCCTGCGTCTCGGCCTGAGCGTCCACCGGCTTGTTCACGTCGATGCGGCCCATCCCTCCTTTGCGCACCCGTGCCCACTTGCTGACATACAAGTTTCGCTCACGGGGACCATCCGCATTCTGCGCCGACTCCTCATCAGCGCTATTGAATCGCGCAGCAACGGCCTGCAGTCCTTCGGCTCGTGCCAGTGATGCCAACTCCTCGGTCTGTCTCGTCAACGCCTCATACGCTGAAAGCTCGCGATAGTCGCTGGCCAGCTGTTCGCGCAACTCCTCCCAGCTGTCCGGCGGCGACTGCGGTCGCGTCTCAAACAGCACCACGTAATAACGGTTCCCATCCGGGTCAACTGCCGGTGGCTCAGCGATCGGAATGCGAATCTGGGCACGGACCTTCTTCGATCCGCCCAGCGAGCGTGCAAGCGAAGTCAGCCTGGAAAACTCGATCCGTTCCGGGCCGACCTGCCAATACGAGCGACCAATTCCCGGAAGCAGCGACAAGTCCTCGCTCGTGAACCACTTGTCCACGCGATAGGTAATGCCGGGCTGCGGAAACTCGATCTCGCGCTGGTCACGCATCTCCTGCACAACTGCTTCCGAAAGCGATTCCATTGTGACGGCGCCCCAGTGTTCGGGGATCTGGTAATACCCGTCCGCGTCCTGAGGCACATCCTTGAGCGCCGCACGCAGGCGGCCCTGAATGATCCGATCCGCGTCGATCATCAAGTCTCTGACCTGCTCGTCGATGATCTCCGCTTCCACCTTCGCGCGCTCGTCTTCAAACTCGCCCGGAAATCTCGTCCGATTCTCGCTGTAACGCTTGCGAACTTCCACGCGATCGGGCCGGATGATCGAAGCGATCGCTTCCCGATCAAGCGTCAGCCACCCGAGTTTGACCCGCGGCGGCAGCGTATACCCATAGCCAAGCTCGCCCTGGCCCGGAAGCGAATCGCGGAACCGCTCAAACTGCGCCTTGAGCTGTTCGTCCGTCGGCTGAAGGTCCTTGTCAACCAGGCGCGACGCGGGAATGAGCACAAAATCAACCACGGCCTCATCGTGTGCGTCCTTGATCGCCTCGATCACTTCCCGTTCACTTGGCCGGATCGCACGCTCGTGCCGGCTCATCAGCCGTGAAACCCCCCGCGCCTCGGCGAGCATCTTGTATACTTCTGTCTCGGGCAGCCCCATGCGACCGGCAATCTGCCGCGCACGCGTCGGCAGCTCCGTGCGAAGTGCGGTCGTACGCTCGGCAATGGCCTGTTGCGTCTGCGGCTGACTCATCAGGAAGTTGGCGATCTGCATGTTCCCGCCGTAGTCGCGAAGAATCTCAAACTGCTTCTCATAGATCGCGAAAACCTGAGCCAGGTCCTCCTCAAGCCAGCGCCGCCCATCCTCCGATTCACCCACAAGCCCAGCGTCCTGCGCTTCGGTCTTCAGCAAGATCCAATGATCCGTCGGCTCCTTCGGATCAAGCTGAATCAACCCGGGAAGCCCCATAGAAGGTTGTCCGAACATGAACGGAAAAACGTCGCTGATGATCTTGGGTTCCTGAGCCGCACGCTGGCGATCGTAGATCGACACCTTGCGCGTACCGCCGTCCATCGTCGCCACCGTCTTGTCGGCAAGCGTCGGTCCAATCTGCTGAACGATCGGACCGATCAGAAACACCACCATCAGCAGCGACCCACCGATCGCCAGCATGATCAACTGGTACTTGCGGATGAACTTGAGCATCTGCGTTCCTCAGGAAAAGCGAAACGGCGAATCCCCTGCACATCGAGGATTCGCCTTGCTCATCCTCGGCGCCAACCATCGACGCGAGGTCTTGTCTGTCCAATCAACGGTAGAACTCGATGATCAGGTTCGTATTCACGTCAAACGGTACCTGATCTGATGTCGGAAGGGCGACGACCCTTGTTCGAAGCTCTGAGGGGTTGAAGTCAAGCCACCCCGGAACCTCGTGCCCGGCCATGTTCTCCATGTTCTCGCGGCACAGCTTGTGAATCTTCGGCTTGAACGTCACCGTATCGCCGACATTCACCTGGAATGAGGGACGGTCAGTCTTTCGCCCGTTCACCAGCACGTGCCCGTGCGCCACCATCTGCCTGGCAGCCCAGATCGTTCGTGCCACCCCCGAACGACGCACGACGTTGTCCAGTCGTCGCTCGAGAAGCTGCAGGAGCACTTCGCCCGAGTTGCCGGGGCGACGCTTGGCCTCGGCAACCAGACGCCGAAACTGTCTTTCCATTACGTGGTAGTGATAGCGAAGCTTCTGCTTCTCTTGCAGGCGGATGCCGTAGTCGCGCAGACGCCGCCCCCGATATCCGTGCATCCCGGGCGGGTTGAGTTGACGCTTGCTGGTGTGCTTGGGAGTGTCGGCGATGGGTGCTCCCACCCGACGCGACAGACGAACCTTCGGACCTGTATATCGAGCCATAGCTTTCCTCTTCCGTCCCCAGGCCTGTGGGCCGGGGTGTCGATTCGAAATCGACAATCACCTCGCCGGGGTGCCGCGGCTGCGGGCCGGCATGATCCGGGCAAACGAGGACCATTCAAGGCTCGTCCCCCCAAAGGGTCAACCCGCCCGCTACACTCTTGCACACCACCCCACATGGACCTGCAATGAGCCTCTCACTGCCCGTTCTGGACCAATCAGGACCCAAAGAAAAGTGCGGCGTGATCGGTGTCTGGGGTCATCCCCGTGCCGCGCACCTGACCTACCTCGGGCTTTACGCCCAGCAGCATCGCGGGCAGGAATCGGCCGGCATCGCGGTGTCCGATGGCGCCACCCTCCGCGCCCACTGCGGGATGGGGCTCGTGCCGGATGTCTTCACGCCTCAAAAACTCGACGACCTTGAACGGTGCGCCTCGGCTGGCGCCATCGGTCATAACCGGTATTCGACCTCCGGAGGCTCGCTCTCCTGCAATGCCCAGCCCCTGCTCGAATCGTTCATCGACGGCCAGGTCGCCGTTGCCCACAATGGCAACCTCATCAATGCCGAGGCCCTGCGCCGCTGCTTTGCCCAGCGCGGCCACCTCTTCCACACCACCAGCGACACCGAAGTGATGATTCACCTGCTCGCCGATCCCGAGCAGCGCCTGACCACCGACCCCCTCGCAGCCACCATGCGCCGCCTTCAGGGCGCTTTCAGCGTGGTCTTTCTCTTCGCCGATCGCATCGAGGCCGCCCGCGACCCGTGGGGCTGGCGCCCCCTCGTGCTCGGTCGCCTGCCTGACGGTGAGCCGGTCATTGCCAGCGAGACCGTCGCGCTGAATGTGATGGGCGCCACGCTGCTGCGCGAAGTCGAACCGGGGGAGATTGTGACCCTTTCCGATGCGGGCGTGCAGTCACGACGCTTTGCCCCACCTGCCGAGCGGCTGGCCCGGTGCGTGTTCGAGCACGTCTACTTTGCCAATCCTGCCAGTGATGTCTTCGGGCAGAACGTTCTGGCAGCCCGCGAGGCGATGGGTGCCGCCCTTGCCCGCGAAGCTCCGGTCGATGCCGACTATGTCATGCCCATGCCCGATTCCGGCCGATCCGCTGCCAACGGCTATGCCCGCGAGAGCGAAATTCCCTATCGCGAGGGCATCGTTCCCAATCGCTACGTCGGCCGCACCTTCATCAAGCCCACTCAGGCAGAGCGAAGCGCAGCTGTCCGTCTCAAGCTCAACGTCGTCTCTGAGATCGTCAGGGGCAAGAGGCTGATCATCGTCGACGATTCGATCGTCCGAGGCACCACCACACGCGAGAAAATGAAGCAGATCCGCCAGGCCGGCGCTGCCGAAATCCACGTGCGCATCTCATGCCCGCCGATCAAACATCCATGCTTCTTCGGCGTTGACTTTGCAACCCCCGGCCAGCTCATCGCCCACGAACGCACCGTCGAGCAGATTCGCGCCTTCCTCGAAGTTGACAGCCTGCACTTCCTCAGCCTCGAAGGCTTGCTCGCAACCATGAAAAACGACCCCGCCGACTACTGCACCGCCTGCTATTCCGGCGACTATCGCATCGACGTCGAACACCCGACCACCGAGCAAGTCGTCTACAAGGATCAGCTCGGGATGTTCTGACAAGTCCGCAGAGCCGGACGCCTCGGCAGACTCCGCTCAATCCGATACGCCCGGACCGCTTGTTCGCAAACGCCAGGTATGGCGCAAGGTCAACCCGGGCTGCCGGTTCGAGCAGAAGCATGACCTTCCTGCCCCGGGCCGTTCGACTCAGTCGTACTGCAACAGTCGTCGCTCGCCTTCGAGAGCTCGCTCGCGTGTCAGGTCCTGTGTGAACTCGAGCGTGCCCAGATACTTGCCCGACTCGTCACGGACAGCGAAGTAGCGGATTTGTACGAACCGCCCCTTGCGTGTGATCCAGAAGTCGGCGCAGTCCTGCCTGCCGGCCTTGAAATCATCGAGAATCTGGTTGACGGTGCTCACGCTTGCCGGGGGATGGCAGAACTGCACTTTCCGCCCGATGACCGCCTTCGGCCGCACAAACACACGCCGGGGGCCTTCACTGAAGAACCGCACCCGATCGTCCTCGTCCACAAATGTCAAATCAAAGGGGACAGTCTTGAAGATGGCTGCCATTTGTGCCGGCGTCAATGCCCCCGTCTCGAACATGATCGCATCGCTGCTCGGCGCGGTCTTGGGGGGAACCTCGGTCGCACGCACAGTCAATGAGACATCGCCGGCTTGTCCACGCTTGGCGACAGGCTCCGCCTCCGATTGATCGGCGTTCCGGCGAGGCTCATACTCTCCGCCCGGCTCGATCAGACACCATCCAAACCTGGGCGACTGCTCATGAATCTCGCCCCATTCCGCCTCGCTCAGATGCGCCAGCGCCATCGGCAGCAGAATCTTTTCCTCCTTTTCCATCATGCTCTCGATCGCAGCGAACGTGCGCTCGCCGAGTGCTTTGGCAGCGCACGGGCAGTGGTTCTCGTTTGCAATCGCCTGACCGAGTTCATCGAGCAACGCGCGCACCTCATCGTCCTTGCCCCACATGACCTGTGAAGGGCCGGTGATCCCGTGCCGTTCGAGGCATGAGAACAGCAGGTTCTCCTTGCGCGCATAGTGCTTGTCGATATCCATCAGGTCGTTGAACGCCTGTTTGGCTGCGAGCCGGGCGCCCGACGCAAGCGCCTCACGCAGCGTCTGGATGACTTCGCGCAACGCCGCGTTTTCGCGCATGAATATGTCGACCGGGTGACCGGAAGGCACATCGGGATGGGCGCTGTCGATGAGCACTTCCTTGACCAGCGCCGCGTGCAGGTCGCACATGCCCATGATCTTGTCAATGGAAACACCCTCTCGGATCAGTTGCTGCTCCATCTCGGCAACTTCGGCAGCATCGCAGTGACGCACGATGGCCTTGAGATCTGCCCGTACTTCATCCTCGCTTGCGCCGTTGTGCAAGCGTTCGATGATCTCGCGCAGTGCCTCAACGCGGCGTGTGGGATTGTCGATCAACTCGCTCATTGGGAGACTCCGCCTGTCTTCAGCTGATGAGGACCAGGATCAAGATTGTAGTTATCCAGATACATTAGTCATCTTTCGTGCTGTTCGCTGCTCAGTCCAGCCCGTCGCGAGGTAAACTCTTGCGTGAGCGATCACGGAGATGCACCAGCCGGGCACATGCGCCGAACGCGGACGGTGTGCGATGAGCAGGTCATTCTGCACGATCGCGCCTACGACGTGGTGCGGGTGAAGCTGTCCGTCCGCGACGGATCCGAGCGGATTCGCGGGATCGTCCGCCATCGCGGGGCAGTCATTGTTTTGCCCATCCTTGACGATGGTCGGGTCGTATTGATTCGCAATGAGCGCTGGGTGGTGGGGCGGGCGCTGATTGAACTTCCCGCCGGTGGGCTCGAGCCGGGCGAAACGCCGCAGGCGGCTGCTGTGCGCGAATGTGCTGAAGAAACCGGTTTCCGCCCCAACTCGGTTGAGCGCCTGGGCTGTTTCTATACCTGCCCGGGTTTCAGTGACGAACTCATGCATGCGTTCGTCGCGCGCGGGCTCGTGGCGCAGAGTCAGCAGCTCGAGCCCGATGAATCGATCCAAGTCTGCCCTGTTTCGGGGAATGAGGCGATGGCCATGGCCGATCGAGGGGAAATCACGGACGCCAAGACTCTTGCCACGCTGCTGCTTGCCGCAAGGAGGGGAGTTCTGTGACCCGCGATCGTTGGGGCAGTGTGGATTACGACACTTCCGGCAGCGGCGGGCTGTGGGGCTCGATCAAGCGGGCGTTTGGTGGCAGCGACAATCCCATGAGTTGGGGGCTGCCGCTTTATCGACTTGCCGGCATTCGCGTGCGGGTCCACTTCCTCTTTCTTGTCTACATCGCGGTGGAGATGCTTCGGGCCAGCTTTGGCGGCAGCGCGATGTTCATGGGCATGACCTTCGCAACGCTCTTTGCCCTGGTGCTCCTGCACGAATACGGACACTGCTTTGCATGCCGATGGGTGGGTGGTCAGGCCGACGAGATCATGCTCTGGCCGCTCGGTGGATTGGCCTTCTGTCGTCCTCCGCATCGCTGGCAGGCCGAGCTCATCACGGTCGTCGGCGGCCCGATGGTCAACGTCATCCTCTTTCCCCTTCTGTTCCTGGCTGTGCTTCTCGCGACCGGGTCGTGGGGAGCCGTGCTATTCAATCCGTTCCACCCGGGCGCCGGGTGGATCGAAGTCATGGGGTTCTCGCTGCCTGTGCGACTTCTCTGGACGGGCTACTACGCCAATGGGATGCTTCTGGCATTCAACGCTTTGGTGCCGATGTATCCGATGGATGCCGGACGCATTGTGCAGTCGGTTCTCTGGGCACGCCTGGGATATCGACGATCGATGGAGGTTGCGTTGGTCGTCGGTCTGGCGGCTGCCGCCTGCCTGGGCGTTGTCGGAATCGTTTTCAATCAAACGCTTTTGCTTGCCATTGCGATCTTCGGCGGAATCACCTGCTACATGGAACGACGTCATCTGCGCCTCATCGGACAGGGGCTTTTTGTGGAGCACGAGTTCAGTGCCGAAAGTGCAAGCCGTCCGACAAAGGCTGACCTCAGGCGCCAGCGCAGGGAACGCGAGCACTTCCAGCGCGTCGAGCAGATCCTCGACAAGATCTCGCGTGAGGGCATGGGATCGCTGACCAGAGCGGAGCGGCGCACGCTCAAGGCCGAGACCCGGCGCAAACGCGGGAGCTGATTCGCTCGTGTCGGATGTGCGCGATGCAGCACCGCGGTCCTGGAGTCTTTTTGGCGCCCGGGGGGTCAAGCGAGCAGTGTCGGCCGAGCTGAAGTCTTCTCCCCGTTCATTGTCCGCATAACATCGCCCGGAGCTGAATGGCAACCACTTGAATCAGGCGGGGCGCATGGGCATTTACGACCGCGACTACATCAAGGACGGACGTCGTGGGGGCGGAGGCGGTGGATTCCGCAGGCCTCCTTCGGGACTGGGTCGTCTCCAGGTGCTCAGCGTGACCGCGTGGATCATCATCGCGAACGTGCTGGTGATGCTTGCGCAGATGGCCCTGAGCAGCGCCGGGGTTCCGGTACACACCGGCACGGAGTATTTTCGCCCGCCTTCCCCGGGCGCCCATCTGGTCATGCCCGAGCATTACTTCGTGCCCAGCCGGGGGGTGCCGCTCCTCATGCAGCAGGTTTCCGAGGCCGACACGAAGCGCGTCGGGAATGTCATTGCTCGGCCCCTCTTTGAGGTTCGACCGGATGGCACGCGCGTTCCGGTCGGGCAGAACTTGTACGTTGTGATGGAGCCGCTGGAAGCATTCGGACATTTTTCGACCGCCAAGGGCTTTGCCGAGCTGCAGGTCTGGCGCCTCGTCACTTTCCAGTTTCTCCACGCCGGCTTTGCCCACTTGTTTTTCAACATGTTCGGGCTGTTTGTCTTTGGGCCCCTTGTCGAACAGCAGCTCGGCGGGCGGCGTTTCCTGGCGTTTTACCTGGTCTGCGGGATCTTCGGCGGGCTGATGTACCTTGCGCTCAACCTTGTCGGATACCTGGGCATTCCCATGCCCGGCGCGCTCGATGTGGACATCTGGACCCCCCTCGTGGGTGCGTCGGCTGGGGTGTTCGGCGTGCTGATGGCGTGCGCATACATCGCGCCCAAAGCCATCGTGCAGTTGCTCTTTCCACCCGTCGCGCTCGAAATGCGCTGGCTCGTTTACGCCTACTTCGGGCTTGCGCTCTGGAATCTCATCACGGGTGGACACAACCAGGGCGGTGAGGCTGCCCACGTCGGTGGAGCACTGGCGGGGTTTTACTTCATCCGCAGACCCTGGCTTTTGCGCGACTTCTTTGATGTCTTCAGCGACTCACGCAAAAAGATGCAAAGGCCCGGCAGGCAGGCTCGCGGGTATCCATCTGATATCGATGAGATCCTCGACAAGATCAGCCAGAAGGGCATGCAATCTCTGACCGATCGCGAGCGCAGGCTGCTCACACAGCACTCGAAACGACGTGGAAACCCGGATTGACGGCTCTGCGATTCGAAATCTCGCATCGCTGTGCGCAAAGTTGCGCCCGTGTCGGACGCGTGCACACCCCGCACGGGTCATTCGATACGCCCGCCTTCATGAC
>RFGK01000025.1 GCA_003697045.1 Planctomycetota bacterium
AAACACAGGCACCCGTCACCTTCCGATGACGGGTGCCCGGCGTTGAAGAGGGGAGTCGCCTGGTTTCCCGGGGCCCCGAGAGATCGCTCAGTCGTACAGCGCCGTGGTGGGAGGCTGCTCGATCGACTGCAGGATCAGGTTGGTCTCGACGCGGAAGTTGGATCGCGTCGTATGCCGTTCGGCAAAGAAGAGCGTGAGCGTGGCTTTCTGTCCATCGGGCAGCCAGTCGAGTCGATCGAGTTCGATGGTCTGCTGGACGGCGCCGTGCACGCCTCCGATGTCGATGACGAGTCGGCCGTTGATGAAGACCCAGACATCATCATCGCCGAAGAAGGTGAACATCTGCCCGGTGCCGCGCTCATACATGAACTCGGTTTCGAGCTCAAAGGTGAAGAAGTAGTTGTGGTGGTACGTCGGGTCGATGTCCCTGTAGAGGTGTTCATCGATCGGGAAGAAGCCTTCTCGCTCGCTTGTGCTGTAATCATCGTGAGCGTGGAAGAAGTAGACGTCTGAATCGGGGATGCGCTCAAGCGTGATGGACAGAGGCATGGACAGGTTGACCCCGGGCACGTCGCGATACCACTGGGAGAAGCTCTCAGCGCTGGTGATGACCGGGTTTGAATAGTTCTTGAGCGCTCCCTTCTGGTCACCGCGATCAGGGTCGTACAGCGCCGGGTTGATGTTGTTGCCGTACTGATCGCGGTACTGCGAGCGGACCTTTTTGCACTGGGAAGAGCTGCGTACGGGTTTGCCGTCATCGTCGAGGTATTCTTCGACCAGTCCGACGATGTGCCCGGTGTTGTATTGTTGGAAGTCGGGGTGTCCGCCGGGATGGTCGAATCGGATGAAGTCGCGGACGGTTCCTGTCAGCGTGATTGTGTCAGGCAGAGCGTTTGACGTTCCGGCTGCAGCCGCGACGGCCTGTGCTGCACTGAGAACAGCGATGCCTGCGGCAAGCACCCCTGCCTTGCCAAGGCTCGCACGCGGGCGAGCGGTTTGAGGTTGAGACTGCTGTGTCGCGATCATGTCGGTCCTCCGTGGGTGGGGTGCCAAGAGATCTGCATCCTTTCGCCGGATCACAATGCGATTCACCTGGGCGGTCTGCCAGCTGATGAGCAGGCCAACACGACCACTCCCGGCGGATTGCACGGGCTGTGCGGGTTGTGCAGCAGGGAGTGGACGGGCAGCAGCGTGCGGGCCGATATGATCGGACAGACGCGGGAGACGAGGCGATGGACAGCTTTCATATCAATGGCGGACGACGACTCGAGGGGACGATCCGGGTCAACGGCTCGAAGAACGCGGCGCTTCCGCTCATGGCTGCGTCTCTGCTCGCAGATGACCAGGTCAGGCTCATGGATGTTCCCGACCTGGCGGACATTCGCTCGATGCGTCGCCTGCTCGATGAGCTCGGCGTCGAGGTCAGCTCGAGCGAGCCCGGAGACGAGCCGGCCTCGCTGACGATGAAAGTGGTCGACGATACCGCCTCACACGCCCGATACGAGATCGTCCGCACGATGCGTGCGAGCATTTGTGTTCTTGGGCCTCTGCTTGCGAAGCGCGGGCGGGCGCGGGTGTCCATGCCCGGGGGGTGCGCTATCGGGGAGCGCCCGGTTGATTTGCACCTCCGCGGGCTCGAAGCGCTGGGGGCCAGCATCGAGCTGGAGTCCGGCGACGTCGTTGCCGAGGCACCCGGGGGGAGGCTGCGTGGGGCGACCGTGTTTCTGGGCGGGGCCTTTGGTTCGACCGTGCTTGGAACGGCCAACGTCATGTCGGCTGCGGTTCTGGCCGAAGGCACGAGCGTGATCGAGTCGGCTGCGTGTGAGCCGGAGGTGGTCGATCTGGCCCGTTTGCTCAACGCCATGGGAGCGAGGATTTCCGGCGCGGGCACGCCCCGGATCGTCATCGAGGGTGTGGATCGTCTCGGCGGCGCCGAGCACACGGTGATGCCCGATCGCATCGAAGCGGGCACATTCATGTGTGCAGCGGCGATCACCAACGGCTCGCTCACGATCGAGAATACACCTGTCGACTGCATGATTGCCGTGCTCGATCGGCTCGCGGCGCTCGGCATCGAGGTTGAACTTTTGGACGCGTCGGATCCTCTGCGGGCGACGTGCCGGGTTGCATCGGGGCGGGTCTTGCACCCGATCAGGGTGACCACGCAGCCACACCCGGGGTTTCCCACCGATCTGCAGGCTCAGCTCATGGCGCTGCTCTGTCTGGCTGACGGGAACAGCATTGTGACCGAAAAAGTCTTTCCCGAGCGGTTTTTGCATGTGGCCGAACTGAGCCGCATGGGCGCCCAGCTGCATCGTCAGGGTGCGACGGTTGTCGTGACCGGCGTGCGCGAGCTGCGCGGAGCACCGGTCATGGCAAGTGATTTGCGCGCATCGGCGTCGCTTGTGCTGGCCGGACTGGCAGCCCGAGGAACAACCATCGTCAACCGCGTCTATCACCTCGACCGCGGATACGAGAGACTCGAAGAGCGCCTCGTCAGGCTCGGTGCTGATATCCGGCGCGTCAGCGACTCGGCCTGAGCGCCTAGATCACCACGTCGATGATGCTTCCCGTCGCGATCTCACGCTCGAGCCGATAGATGCGATGGACGATCTCTGTGCGAGGCTTGGGAGCAAGCGGGTTCAGATCGCTGAGGCGCACGAGCAGGGGCATCCTGCGGGGCAAGTCAGGTTCGCTGTCGGCCCCTCGCAGGCGCGCTGGTTCGAATCGGTCGAACCCGCCTGCCCGCAGCGCACGGTTGCGTGCCCGAAGGAACTCGGCGAAAGTGGGGGTGTGCTCATCCACGCGCTCGCACTGAGGCGGGCGCGCCACGGCGCCGGGGGCATGGTCAAGCCCGAGGACAGGCTGGGGATGGCACGCGCCAACTCGCATACCGATGCTGATGCATCCGACATGCCGGACGGGGTGGTCGCGCCAACATCCGATAAGAAAGGTCATGGAAGGGGTTGAGCGTCGTTACTGGAAGCCGGCTGCGGGAATCGGGTCTCTGGGCGTGTTGCGTTGGGGCAACGCGTGGTGCCGGATACCATCGCTGATGTTGCGAACGTCGGAGTTGGATTATGAGTTGGACGAGTCGCTGATTGCGGTGCGTCCGGCCGAGCCGCGGGAAAGCGCGCGCCTGATGGTGGTGCGCCGATCGGACCCGCAGCGCGTCGAGCATGCGCGCATTGCCGATCTTCCGGACGTGCTCGCGTCTGGTGACGTGCTGGTTTTCAATCGCACGCGCGTGCTTCCTGCCCGTTTTGAGGGGCGCAATCTCGACACGCAGGGGAGGGTGGAAGGCCTTTGGCTGCGCGATGGCGTCGGCTGTGACGGGCTTGCGTGGGAGGCGCTGGTGCGGGCGCGTCGGTTTCGCCCGGGCAGGCGGCTGGAGCTGACGACGTGTGCCGCACGGGCGTCGGGGGTGATACTGACGCTTGTCGAAAAGATGAGTGCGGATGGTGCGTGGTTGGTCAGGGTGGATGATCCGCAAGCTCGCACGACGCCGGAGATTCTGGAAGAGGTGGGCAGAACCCCCATTCCGCCGTACATTCGCGGTGCGCGCAAGCGTGCGGGGTTGGAGGTTTCAGACGAGCTGGATCGTGCCGCGTACCAGACGGTATTTGCACGAGAGGGGGGCGATGAGCCCGTGCAGGGTTCGGTGGCGGCTCCGACGGCGGGGCTGCACTTTACGCCGGCGCTTCTGGAGCGGATCGGTGCGCGCGGCGTGGACCGGGCCGAGGTCACGCTCCACGTGGGCGCGGGGACGTTCAAGCCGATCGAGACGGAGCGGGTGGAAGAGCATCCCATGCACGCGGAGTGGTGCGCGCTGGGTGATGCGGCGTGGGTGATGCAGAGCGATCGCCGCGTGGTGGCGGTTGGTTCGACGAGCGCGCGCACACTGGAGACCTTTGCTGCAAGGGCCGAGGAGGGGCAGAGCGTTTCGGGCTGGGTGTCGACGGAGTTGTTGATTACGCCGGGATATCGGTGGCGTCGTGTGGATGGGCTGTTGACGAACTTTCATCTGCCGCGGTCGACGCTGCTGGCGATGGTGGCGGCGTTTGTGCCCGGAGGAATCGAACGCCTGTTGGAGCTGTACCGGATCGCCATGGACAAGAGGTATCGTTTCTACAGTTACGGCGATGCGATGCTGATTTTGCCGTAGGGGCGTGTGGGCGCGGTGCGGCGATGTGGCCGATGTTGAGTTGAGCGGTCGAACCGGAGCGTCGGGAATGATGCTGGATCAACTCATTGCAGGACTCGACATTCGCGTGGTTCGCGGCGACGCACGTCGAGCGCGCGTGAGTGATCTGACTGAAGATTCGCGCACGGTTCTGCCGGGATCGATGTTTGTTGCTCGCAAGGGACTTGCAAGTGACGGGCGTCGTTTTGTGGGTGAGGCGTGCGTGCTCGGGGCGTCGGTGATCCTCAGCGATGATGCATCGCTTGCGACGCCTCCCGGCGTAGTGCTGTGTGTGTGTGAGAATGTGGCGCAGATGGCGGCACAGGTGGCCGAGCGGTTTTACGGTGCTCCTTCGTCGAGTCTTGTCCTGATTGGAGTCACGGGGACCAACGGCAAGACGACCGTGGCGTATGTGGCGCATCGAATTCTCAATCGTTGCGGGGTGCGGTGCGGGTTGATTGGGACGGTGCTGGTTGATGACGGTCGCGAGACGGCGCCCGCAGCGATGACGACGCCGCCGGCGATTGAGTTGAGTCGAACCCTGGCCACGATGGTGGAATCCGGGTGCCGGGCGTGCGTGATGGAGGTCTCGAGCCATGCCCTGGCGCAGGGTCGCGTGGACGGATTGAAGTTTGACGCGGCGGTGTTCACGAATCTGACGCAGGATCACGGGGATTATCACGAGAGCAAGGAGGACTATCTTCAAGCCAAGCGTCGGCTGTTTGAGCTCCTGCCCGCGGGGGGCGTGGGGATTGTCAACGCCGATGACGCGGCTTCGGCCCAGTTTCGGGCCGATCGGCTGGTCCGGTGTTCTTCCAGGCCTGGGGCGGACTGGTGGGTCGAGGTTTGCTCGCAGTCGCTTGCGGGGATGGAGTTGTCACTTGTCGGCGGGGACGAGAAGGTGCGGTGTACGACCGGGATGTTTGGAGCGTACAACGCGATGAATGTCTTGCAGGCATACGTGGCGGCGCGGACGGCGGTCGATGTGCTTGCAGACGAGCGGGCAATGAATCGGCTTGGTTCGGCGGTGCTGGGGCTCAAGGCTCCGCCGGGACGGCTCGAGCGAATCAGTGGTCCGGGCGACGACGTGACGGTGTTTGTCGATTATGCGCACACGCCGGACGCACTGAAGAACGTGCTCTCGGCACTGCGCAGCGTCAGCAGCGGGGGGCGCATCTGCGTCGTGTTCGGCTGCGGGGGTGATCGGGACCGGTCCAAGCGCGCCGAGATGGGCCGGGTGGCCGGTACGCTGGCGGACCGGGTGATCGTGACCAGCGACAACCCCAGGCATGAGACTCCGGGCGCGATTGTCTCGGAGATTCTCGGAGGATTGTCCCCTCAGGCCCGAGCGCAGGCGGAAGTGCATGTCCAACGAAAAACGGCAATCGAGTGCGCGATCGTGCAGGCGCTTCCAGG
This sequence comes from Planctomycetota bacterium, assembly GCA_003697045.1. Taxonomy (GTDB): domain Bacteria; phylum Planctomycetota; class Phycisphaerae; order Phycisphaerales; family UBA1924; genus J022. The sequence goes on from RFGK01000025.1 coordinate 5,600, forward strand.
TGATATCGTGCTCATCGCGGGCAAGGGGCACGAGCGGGTGCAGATTGTGCCCGACGGGTGTGGGGGGGTGATGGAGTTGCCGTTTGATGATGCGGTCGAGGCTGCAGCGGCGCTGAGGACTCGACGCGAGCAGGAGGCTTCCCGGACATGACGTTCTGGAATCCAGATACGATCCGGGCGGTGGTCTCCGGCACATGGGTGACGCGCCCGCGCGAAAACCAGCACGATCCTTTCGGCGTGACGATTGATTCGCGCCAGGCCCGGCCGGGGCAGGTGTTTGTCGCGCTCAGGGGTGAACGCACCGAGGGGCATCGATTTGTAGGCCGTGCGGCAGAGCGCGGCTGCCCGCTTGCGATCGTCGAGCATACCGATGAACCGTTGCCCGATTCGATCGGCATCATTCGAGTAGAGAGCACGATCGAGGCGCTCGGTCGGCTCGCTGCTGCGTATCGGCGATCGGCACTTGCGCTGCGCGTCATCGCGGTGACCGGCAGTTGCGGCAAGACGACGACGGTTCGGCTGATTGATGCGGTGCTCTCGCAGAGGCTTCGCGGCTCGGCGTCGCCCAGGTCTTTCAACAACGCGATCGGGGTGCCTCTGACGCTTTTGAATGCGAGGCCTTCGGACAACTACGTGGTGTGCGAGGTGGGGACCAATGCGCCGGGCGAGATCGAGACTTTGGCGCGAATATGTGAGCCCGACGTGGCGGTGATCACCAACATCGGACGGGCACACCTCGAACGGCTGGGAAGTGTCGATGGCGTGGCTCGGGAGAAGGCGTCGCTTCTTGCACATCTCCGCGGAGGCGGGCTGGCGTTTGTGCCGGCCGAGTGTGGGGCGTTGCATCGGCATATCCGGCTTTTTGATCGGGAGCGACTGGTGACGATCGGCGTGGGGCCAGAGGCGGACCTGCGCGTCACGGGGGTTGTCGCATCGCCTGCGGGCGTGCGATTTTCGCTCAATGACCGCGTGAACTTTGAGGTGCCTTTGCTGGGCGAGCACAACGCGATCAACGCAGCGATCGCGGTGGGGGTGGGGCGTCGGCTCGGGCTTGGGGATGAGGAGATTCGCGCCGGTCTATCGAGGGCGCGCGGTGCGGAGATGCGGGGGCAGCTGGTGCGGCTCGGGCCGGTAACGGTGATCAATGATGCGTACAACGCCAATCCCGAGTCGATGATTGCAGGTCTCAAGGTGCTTGCGACATGGCGCGATGCGCGGCGGGTGGCGGTGCTGGGGGACATGCTCGAGCTGGGCGATGCGGCTTTGAGTGAACACCGGATTGTCGGAGAGTGGATGGCTGCGGCGCGGGCGGCCGAGGTGGTCGTGCTCGTTGGACCGCTTGCGCGGGAGATGCTCGGACCGATCGCATCGGCCATCGGAGAGGAAAGCGTGCACTGGTTTGAGACACTCGACGGATCATCTTGTTCGGCCGTTTCGAGCCTGATCGAGCCTGGCGACGTCGTGCTCCTGAAGGGTTCGCGCCGGATGGGGCTTGAGCGCATCGCCGCCGATCTCGAGCGGCGTTTTGTGCCCGATATCACGTCAACATCAGGCGATCGCGCTTCGACGAGAGGCTGAGGACCGCATGCTCTATCTGATCCACGAGAGGCTCCGCGAGTGGCTGTCGGCCCACGGCGTCTATGCGATTTTTTCGCCGCTGGATGAGGTGCAGTTCCGGGCACTGGCAGCCGTGGGGGTGGCGTTTGCGGTGGTGCTGACGTGTGGGCGTCCGACGATTCGGCGTCTGATCCGCATGAAGATCGGCGACACCGGTCTGACCGATGCCGAGGCGCTGCGTGAAACGGCAATCACCAAGGCGAACACGCCGACGATGGGTGGGGTGTTGATCTGCGGTGCGATCGGGCTTTCGACGTTGCTGCTGGCCGATGTGTCAAACTTCTATGTGCAGCTCGGGCTTGTGATCCTGGTGTGGCTGAGCGTGCTCGGGGGGATCGACGACTGGTTGAAGCTGACTGCGTCGCGTCGGGGAGATGGCCGCCAGGGGCTGTACGCGTGGGAGAAGCTCGTCTTCCAGCTCGGCATCGGTGTGCTCGCAGGCGTGTTTGTCTATCGACAGGGCGATACCGAGGCGGCTCAGGACATCGCGCATGTTCTCAACCTGCCGCTTCAGAAGACGTATGTCTCGCAGATCGGAGGCGTGTCGGATGGATTGATCTACCTGTCGATGGGCGCGTTTATGATCGTCGCGATGTTGATGATCGCGGGTCTGAGCAACGCGGTGAACATCACCGACGGGATGGACGGGCTGGCGACAGGGATCAGCGGGATCGTGTCGCTTGCGCTGCTCGTGCTTGCGTTGGTCGGGGGAACGGAGTTGTGGGCCCACTATCTGCTGGTGCCCTATGTCGTGGGGTCGAATGAGCTGGCGGTGCTGTCGGGCGCCATGGCGGGCGCGTGCCTCGGGTTTCTGTGGTGGAACTGCGCGCCCGCGATGGTGTTCATGGGTGATACCGGCTCGCTTGCGCTTGGCGGACTGATCGGGTATGTCTCGATCGTGCTGCGTCAGGAGATTGTGGTCTTGATCCTGTGCGGCGTCTTTTTGCTGGAGATCGGGTCGGTCGTGCTGCAGGTCGGGTACTTCAGGATGAGCGGGGGCAGACGGATCTTCCGGTGTGCACCGTTCCATCATCACTTGCATCTGGGGGGGTGGGCCGAGCAGCAGGTTGTGGCACGACTCTGGATTGTGTCGATCCTGCTGGCCGTGATCGGGCTTGCGAGCATCAAGGTGCGGTAGGCAAGGGCTGCAAATGTCTCGTATAGTGGAGCAAGCCGACTTTGGCTGGTCGGCACAGGTAAGGGGGTTTTGTGTCGCTGATCGAGGTCGGGCGTGGTGCATCGCATCGAGTTGCAGGTGAATGAGCCGCCGGGCGGGCCGGGGTTTTCGGTCACACTCGCCGGACCCGGCGACGAATGCGTGCTGGGACGTTCGCCTGATTGCGGGGTGAGGATCGACGATGACATGGCGGCCGATCGGCACTGCCGGCTGTATCTTGCCGGCGACAAGCTGATGGTGGAGAACCTCGACGAGGAGATCGGGACGTGTCTGAACGGGGAGTTCGTGGCCGATCCGATGAGCGTGCGATCCGGTTCGGAGTTGCTGGTCGGGGCGACGGTCTTTCGTGTCGATGTGTCGATCGAAGCCGATGAAGAGGTATCGGGCGGTCCGGCCGATCAGGAAGCTGCCGAGGAGGCGCCGGCGCCCGGTCCTGTGGAGCAGCCAGAGAAGCAGGCAGAGCCACCCGCGATCGCCGAGCGTCCGATCGAGCCTGAGCCTTTGCCGCCGTTTGAGCCGCCGACCGCACCGGCCGGTGGAGCGCCGGATCGATCGGAAAGCGGCGCGAGTGAGGGAAGATCGTGGGCACATGCGATGACGTACAGCGCCGACACGGATCTGGTCAGCCGGATCATGTCGGATTTGTGTGAGGAGTTTCCCGAGCAGGCAGGCAGTCGCAATCCGGATGCGTTGCGATCGCTGGTGGAGCGCGGGATCGAGCGTGCGAAGGGATATGGGCTTGAAGAAGACGATCACGTGTACCAGTTCCTCAGGTGCATGGTGATGCTCGATGACGAGATTGACGGGCGCAACCCTGACACGGAGGACGTGTGGCTGACACTGAATCATGCGCGTCGGCCGGCGGCTCAGCGGATTGAGCGCGCCGTGAAGATTGCATCACGTATCTGGGGCGAGAAGAGCGGCTCGCGCTCACGCGGCATGATGCGTGCGCCTCGCACTTCCGCGCGAACGCCGGCCCCGGTCGAGCCTGCGCAGGCCCCGGCCGTGCAGAGCCCTGCGGCCGCTCCCGTGCAAGCCTCGGCGGAGGAACTCACAGCCGGTGGAACCAACGCCACGCGAGGCACACCTCCACCCCCACCGGACGCAGCGGTGCCCGAAGCGCTTCCCGAGATAGAGGGATTTTCAATCAAGGAGGAGATCGGCGCGGGGGGCATGGGTCGCGTGTTTCTCGCGTATGACAATCAGCTCGACAAGGACGTGGCGATCAAGGTGCTGCGATCGGTCGACCCGGAGGCGCAGGAGCAGCTGCAGCACGAAGCGCGTGCCGCGGCGAGGCTGGAGCACCCGAACATCGTGCAGGTGGCGCGGTTCGAGAAGATGGGCCGCGGCGGTTTCTATGTGATGCAGTTTGTGCGCGGGATGGACGGGGCCAAGCTGGTCAAGAAGTTCGAGTCATCGGGGGCGCACCAGCTGCCGGGTGACGAGGTGCTCCGGGTTGCGGGCGTGGATGCGAAACGATCGGCCGCCGAGCTACGTGAACTTCTCACGCCGGACAAGAACGCGTACTACAGGCTGGTTGCGTACTGGATTGCAGGCGTTGCCGACGGGCTGGAGCGTGCGCACGCCGAGGGCGTGCTGCATCGGGATATCAAGCCGAGCAACCTGCTGTTGTCGGGCGACGGTCGGATGATGATTACGGATTTTGGATTGGCAGCCCGCCCGGCGGACCGGCAGGGGATGAGCCGGGCGCGTGTGGGCACGCCCCGGTATCTTTCGCCCGAACGGGTTGCGGACTGGGCGAGTTTTTCAGACGAAGTGCAGCATCGAGATGCGCGGGCGGATGTGTGGAGCCTGGGTGCGGTTTTGTACGAGTTTCTGACGTATCGCCCGGCATTCAAGGGGACGGTGCCGGAGGTGTTGCGTGCGATTGTGACGGAAGATCCGGCCTCTCCGAGTTCACTGGTCTGGTCGGTGCCGGAGGGTTTGGAGAAGATCTGCTTGAAGGCCATGGCGCGCCGGCCGGACGATCGTTTTGCGCGTGCATCCGAGATGGCCGAGGCGCTTCGGGGATGGGTGCGTGTGGAAACCGGGGCCGACAAGCGTGGGCGGATTCCCTTCCTCTCGTGAGTGACTTGGCAAGATTTGATGGAACGGTGTCGATTTTGTCGATAGCATGGGTGCGTGCGTATCTCTTGTAGGGTATTGACGTTACGTGACTGGGCCCCGGCATGAAAAGGGAATGTGAGCGCGTTGTTGTGGAGATCGAGCCGTTGGCCGACCAGGCGGACGCGGGTGAGGTCGTCCTGCGGTTTGGGCCCGGGGGGATCGTGGCGCTTGGAGATGAGTTTGCGGGGGAGCGGCGGGTGCCGCGGGGCGAGTGGATTCGGATCGGACAGGCGCGTCTGCGCGTGCGGCCGGCAAGTGACTTGCTCGAGGAAGGCGAGGTCAACAGCGCCAACTGGACGCGTCCGGAGCTGCTCGTCTCGACGCTGGACGGGGGGCATGTACGCCGACTCAGATCGGTGCTTCCCACCGATGAGGGTGATGATGTGCTCATCGGAAGGAGCAACAAGAAGAACGACATCGTGCTCAGCGACGAGCACGTGTCGCGCCGGCATGTGCGCATTGTCGTGCGCGGCGGTCGGCACATGGTTGAGGATCTTGGCAGCCGCTGGGGCACATTTGTCAACGATGTGCGTGTCGAGGGAGCCGTACCTCTGGCGCACGGAGACGAGATCAGGCTTGGCAAGTCGATCATGCGGTTTGTGAAATTCTCTGACGGACTCGACTTTGCCACGTCGGATGGGCAGACCTCATCGATGCATTCGCACCCAAAGGGGCCATCGTGGCGACCGGATCCCGGGATGGATGAGTCAATGACGATCACAGCGACGACTCTGCTGACCTTGCCGGACCAGGCATCTGAACAAGCAAGCCCTGCACCGGTGCAGCCGGTTCGCGATGAGGCATCTGTGTCTCAGAAGCTGAAGGGCTGGATGCGCAAGAAGAAGTAGGACAGGACGCCTCAGGTCGAGATCACAAAACCGCCCGCAGGCAATGACGCCTGGGTGCGCTAGAGCAGGTCGAGCGAAACGCGTTTTTCAAGCTCGGCAACAGGCTTTGCGATCAGGTCATAGCCGTCGGAATCGACGATGGCGCATCGCACCAGCTCTCCCGGCGACAAGCGTTCACGCGAGTGCACCAGTGTGATGGCGTCGATTTTCGGTGCCTGGAAGTATGTGCGACCCTGATAGACGGTGCTCGTCTCGGTGGAAGGACCGGAGCCCATGGTTTCCACGTTGTCCGCCTGCGGAGCGGGCTGATCAATCAGCACATCAAACTGGCATCCGCTCTCAGTTGGCTTGCGGGGGTCAAACTGCTCGGCGAGATAGGCTGCCTGCTCAAAGGCGATCTGCTGCTGGAGGGCCATGATCTCGTCGTGCCGGCGCTGCTTGGTTTCCGGATCGACTGCGAGGGAGGGATCGGCTTCCATGCGGGCGGCGACGGTTCCTTCCTCGGCCGAATACTGGAAGCACCCGACGGCATCGAAGCCGATTTCTTCGATGAACTCGAGCAGTTGCTCGTGGTCCTGTTCGGTTTCGCCGGGGAATCCGGTTACGAACGTGGTGCGAAGGGCCATGCCCGGAATGCGCTCGCGCAGCGTGTGCATCAGTCGGCGCTGCTGTGAGGCATCGACATTGCGGCGCATGGCCTTGAGCATTCGGTCGGAGGCATGCTGGAGTGGAATATCGATGTACGGCAGCAGGTTGCCTTGCTCGACCAGTGCGGCGAAGGCATCGATGATTTCGTGCGAGAAGTTGGATGGGTAGGCGTACATCAGCCGCAGCCATGCTTTGCCCGTTTCCTCCCGCACCGCGTCTGAGAGCGCCTTGAGGACACGGGGCAGGCCCAGATCGAACAGACTCATGTTTTCCGGCCGGACCTTGCTGGAAAGGCCGCAACCGATGTCATCGCCGTAGCTGGTTGTGTCCTGTCCGATCAACAGCAGCTCAAAGGCCCCATCGCGCAGCAGCTCGCGTGCTTCACGGACAATGTGGTCAATGGGCTTGGAACGCATCTTCCCGCGAATGGACGGGATCGTGCAGAAGGCGCACTTCTGGTTGCAGCCTTCGCTGATGCGCAGGTAGGCATAATGCCTCGGCGTGAGGCGCAGTCGAGCCGAATCTGATTCGAAGTACCCGACTCCCCTGCCGTCTTTGCCGTGCACGGTCAGCCCGACGGTCTCAAGCCCGCTGGAGCGAGCTTTGATGAGCGCGTTTGACGTGATCCAGTAGGTGGGGCCTTTCTCCGCAGCATCTTCCAGTGATTCGCGCTGCGCGCGTGAGCCGCGCACGGCCTGGAGTACCTTGTCTCGATCGAACACCCCGATCATCGCGTCGATGCCCGGCGCCCAATCGAGCAGCTTTGCCCGGTGCCTCTGGACCAGGCATCCTGCGACGACCACGCGCTTGACCTCGCCGCGCTGCTTTGCCGCGACCGCTTCCTGAATGACTTGCAGCGATTCCTGCTTCGAGGCTTCGAGGAATCCGCAGGTGTTGATGACGACCGCGTCGGCCGCGGTGACCCGTCCGCTCGCGGCCGAGGCGTCCTGTTCCGAGCCGGACACCGACAAGTCATCGTGCTCGGCGTCCTCGATTGCCTCGGCCGAGACGGGTGCGATGCCGTCTTCAGCAAGCAGGCCCAGCATTTTCTCGGAATCGACCAGGTTTTTCGGACAGCCCAGACTGACAAATGAGACGGTTCGAATCTCGTTTTGCGATATGCCGTTGGGCCCGGATGCATTGTTCATGGCCCAACTGTATCGCGCCCGATCACCTCGACACGTCGCGGGTCAGCTCGGCCAGGGTCCGAGAATCAAGCCCAGCCATTGGGTAGTAGGTCTGCAACGCCATTGAAAGGGCGTCAGGATCGGCCAGCACGAATCGACAAGGTCGTGCGATACGCCAGCCCACAAATCGCATGGCCCGGGGCAATGAGGCGGCATCAGTGGCGATCACCAGCTCCGAACCCTCAAATCGCATCGGGACGGTCCGGAACTGCCACGCCTGACGTCGCTCAATGCACGCAAGCGCCTCAGGCGCAGCCGACGATGTGCACGGGTCGATCTTCTCGGCAAGCTCGGCAAACTGTTCGGCCCATATCTGCTCGACATCCCTGGGGCTGACCCCGAACATCTGCTCGGCCAGCAGCCCGAATGGGCGTCCGGATTCGAGCTGAGCCTCGAGAATCGCATTTCGTTCGTCCTCGCTCAAGAGCCCCTTGTGGACCATGAGTTCACCAAGTCGCACGCCCATGCACAAGTCCTTTCAACACGCCGCCCCACGCGGGGCCGGAAGGCACCATCGGCATCGGGCCGGGGCGCGATTGACTCTCGCCGCGCTGATCGAGGATGGGCAGAACCTCTGCACCTGCCGCGCCGGTTGGACCGCGCGCAGCAAGAAAAAGTTGGCAAAACGGGTGGACGCTCAGAATCGGTTTCAGGGGTGCGAGCAGGGGTCAGGCGCACCGTGCCGTCGGGGCCGTGCCGAATCGGCCGGTTCTCTGGTTCACGCAGCGAACGATCCAGTCGCCTCGTTCGGCTTGCTGCCCGGCGCGGCAGGTGGGCAAGAGCTCATCATGCTGCCGGCTCGACCGTGGCAACCAGCCCCTTGCTGCCGAGCCGATCGCGGTAGAGCTCAGCCCGCTCGCGGTGTGTCGTCAGCACGATCGCCCGGCCTTGAAAATGAGCCTGAAGCATGATCCTGTGTGCGTCAGCCGTGCGGGTGGGCGTGACGGCGACAAGTGCGTCGACAACATGCTGCATGTCGTTGACGTCGTCGTTGTGCAGAATCACATGGAACGGCGCAAGCGTATCCTGGCGTGGATGAGACGGGCTTGCCTTTGGAGTGTCGATCACGGCGCTGTCGCTCATGGCTTGATCCTCCAGCGCTTTTCAGTTTACTGAATCATGCCGAGCTGGTCGAGGGTTTTCGGCAGGTGCCTCATCATGCCTGGCGGGGTCTGCCGGATTGATCGGCCTGTCGACGGAGCCTGTTGCGCCACTTGTGGGTCAACGCGGTGCATGCCAGGGCGCGCTCAAGCTGAGAGGCGTCGGCGCCTCTGCTTACGTAGGCGTCGATGACGTCGTGCACGCTGGTGCCGTTGCCAGTGCGCTCAACAAGTGTGATGCGGTCACCGGTGGCAACGTCGCCGTCTTCCACAATCCTCCAGTAGATGCCGACGTGCCGATGCGCGAGGAACTGTTCGACGATTTCATCGCTTCCAAAGCGCAGTGCAAGCTTGGCGCATGGAAGCCTGGGTTCACTTGCTTCGAGCAGGGCTGTGCCGAATCGAAACCGGTCGCCGATGCACACGGCGCGCTCTGTCAGCCCCTGGGTGGTCAGGTTTTCGCCGAACGCACCCGCGAGCAACTCTGCTTGCGGGTAGTGCGCGCGCCAGTGGGTGTAGCACTCATGCGCGTAGGAATACACCGCCTTGTGTGTGCCGCCATGATGTCGGCGATCGGCCTGTTGATCACCCTCAAGGCTGTCGCGGCGGATTTTGACGCGGCCGGCAACCGGGCTCTTGAAGATTGCCGTTTCGATGGACTTTCCCTTCCACTCGACGACCCGGGGCAAACCGACATTGACGCTGACGACAAGGCCTTCGATCATCTTGTTCGGCTCCCGCTGGTGTGCGATTGAGACAGATGCAAGGCCAACTCACTGTTCCGTGCCGAGCCGTTCGACAATCGATATCAGCTCTGCTGCCAGGTCGGACATTCCCGCGTAGAACCGGCCGACCAGTCCCGATGCGATCCACATGCCCGCAGGATCGACAGAGGCGGTTGCGCGCAGCTCGGCTGCCTTGAGATCTCCGCGTGCCATCAGCTCGATGCGCAGCGCTTCGGGATTGTCCACTTCCGCCTCGGCCACGACGACGTCATCGGCGTGGCGTCGGGTCAGCAAGGTGATGAACTTGTCGACGAGCTCCGAGTCGGCCGGCACCAGCGGGTCGGTCTTGCGTGACCAGCCGGCGCTTCGGCGCTCGATTTCGACGCTCTTGCTGCCGACCGACAGTCTGATGCGGTCGATCGAGGCTGCAAGCATCTCCAGCGACGTACGAGAGACGTATCCGTCGGGACGCGTGGTGAGGCGATTCAGCGCCTCGGTGGGAACAGACAGCAGCGTCGGCCCGACCAGAGGCTGTTCATCCCCCAAGCCCGGTCGAACGGTCCACTCGACAAGCGCGTAGACCGACCGGCCGGACAGATCGGTGGGCTGCCCGACCAGCATTGACTGGCGCACGTGCAGGGTCGTCTCCGTGGCGTTGCTCAGTGCTCGGACATCGTGTTCGACGATCACATGGGCCAGAGGCTGGGTCAGCCCAAGCTGAGTATCGTCAATGGCAAGTGAATCGAAAAACCGCTCGGCGCGCAGGCTGGCGATGGTCTTGGCCAGCTCGCTGGCCGCGTCGGGATCGGCCGCGACAAAGACGGGTTCGAGCACGCTCCATCGGCCCTGGCGGCGCCCCAGCGACAGCGAGCGCGCCTGCGATTCAAGCGTGATCGCGGATGGTCCAACCCCCGGGGGGGCAAAGGGGCGCATGTCGCGCCATGTGCGCAAGTCGGTGCGCACGAACGCGTCGTACAGCGTCGCATCGGTGAGGCCTTGCGTTGTCTGCCCGCCCGAATCCACGATCACACCGATGCGGCCCGCGACGGGCTGGTCGCCGAAGCGAATCGTCTGCGTCGATCCATCCGAGGCGTGAATCGTCAGCGTCGTTTCGAATACACCGTCCAACATGCCCGGATCGACGGCGGTTGTCGCCAGCACGCGCAAACCCGCGCGCACACGCGTCTCGTCGGCCGGCCAGGCCTGGTCCGTTCCGCCCTCACCCCAGCGGATCATCCATCGGCGCAAACCCAGGAAGTCTTCCCGTGCGATCCGAGTGAGCGAGCCGTCCGCAGCGTGCAGCTCGATGCGTTCGATCTCGGCCGGGTCAAGTGTGAGCAACATCCGGGCCGGCTCGTCGGGCTGATGGCCGATCAGGTCGATCCCGATCCAGACGAGCAGGAGCACGACGGCCGTTGCGACCGAGAAGATGACGCTTCGTTCGGACATCGCGGCAATTCTAAGCCCTTGTCGGCGTGCATGCCGACGTCAAGGATGTCACGATGCCGCAGCGCCCGCTCATCGGAATCACGACGGACGTGATCACCCACCATGGGCGGGAGCGATGTGCGATGTACCCGAGTTATGCGCGCGCCGTTGCAGCAGCAGGTGGAGCACCGGTGCTTCTCTCGCACGAGGTCGACTCGATTGGCACATTGGTCGAGTCGTTGCACGGTTTTGTGTTCACCGGCGGCGACGACCCGCGGACCGAGGAGTTTGGTGAGCCGACCGACCCGCGTGCCACGCTGCTGCATCCCGATCGACAACGCTTTGAGATTGCCCTTCTCCGGGAGCTCTCGAAAAGGCGTCCTGATACGCCCGTTCTTGGGGTGTGTCTGGGGATGCAGCTGATGTCACTTGTCGCGGGGGGTTCGCTGGACCAGCACCTGCCTGAGTCGTGCGCGACGGCCGACGATCACTGGGAGCGCGAGCACGCCATCGTACCCGGGGAAGCATGGGAGTTTGGATCCGGGCTGGTCTTGAGCCGGCATCGACAGGCCGTGCGTGATCCCGGAACGCTCGGTGTGCTTGCACGCGCACACGACGGCATCATCGAAGCAGTGGGCGATCCGGCGCGCAGGTTTTATATTGGCGTGCAGTGGCATCCGGAACGCACGGTAAAGCGCTCCCTTGGAGGCGAGTTGTTTGATCGCCTGGTGCGGGTGGCTGCGCAGATGAACGGGCCCGGCTGAGCTGCAAGGCGAAGTCTGTCAGTGCCTGATATGTGATGACGCCATGTGCTGCCAGCGTATCGATTGTGTTACTGTTGCAAAGCGCGTGAGTCTTGCACGCCGAGTGTGCGGTAGATTTCGCGTGTGGCGGTCGATTTGTTCAGCGTGTAGAGGTGGATGCCTGCCACGTCATGATCGAGCAGGTCGCGGCACTGTTCGGTTGCCCAGTGGACGCCCACACGTCGGACGTTTTCGGCCCGGCCGTCGGTCCGAGCCAGTGCGCGGAGCAGAGGAGCCGGGTATCGTGCACCCAGCGCCAGCTCGGCCATGCGCTTCATGCCTGCCATGGATGTGATCGGCATGACGCCGGCGATGATGGGAATCTTGATCCCGGCCAGTCGGCATCGATCGCGAAAGTCATAGAAATCACGATTGTCGAAAAACAGTTGCGTGATGATGAAATCGGCACCCTGGTCAACCTTGGCCTTGAGGTATTCGATTTCCAGGAGCCGGTTCGGGGTCTGGTGGTGCCCTTCGGGAAACCCGGCCACGCCGATGCCGAATCCGCGCCGATCCGGGTGGGCGCCCGATTCGTTGAACCTGCGAATGAACGAAACCAGCTCGCTTGCATACCGAAACGTGTCTGCGTCGGGGTCGTAGTTGCTCACGCCCTGCGGCGGGTCGCCGCGCAACGCAAGAATGTTCGAGATGCCGTGCTCGGCGTAGCGCTCCAGAATCCGGGCGATGTCGCGTTCACTCTGGCACACACAGGTCAGGTGAGGCACGGGATCGAGCGTCGTCTCCTCGCGGATCCGCACGACCAGGTTGCGAGTCAGCTCGCGCGTTGAGCCGCCGGCACCGTAGGTCACGGAGACAAACGTCGGGCGAAGCTGCTCAAGTTCGCGGATGTTCTCGAAAAGCTCTCCTGCCGCCGTGGCGTCGCGCGGGGGGAAGAACTCGAACGAGAACGTGGTGTGGGTCTGCTTGTAGATATCTTGGATGTGCATGAAGCGGATCAAGTGGACTATGCGAACAGGGCGGCGCAGTATATGCTGACCGCTGTGAGTCTTCGTGTCTGAATCGGAGCGGCGGGAGAGGGTAGTTCGTTCATGAGGCGTGGATTCACACTGATCGAGCTTCTGGTCGTGATTGCCATCATCGGGCTGTTGATCGGCATTCTGCTGCCTGCGCTTGCGGGGGCACGCGAATCCGGGCGGACGCTGGTGTGCGCCAGTCGCATGCGTCAGGTGGCCACCGGGTGGCAGCTCTACGCCAACGACAATCAGGATATTTCCGTGCCCGCTCAGCCCGGGCGTTACCCGGAGTTTGAGCGAAATCTGTACGACGTGGGCAATGGTCGGCATTATCGTCCCCGATGGTTTGTGCTGCTCGGCGCAGTGGGCGGCTTTTTCGCATACTCCCAGCCGTCCGAGGATGTGGCCGATGAGCATTCGCATCAGGTCGACGGCTCGGATGTGTTCCTCTGCCCCAATGCGGCCGACTGGACCAGCACGCGCAACTACGCCTACGGGTACAACCACCAGTTCCTCGGGAACACGCGCTTTCGACGAAACGACGACCCAAACTCGGGGTTGATCAACTTCCCCGTGCGGGCCTGGTCGCTCAATGCGTCGATGACCGTGATGGCGGCCGACTCGCTCGGCACCGCAGCCGGCAAACCCGAAGCCAATCGAACGCCGAATCGCCCGGATGGCTCGCGCGATCCGGCGCTGCTGGCTGAGGGAGGACACGGCTACGCGCTCGATCCCCCGCGCATGACCAGCAACTGCGATTATGCAGATATCCGCAACCGCGCCCCCGAACACCGCTCGGCCCCGCACGAGCGTCACCGCAGCCGAGCGAATTTCTCATTTTGCGATGGGCACGTTGAGACGGCAACGGCCGGTGAGATGGGCTATGTCAAACGCGGTGACGGTTCGTTTGTCGCTGTGACGTCTGAAGCGACGAATGCCAGGTTCAGCGGCCGCGGCACAGATGACGATCCACCGACCATCCTCGAATAGCGACAATCTCACGCCGCGCCGAGGTCGATCTCGACTTTGGCCAAACCAGAGCGGCAGGGTCGATGCCTCACCGATCGCGGCCTGCCAATCCGCCTTCGGTCGTGCGGATCGGAATGTCGCCGATAAAGGGGCAGTCTACGGATGGCATGAGAAGAATCTGTGCTTTGCTGAAGATCTCGGTGGAGCCGTCGGCAAACGTTGCGGGGTATCCCACGCCGACTCCGATTCCATCGCGATCTCCCGCAATGGTTCCCCACCAGGAAGTCAGGAGGATCTTGTGAGATGGATACACAACTTCATGAAGGCGAGTTGCTCGAAAGTGTGAAAAGTCGAGTGGAACTTTTCGTGCTTCCCACGTGAAAAATGCAGGTGCTGCGAACACCGTGTCCGAGAGGGCCGACTGGGCGAGCACCAGGTGTGATCGGCCGGTTTCCAGGAGGTGCTGAGTCGTCTGTTCGTGCTCAATCATCGTCCGGTCGGGAATGTATCGGGGGACAAGTGCACTGGCCCAGAACGAAGACTGAATATTGAAATACCCTCCATCGAATATCTCCCCATTGATCGTCACTGGACCGTAGGGGTTTGCCCTTGTGCCGAAGAAGGGAAAGGTGTTGCCGTGGTCTTCAACGTAGCTCGTCAGCGCCATGAATGTTTGGCGTTGGGTCACAGCTTGCCGCATCGCCTTGCTATTGAGATGAGACTTGCCCAGCGACGGCAGGACAAGAGAAACGAGCACGACCAGCACAGCGACGACAACCAGCAACTCGACGATGGTGAACCCGGTTGGCTTGGGCCATGAGCGGGTCTTGAGTTGCTGCGGATGCTCGCGGTGTCTGCGCATCACGATGGTGATCATCCAGACCAGAGCAATGTTTCGCCCAAGCCCGGCGGCGTGCTCCACTTTTGACCCTTGCAGCCCTGGTGCTGATAAACACCCACAACTTGGCGGATCTTCCATGAGCATGAGCCGGACGAGCACGATGCAAAAAACGATGAGCACGATGCCTGAAGCGATCAATGCCCGCGTCGTTTGACGAGCGACAAGCAGATACATGGCCAACGCAAGTTCGAAAGCCGACAGAGCCAGCCCTATCCAAACACTTGCGGAAAGCGATGGCCACGTGCCGAGAACTTTCCAGACCACATAGGCAAAACCATCGGGGTTCATGATCTTGACACAGGCACCCCAGATGAAGACGAGCGCGATGCCAAGGCCGAGAATCCGGGTTGGCAGGTCACGGGAAGATATGGACGTTTGGCTAGAAGCACACACCGCCGAAGCCTCGAACCGTATTGCCCGCACCGGCCTGGAACACGTACCAGCGTTCAGTATCCTCGTCGAACCAGAATCGGAAGAAAACCGGAAAGAAGCGGCCCTTCCGGAACTTCATGACGGCTGCAACCGTGGCAGAAGCCACGCACCGACCCGAAGCCAGGCGGTCCTTCAGGGAATCGCCCTTCGGGCGATACAGGAAGTTCCATCCACTCTGCTTCTGACCATACCAACCATCGTCCCCAAGGCGTCCGCCAAGTGAGGGAAGAATCATGTGGTCACCCGGGCACAATTGTTCAAATGCAACGGCCACCCCATCGGGCGAGTTGGGAAACGCGAGCACAACCGCCGCTTCGGTGTCAGAGTCTGATGGTGTCGGTCAGGCCTCTCGAACGGCCTGCCTCGGATCCAGGTTCGGATTCCAGGGCTTTCCCGTCCGAAAGGTGTATTGCAGATCGAACGCAATGGCAACGAGTTCGTCGGTTGGGCGAATGACGTACCCATGCTCACGCATAAAAGCATCGTGCGCCTCGAAATCCTGCTCAACCCAACGAGCATGAACGATGCTGACGACCTGCTCACGAAGCTGCGTGAGCGTTCGGGCAGGCGCGTGGATGGAGGTGGTCGACGCAAGTCTGGCAAGGTGTTCGCCCAAAGCCTGGCCGAGCGTTTCGTCAAGGTCGCGCTTCGACCGCACCTGATCTGCGGAGACCGTTGCAAGCGAGCGGTACATTCGTTGTGCTCTTGCGACAGATTCCGATCGTCGCTGTTCAATTGGGACATGCTCGGACTGCCAGGGAAGAGGCACGAGCCGACTTCGACCCAAGCCGATGATAACTCCAGCAGCCGGTATGGCGACGATCAGGCAGATGGCAAGGCGGCGATGCATCGGAATCGGTGACCCCTGAATATGCGAAACCTAGAGGCTGTAGTTGCAACGGTCGAAAGGAGGAGAAGGGTTGTCGCAATCAAACGTCGTGGGATCGTCGCACGTCCAGCACTCCCACGACTGTCCCGGTTGATCAAAGCAACAGGCGCAGGTATAGGCGAAGTCGTGAGATGCCGGGGGGCATGGCGTATTGGGACAGTAACATTTGGGTTTGGGTGGGAGGCCGCCCTGCCCGATCGCAACGGAAACCGATCCGACAAGAAGCAAGGAGGCGAAAACTGCTTCCAAAGACAGTGACTTTCGTGAGAGCATGGTCATCTCTCTTTGCGACGCCA
>RFGK01000191.1 GCA_003697045.1 Planctomycetota bacterium
GCGCTGACGCCGCTGACCGATGCCCGCTGGGCTTCGAGGCTCTGGCGGACGATCAGGCTTGCCTGGGAGAGCGTCTCGGCCGAGGAAGACTCGACACCCACGTTCTGGACCGCATTGGACCAGTGCTCCTGGATGGAAAGCCCGGTCAGCGCATCAAGCCCGAGATCTTGCAGATCGACGATCGACAGGGCGGTGGCGTTTTCCACGAACTGATCGCCGTTCATGGCGCCGAGCATCAACTTCGACGGATCGGAGACGAGCTCGCTGTTGACGGCGATATCGCGGGCGGTGGTGCCGGTGAAGTAGCTGTTGACGCCCAGCGCCGCCAGCACGCCCGAGCTGTCATCGGCAAAGCGGAACTCGAGTCCTGGGTCGGCTTCGATCTGCAACTTGCCCTGTGCATCGAACGATGCGGACAGGCCGTTGATCGCATTGAGCGCGTCGGCAATATCTTGGGGAGTGGTGTCATCATCGGTTCCGGCGGTGCCGGCGTCGGTCAGGCCGTCAAGATCGACATCCACACGCACACGCGAAGTTGAACCGGTCGCGGGGTTGATGACTTCGACGAAGAACCCCCCGTTCTCGGGCGCAAAGGGCAAGTCGGCAAACGTGCTGTTGTCGCTGCTGTTGAACGCCACATCCAGATCGGCCGCGGCGACCTGCAACGTGCCGCTGGCCGATGTCAGCCCCGAGGCGTTGGCGCCCGTGCTGTGGCGCTTGTTGATTTCGAAGATGAGCTGGCCGGCCAGCGTGTCGAGCCGGTCGATGGTGTCGTCGATCACGCTGTTGCGTGATGCGAGCAGGCCTCCGATCGAACCCGAGTCGATCGCAATCGGCGTCTGATCGTCGCGCACCCGCACCCGCACAGAAAGCGTCTGTCCATCGGGCACGCGCTCGATCTCCAGCCCGCGGCTGAGCCCCCCCAGCACGACGGGCACCGAACCCACGAACACGTCGTAGTTGCCCTGCGTATCTTCAACGACCGAAACATCCATCAGCTCGGCCAGCTCGTTGACCAGCTCGTCGCGACGATCGCGCAGGGGATTTGAAGAGGCGTTGTTCGGCCCGGATGTATTGATTGCTGCGTTGAGCTCGGCGATCTCGTCGAGCATCGCGTCGGCTCCACGCACCGCCGCATCGATATCCGTCTCGATCTGGTCGCGCAGATTCGCCAGGTCGCGGCGCATCTGCTGCATGAAACTGGCAAGCCGATCGCCGTGCTCGACTACGACCGCATTCGAGTTGACCAGGTTGGCGGCATCCGACCACGAACTGAAGAACTCGTTGAGCTCGGTCGAGAGGTCGTAGCCGGTCAGCTCGTTGAGGACCGACTCGAGCTGATTGACGATGGAGAGCTTGCGCGAGGCGAACTGTTCGTCGGAGATGCCGTTGCGCAGGCGGGCCTGAAGAGCGTTGTCCACCTGGCGCTGGATGGCGCGGATCTGGACCCCCCGGCCCGGTTGAAAGCGATCGGAACTCTGCCCCCGCACTCCTTCCAGCAGCGCCGTCTGTCGTGAGTAGGCAGGATTGGCGATATTGGCAAGATTCTGCGAGGCGACCTGAAGCCCGAGCTGGCTGGTCGTCAGCGCGCTCCGCGCGATTTGAATGGCACCGGTCAGACTCATCGCTCACCTCGTCAGGTCGATACCGGTCACGATTTGTGCGCCTGCTTCCACACACCCGAGCCGGCCGTAGGTTCCCGCGTGATTCAGCCTGGCTGCAACTTGCCGGAGCAGCCCTTCCATGTGCCCCATGAGCGATCTGCTGGCAAGGGCCACGACCGCCTGCTCATCCCGCACCTGCTCGATCAGCTCGCGCAGGCGTCCTGCAAGCTCGAGCACAACCCTCCTGGACTCGGCCGGGAGGGTCGCCGCGATTTCGCTCACGGTCAGCGTCTGCCCGAATGCCTCACGCCGCACGGCATCGACCCGGCGGATCTTCTCAATCAACTGGTTTTGCCGCGACGTGGCCGACGCGATCGCCTTGCGATCGGCCCTTGCCAGCGCCCCGCGATGATCGCGGACCGCTTCAAGCATCTGCTCGTGCAAGGCGATCAGCTCTTCGAGCATGCGACGCACCTGGATATCCGTCTCACTTGGTCTCGTCATGGCGGCTCGTCTCCACGATCCCGGAATGCTCACGCATCTGGCGTGCCAATCGATCCACGAGCGGCAGATCCCATGCCTTGACCATGCGCTCGGCGGTGCGCGCATCCATCAACGCTCCGAACTGCCTTTCCGCGGGTGTCTGCCCGAACGGAGGCTCGTCGCTGCGCGATTCACGCGCTTCGCGCAAAAACGGCTCGATCAGCGTCATCGCGACCAATCGCTCCGCCGCATCGCGTGCGTCATCCGCAGAGCCCGCGTCCTGTCGCCTCCGATCGACGCTGAGCACCTGGGCAAATGACCTCTGTTCCTCCGCAGCCCGCGACATGCCCAGGCTCAACGTGTCCGTCCACACCGATGAGACCGAATCAATGCGCATGGCTTACTCCATCACCAGGCGTGCGTGCAGCTTGCCGGCACGATGCAGCATCTGCAGAATCTCGATCTGGTCCTTCGGCGGCACGTCGAGCTGCTCGAACGCCTTGATCAGGTCTTCGAGGCTTGAGCTGCCGGCCGTTCCGGAACTCGTATCAATCGCAGCCCACTGCCGGCGCTCGACCAGGGGCGTTTCGGGTGTGGGGACCGGCGGCGGCACGGTCGTGGTGATCGTCAGCCCGCGATGAGTAATCACGGCCGGGCTGATCTTGACATCGCCGGTAACGACGATGGCGCCGGTGCGTTCGTTGACGACGACCGTGGCCGGAAGCCCGAGCATGCTCATGT
Source organism: Planctomycetota bacterium (assembly GCA_003697045.1). Lineage (GTDB taxonomy): Bacteria > Planctomycetota > Phycisphaerae > Phycisphaerales > UBA1924 > J022. The sequence continues at coordinate 2,829 of RFGK01000191.1, forward strand.
TGATTTCCGTGCTCATCACGTCGCCGAGAAAGGCAGCCGCGTTGGCGCGCTCCTGCTCGGGCACGGTCACGCGAATCAGACGCTCGTTGACGACCGTTGCGACCGACTCTCCCAGCTTGCGTGTGGTCAGCAGATACTGCTGGTTGATCTGGCTTGCGATCTGAGAGGCCGACGACCAGCCGGCAAAGTGCTTATGAATGATGAGATCGACTGTGCCGGAGATCGGGGGCGTGGTCTGAATGGCCCGGACCATGCGTGCCCCGCCGCGCACGCGCCCCACAGTCGGCACGCTCGTGTCTTCGATCGTAATCGGACCCTGGGCAAAGGCATACAGCTCGCCTCCGGGGACGGCTGCGGTCAGGGGTGCCACCCACAACTCCCCCCCTTCCAGGCTCGACGCACTGTTGATGACGGATATCCGGACGTCAAAGGTGTCGTCAACCTCGGCACCAGTCTCGGGGATGACACAGGTAATCATGACCAGCGCCACAGACTGGCTGTTCTTGAGTTCCTCAAAGTCAGGGAGAGGATTGCCGAGCCCTTGCAGCATTTGCGCCAGGGGGCGTGCGACAACCAGGTCTTTGCCCGAGTCTCCGGTGCCGTTGAGGCCGCCCACCAGCCCGATGCCGTGAAGAATCGACTCGCCCTGCCCGCGAAAGCGCGCGATTTCACGCAGCGAAGTGGCGTACGCCTGCGCCGATGCGAGCAGTGCGAAGACAAGAAGCATCAAAGTTGCGCGTGTCTGAATCATTTGTGCCTCCAGGCACGGTCGACGCGAACGCGATGCCAAAGGCTCGTGCATCGCAAAGGCGCTGTCGATCACGTGATTGCGGGGCGAGGCTCAGATTGAAGCGCACACGGCCGATACATGCACCTGTGACTGTGCCTGCGTCAACAGACGGAGCATCACACAGCGTTCCTGCGCACAGCGCCCCGCGAAAGCGGAGTCCGCTTGGCCGCGCCCGGGACGCTGCGAGCATCATCGATGCGATGATTGTCGTCGCGGCAGGTGTGGGAACATCCTCCCTGATATGGGTGCGCTGGGAGACCGTGTCGATCGAAACGGCATTGATCTGGGGCGCTGCAGCGATTGTTGTGTTGATCGTGGGTCGCGCGCTGCGGCGTCGGGACCGTGCAGGCGAGGCCATCCTCTCGTCCGTGCGCGCCTACGCGCGTGGAACGCTGGCGACCGAATCTTTGCGCGTGGCCGATGACTTTGGTCCACTCGCTTGTGCCTACAACCGGTTATTGGACGATCGTGCGTCGATGGTGACCCAGGCGCTTGCGGGTTCTCTCGAGGCTGCCGGCATCAAGGATCACTTGAAACCCCAGCAGCTTCAATCCGTGCTCGACACGCTGTGGCATGGCGTGGTGATTGTTGCTGCGGACGGCTCCGTGTCGCTTGTCAACGGTGCCGCCCGGGTGATTCTCGGACTGGACGAGCACGACGACACGTCACGTACGGCCGATGACCTGGCAGACGATCACGAAGTCGTCTCTGCCATACGCCGGATCGCGTCGGGACAATCGCGGAGCCCGGCTTGCTTTGAATGTACGCGTGAAAGTGAAGGCATCACGACGTACCTGCGCTTTTCGCTGCGTCCGCGTGGAGGCGACGAGGGCGGATGTGTGGTGATCATCGAGGATACGAGCGGACAACATGCAGCCGACGAAGCGCGCACGAGTCTGATGGCCCACGCAGTCCATGAACTGCGCACGCCGCTGACGAACATCCGCCTTTATGTCGAGGAAGCGCTCGAGTCTGACAGCGACGACACGGAGACGCGCGGACGCGCGCTCAATGTGATCAATCACGAGGCGCGTCGACTGGAGCGTGTCGTGTCCGACATGCTCTCGGCAGCCGAGGTTGAATCAGGCTCGATGAGCATCCAGCGCGGGGATGTGCGCCTCGAACAGCTCTTCGACGAACTGAAAGAGGACTACCAGGCGGCCGCTGATGACAAGCAGATTGGACTCACGTTTGCCCTGCCGCCAAAGCTTCCGATCTTGACGGGCGACCGAGACAAGCTCGGGCTGCTCTTGCACAACCTGATCGGCAACGCGATCAAATACACGCCGGCCGGCGGCGCGGTCGTGGTTCGATTCGAAGAACGGGACGATGCGTATGTATTCGAGGTTGCCGACACGGGGATCGGCATTGACCCCGAAGAAGCCGAGCAGGTCTTTGAACGCTTTTACCGCGCTTCAGACGAGTGGGTGAAGAACGTGACCGGCACGGGTCTGGGGCTTGCACTTGCGCGCGAGGTGGCGCGTCTGCACGGGGGTGACATCACCCTTGAGTCGCGCCTCGACGAAGGAAGCACATTCACCGTGACACTGCCTCGCGAGGCGCGAGCTGCAGCAGCCTGAGCAAAGGATGAGGAGCGGACGGTGTGAAGATCGAACGGCGCACACATGGAGCGGTGCTGATTATTCAGCCGGAAGGCCCCATCGTCGGCGAAGACGCCGGCGCGCTGCATGCTTCACTCATGAGCGCTCTGCGCGCGCAGGCGGGGCGTGTCGTGCTCGATGCCTCGGCGGTGCCGTACATCGACAGCAACGGACTTGAAGCGCTGGTCGAAGCGGGCGAGCGGATGGCCGGTGCCGGGCGGTGTCTGAAGATGTGCGGCGTCAACGAGACGATTCGCGAAGTGTTTGAGCTGACCGAAGTCGCGGGGCTCTTTGAGCACTACGAGAATGCGGCGGCTGCGGCGAGGAGCTTCCTGTGAGCCAGTCGCGTCCAAAGCGCGTCGGGGAGATTCTGCTCAGGGATGGCGCCCTGACCGAAGAGCAGCTCACGCGCGCACTGGCCGACCAGCGCCTGACAGGCAAGCGCGTCGGAGAGCTGCTCATCGAACAGGGGCATATTTCGCCTTCCGTACTCGTCAATGCGCTGGCCGAGTGTCACGGCGTGCGCGGGTGCCGGCTGCGCCACGGGCTGATCGATCCTGAGTTGCTTTCGTTGATTGGTGACGAAGAGGCCGAGCGGCTGCACTGCATTCCGATGTTCCGTCTTCGCGACACTCTGACCGTCGCGATGGCCGACCCGCAGAGCCTGCCCACAATTGACCGCCTGCGCCAGCTCACCGGACTGAAGATCCGTCCGGTTCTGGCGCTTGAAGCCGACATCACCGAGTATCTGCGCAAGTACGCCGGCGGCAACATCGACGTGGACGAGTTTCTGACCTCTCTCTCCGAGTCCGATGTTGAAGTCATCGAGCGCGAGCGCGTCGATGAAGGCGGGTCGACCACGGATCTTGACCGCATGGTCGAGGGAAGCCCGATCGTCAACCTTGTGAACATCGCGCTGCTCACGGCTGTGCGCGACAAGGCGAGCGACATTCACATCGAACCGAGCAAGCAGGGAACGCTGGTGCGCTATCGCGTGGACGGGATGCTGCGTGAGCTGATGCATCCGCCCGCGGGGATGCACTCGGCCATTGTCTCGCGTGTCAAGGTCATCGGGAAGATGGACATTGCCGAAAAGCGTCTGCCTCAGGAGGGGCGGGTGCGCATCGTTGCCGAGAACCGCGAGATTGATCTGCGCGTTTCGAGCATGCCCACACTTCTCGGTGAAAAGCTTGTGATTCGCATCCTCGACAAGGAGAACCTGCACGTCAAGCTCGAGGATCTCGGCTTTCGCCCCGATGCGCTGGAGACGTTCAAGCGCGTGCTGCGCCAGCCGCACGGGCTTGTTCTGGTCACCGGGCCCACCGGCAGCGGCAAGACGACGACGCTGTATTCGGCGCTTGATCTGTTGCGCAGTCCCGAGCGCAACATCGTGACCGTTGAAGACCCGGTCGAATATCAGCTTGATCTGGTCAATCAGATTCAGGTGCAGGAGAGCGTTGGGATGACCTTTGCGCGGGCGCTGCGGAGCATCTTGCGCCAAGACCCCGACGTGATCATGGTCGGCGAGATACGAGATGAGGAGACCGCACGGGTGGCGGTGCAGGCGGCTCTGACCGGTCACTCCGTGCTTGCAACGCTTCACACCAACGATGCGCCGGGGGCGGTGGCGCGACTGATTGACATGAATGTGGAGCCGTATCTGCTTTCGGCGGCGTTGAACGGTGCGGTGGCGCAGCGGCTTGCGCGCACGATCTGCCCGAGTTGTGCGACCAAGTATTACCCGTCGCCACAGCTGATTGAAGATCTCGGTCGAGCGGAGCTTGCCGGGCGTGCGTTTCGCAAGGGCGAAGGATGCACGCAGTGCCATGACACAGGCTTTCGTGGGCGTGTGGGCATTTACGAGATGATGGAAGTGACGCCGACGATCCGGCGGATGATTTATCACGCGGCGCCGTCTCATGAGATTCGGGAGAAGCTGCGTGAGCGTGGCTCGCTCTCGCTGCGTGACGAGGGGATTGCCATTGCCCTTGAGGGGCGCACCAGTCTTGAGGAGGTGGTGCGCGTGACGCATTCGGACGACGACATCAGCTCAATCGATCAACCGCTGAGGAGGGCTGCATGAAGCTTTCGTTTCAGGCATACGACCGCGCCGGGCGCGAGGTGGTGGGCACCATCGATGCCAGTTCGGAAGCCGAAGCGCGCGCCAAGCTTCGTCAACAAGGCCTTTTTGTCACCGATCTGGGTTCGAAGGCAATTGCGAGTTCGCGCGCCAAACTCCAGCTTCCCTCGATCAAGCGTCTCAAGGGCAAGTCACTGGTTGCGCGGCAGCTTTCGCTGTTGATCTCGACCGGTACGCCGCTGGTGGAAGCGCTCGGCACCATCGAGCGACAGGTGCGCGACGACAAGTGGAAGGCGACTCTTGCCGACGTTCGTGCTCGCGTGGAAGACGGCGCGACGCTGGCCGATGCGATGGCAGCCAATCCGTCGATGTTCGATCCGATCGCGTGCAGTCTCGTGCGTGCGGGCGAGACGGGGGGTGGGCTCGAGCAAATGCTGGAACGACTTGCGCGCCTGACGCGACAGCAGGAGAAGATGACCAGCGCGGTGCTCGGGTCGATGCTCTACCCGGTGGTGCTGATTTCGGTATCGA
>RFGK01000026.1 GCA_003697045.1 Planctomycetota bacterium
CATCGACCTTCGTTGACTTGTACCTGCGTCATCACACCCCGGACCATCTCTCGGGCAGAGAGCCTTTCAGCTTGTGCCAAACTTTGCGAACCAACCTGCCATGCGGGGCTTGAACCTGAAGTTTCGAGTCCCCTTTGCTGCACACGCGGCACGCACGCTCCGCGAGGCAAACAATGATATACACATCCGATTCAACCATCGCCACCGAGCTTGGCCAAAGCTCTGGGCCCGTGTTGACCGCGCCTTGGCGATGCAGCGCCTTCTATGTCTGCAATACGCCCGTCTTGAACTCCCGCGTGTAGTCCCACCCTTGCGCTGCGGCCTCGAGAGCACCGATCAACTCGTCGCGCGTGCGGACCGGATCAATGATGCGATCGACCCATCCGCGCGCAGCCCCATAGCGGATGTCCTGCTGCTCATTGTAACTGGCGCGGACGGCGTCGAGGATTTGCCTGTGCGTCTCGGGGTCGATGGTCTCGCCTTTGCGCTCACGGCTGCGCTCTTCGATCATGGCCAGCGTGCCGGTGGCCTGGGCTGCTCCCATCACCGAGCAGGTCGCGCACGGCCAGGCAAAGGAGATGAACGGCTCAAAAGCACGCCCGCACATGGCATAGTTACCCGCGCCATAGCTCCCGCCCATGATGACGACGATCTTGGGAACAATGCTGTTGCTCATGGCATTGACCATCTTCGCGCCTGAACGGATGATCCCCCCCTGCTCGCTCTCGCGCCCGACCATGAATCCGGTCGTGTCGTGCAGGAAGATGATGGGGATCTTGCGCTGGTTGCAGTCCATGATGAAACGGGCTGCCTTGTCCGCAGAAGTGTTGTAGATGACGCGCGGCATGTTCGTTGACTTGCGCGGCCCGGAAAGACCCCCGATCTTGGCCTGTTCGGTCAGTTTGCCCTGATTGGCAACCACGCCGCAGGCGTGCCCGCCGATGCGCGCATATCCGCACACAATCGAAGCCCCATAGTCGGGCTTGTATTCGTCAAAGTCTGGGGCCAGTGACTCGTGCCCGTCATCGTTCGGCTCGGCCCGCGCATCAACAAGCCGATTGATCACATCGTGCACGTCATACTGTCGCCCGGGTTCGGTGGTGAAAATCTCATCGATGTCGTCCATCGAATACACCGGCGTGCGCGAGCAGGAGGCATGGTCTTCAGTGACACGCGGCACGCCGGACTTGCTCACGATGCTGCGAACCCGATACAGACAGGTTTCGTCGTCGGGTTCCTTGAAGTCGATGGTGCCGCTGATCTCGGCGTGCATCGATGCGCCGCCGAGCTCCTCATCTGAGACATCCTGTCCGATGGCGGCCTTGACCAGCGCCGGCCCGGCAAGATAAAGCCCGGAACCTTCGGTCATCAGGAGCGTGTCACAGAGGACGGGAAGATACCCGCCGCCGGCGACACAGTACCCCATGATGGCTGCCACCTGCGGCACACCCTCCGCGGAGAGCACAGAGTTGAGAAAAAAGATTCTTCCGAAATCGTCCGTATCCGGAAAGACATCCTCCTGCATGGGAAGATACACCCCGGCCGAGTCGACCAGGTAGACCAGAGGCAGGCGTGCCATGCGTGCCACGTGCTGGGCGCGGATGATCTTCTTGCAGGTCATCGGAAAGAACGCACCGGCTTTGACAGTCGCATCGTTGGCGATGATCATGTGCCGTCGGCCGTGGATGATCCCGATGCCGGTGACGACCCCGGCAGCCGGCGCACCTCCATGCTCGGAATACATGCCGTGCGCTGCCCAGAGCCCCAGCTCCTGGAAGTTCGGAATTTCCTGTCTGTGAGGGTCAAACGCCGGGGCCCCCGATGATTCGGCGCCCTCTCGAACGCGGGCCGTGGCCGGATCGACGAGGCGCGCAATGCGCTCGCGCGCGGTCAGACGCCCCTTGGCGTGCTGGCGTTCGATGGCCTTTGGTCCTCCACCCCGGCGTATCTCGGCCTCGGTACGCAAAAACTCGTCCGTCAGTGACTTCAGTGTGCTGGTCATGCTCTCATCCTGGTTGGTCTAGAGCGTAGACACGATGGCAGACTGTCGTTAGACTCGGCGCCTTCACAGCCCGCCCGGGAGCAAGCCCTTGAGAATCGAACTTGAGAAGAACATCGCCGCTCCGGTTGAGACGGTCTTTGCACTGGCCACCGACTTTGCCACCATGGACAAGCGGATCAGCGGCGTGGTCAGGGTCGAGATGCTGACCGAAGGCCCCGTCGGAGTCGGTACCCGCTTCAGTGAAACGCGCGTCACGTTCGGCAAGGAGCATGCCGAGACGATGGAAGTGACCGCCTTTGAGAAGAACAAACGCGTCGGGTTGCTGGCGGGCGGATGTGGGTGTCGCTATGACTCGGGCTTTGAGTTTGAGCCGACCGAAAGCGGCACGAGGGTGAAGTTGTTCATTGTGGCCACGCCTCAAACCCTCATGGCAAGGCTGATGACGCCAGTGGGCTGGCTTATGAAGCCAACCATGCGAAAAATGATCGAGCAGGATCTGGAAGACCTGCGCATCGCCTGCGAAGGCAAACAAGCCGAGGCTGCATCCGCGTGAGCCTTCCTCGACACGTGCTCGCGTTTATCGTGCGCGTCGCATGAGATACACCCAGTCGCGGTCGGTCTGGTCGACGCTGACAATCTGCCAGCCGGCATCGGTGAGCAGATCAATGAAATAGAGCTTGCTTCCTGTAGCCGAAGAATGGACTTGCTCCGGCGGGGTCAGACACGTTGCCTCGGCACTTGTTACGAAGCGAACGTCCACCGCTGATTTGGCCGAGCGCAGTTCTCCATACTGCCATGCCGTTTTCACCGGGCCGGACGACGCGGCTCCGAGCGCAACGACGCTGATTCCCGCGACAGACGCAAGCGCCAGCCTGATGCGACGACTCAGCATGATCCACCTTCCTTTCAGAGCTGAACCGTGCCCACAACGCACTGCCTGACAGTCCATCTCACGAAACGGGAATGCCTCGACCCACTCGCACACCGCAGGAATGACCCTCACGCCAGAGTTCTGCGTTGGCTCGAACCCGTTTCCGAACTGAGCGCCTTGCGCCAACCGGGAGCCTGTGGAAGGATCGGGACTCGATGCGCGTCTGCATGCTGGGTGCTCTTGTTCCCGACTCTTACCAGCCGCCGCCTCCGCCGCCACCACCACCTCCGCCGCCGCCGGATGAGCCGCCCCCCCCGACGCCGCTGGACGAACCGGGCGCGGTGGATGCAGCAGAGATCGACGAGGCGATCGAACCCGCGAACGAGTTGCACAATGAAGAAGGCGTCAGCGTGCGATCGCCGACGTACCAGATGGGGTCATATGCACGCGACGTCGACGTGCCGACACCCGCAGCGCCCGAGACCATCTCCTCAAAATATGCTCCCCATTCCCTTTCACAATCAAGCGCGACTGCGTAAGGAAGGTAAAGCTCAAAGCGATCCTGGTCGACCGTCGTACCGAGACTCTGCGCCTGCTTGAGGTAGCGACGGAAGCACTCGATTTGGTCCATGCGCTTTCGGCCTTCGGGCGTCGGAGCCTTGAGCAGATGCGCGTAAACGACGACAAGCACGCCCATGAGAACGAGAACGGGCACCATCAGGATCGATGTCTGCATCGCGAGGATGACCGACGCGACAATCTCCGCCGCAACGAAAGGGGCTGCGAAGAGCGTCAGAAAAAGCGCGGGCACGATCATCGTCGGCTTGTGTCTCACGCGCGCCCATGCGCTCACGACGGCACTGAGCAACACGGCCACGCCGATCGTCCAGATCGAAAGCCAGAAACTCAGAAACACCACAATTGGAATGCGAAACGGCGGCAGAAAGACCAACCCGACGGCGCCCACAACGATGATGACCAACAGACCCACCGCCCACTCAAGCCGGTTCTTGCGAAACAAATCTCCGAGTTGCGCACCCAGATGATCCTCGTGGGCCTTGATCGCGCCGCGGATCCTGGTGTGATGACGTTGGTCGAGTTCGATGTGATCGTCCCGGGCGAGCAGCTTGTCCAGGACGATGCGCTCATCATCGAAGACGGGAACGGCATCCGTATCGACACGCTCGATCACAAACGCCTTGGAGAATGAAGAGTTGCCTTCCTCGCGCACACGGATGATGCCCGTGACCGCCAGGTCAAAAACCGCTGCCGCAAAACAGAGACGGTCATAGCCCATGCGCATCAGAAACCGACACGCAGCGGGAGAAAGCCCGGCAGGAGGCGTGTCGACCGGTGTAATGATCCCCTTTGCCGGATCGCGCCCGACCCTGAGCCACTGAATATGGTAGTACGCCCAGAGAAGAAACAACCCGACCAGCCCCACCAGCCCGAATGCGTTGGCCCGCGCGAAGCTTCGGAGCTTTTCTTCGAAGGTCGGTTCGGCAATTGCCCCCTTGGGCCAGCTCAACACGATGCTCATGTTGCCGCCCGCGGGCTGCGGCGTGGTCGTCTCGAAGACGGCGACACCCGCATCGTCTACCGCAGCGGTGTAGTCTTGCGCCCTGGAACCTTCGGGTCCGGTGTAGGCCTCGAGCGTCAGCTTGTGTCGCGGCACGGCACGGGGCAGTGTGACGCGCGCCACAATCTGATCAATAGGAAAGGCCCAGCCAGTCCCCGTCACGTGCCAATACAGCTCGTCGTGATCATCAAAGAATCCGAGTTGATCGGCCGTCTCGTAGGTGATGGCATAGACGTGCTCGCCACGGGAGACCGTGGCAGCTTCGCTTCCGATGCGAATACGCACGCCCTGCTCGAGATTCTCAATCACGTAGGGCTCGTCGTTGCCGTCGCGGGTCACCTCGATCACCTGGAAGGGAACGCTCTTGCGCAGGAACATGGGGCCCTGATAGAGCGTGGGGATATCGCGGTAGATGCCATGTCGAATCTTCTCCCCGGTGACATGCACACTGATCGTTTCCGTCACGGTCATGCGCCGGTCCGCGAAGACCTGGATATCCGACTCGAACCGGGTGATGCGCTCTTCCTGGGCGCGCGCCCGTGGCGCCGAGACGAACACGAGCAGAGCGCTCAGCAACGCAGCAAGCGTGGACAAGGAAACCCTGGGCACTTATCCACAGAATACCGGCAAATGGCTGTGCCGGTTTGACAGTGTGTTCGGGTTCTGATATTGTCGATGTGGTCGGGCTCGCGAAGACGCCGCCCCCGACATGGTGGAGCAGTTACGGTGACTGCCCCCCATATGCAGCGTCAGATCCCGAGCGCCCACAAGGCTGCGTCGCGTTCTTCCCGAAGTTGCTCCCAAACAGATTCCGTTCTTGGGAGGGGTTGAATCGGCAAGATGCCCGAGGCTCCGCGCGGGAAGGAGAACATCATGGCCAAGTCATCGTCTGCGCAGATCGAAGCCAAGCCTCTCCCTGAGATGGACGCCCAGAAGAAGCAGGCCTTGCAGCGGGCGGTCGGGCAGATCGAAAAGGCGTTTGGAAAAGGCGCGATCATGCGCCTGGATGAAGACGCCTATCTGTCTATTCCGGGAATCTCGACAGGTGCCCTTTCGCTCGATCTGGCGCTGGGCGGGCGTGGGATTCCCCGTGGACGCATTGTCGAAATCTTCGGGCCCGAATCATCAGGCAAGACGACGCTGGCGCTGACAGTCGTGGCAAACGCACAGCAAGCGGGCGGCGTGGCGGCATTCATCGACGCTGAGCACGCGCTCGATCCATCCTGGGCACGCAAGATCGGCGTCAACATCGACGATTTGCTGGTCAGTCAGCCCGACACCGGAGAGCAGGCGCTGGATATCTGCGAGCTGCTTGTGCGCTCCAACGCGGTAGACGTGATCGTGGTCGACTCGGTCGCAGCTCTCATTCCAAAGGCCGAGATCGAGGGCGAAATGGGCGACTCCCATGTGGGCCTGCAGGCCAGGCTCATGAGCCAGGCGATGCGCAAGCTGACCGGCGTGATCGCACGATCGCACGCGACGGTGATCTTCATCAACCAGATCCGCGAGAAGATCGGCGTGATGTTCGGCAGCCCGGAGACCACGCCCGGCGGCCGGGCGCTCAAGTTCTACAGCTCCGTCCGCATTGACATTCGACGCACCGGAGCAATCAAGGACGGCGACCAGAACATCGGAAACCGCGTGCGGGCACGCGTCGTCAAGAACAAGGTCGCCCCACCCTTCCGCCAGGCTGAGTTTGACATCATGTTCGATGAGGGCATCAGCACGACGGGCGATCTGCTCGATCTCGCGGTGGACTGCGAGGTGTGTCAGAAGTCAGGCGCGTGGTTCAGCTACGGCGATGTACGACTCGGACAGGGACGCGAGAACGCCAAGAAGTTCCTGGCTGAGAACCCCGAGCTGCTCGTCGAGATCCGCCGGGCGGTGCTTGACATTCGCGCCCCAAAGCCGGTGAACAAGCCGACAGTGGATGAACAGACCGGAGAAGTGCTCGACGCCGTCGAGGCATGAGCACCAGGCACAACACGGTTCTGGGGGCCTCCTGTGCGAGCAGGAGGCCCGGCCGTTTTTCGCCAGCCCTGAGCAGGGCGCACAAACCGGACGCATCCACAAAACGTGTCGGTTCAACCGGGAGCCTGTCTGCTTCGGCTCAACGACCAGGGCAACTATTCGGCGTCATACTGCCTTTCGATCGTTCTTTCGGCAGCACGGCGATAGAGCACCTCCAACATCTCGGCGGGCAGGGCACGCCCCACCAGCCGCGGTGCACTCAGTGCGTCGTGGCCCACCGGATCGACCCGGGCAAGATCGGGGTCTGCAATGTTCGACTCGCCGTCGTATGCCGTCTCGAACATGGTGCGAAATGCCCAGTATCGACTGGCGTACAGATCGAACGCATCGCGCCGGCTTGATGCCAGCTGCGCTCCGAACCGCACAGCGTTCGGCCCGCTGGATCGGAGGTGCTCATCGGAAACGACAATGTCCGAGCCGAAGAGGATTCTGCCCTCGAACCGGCGCAGGAACCCGACGAGCTTGTCGCGGGGATGCTTGCTCAGTTCGCGCACCATCCACTTGGTGGCAGAAGTGTCGAGGATCAGATTGTCGTGGCGCAGGAGCAGTCCGGTCAGGAAGTCGAGGTCTTCCGGCCAGCCACCCATGTGGGCTGCCAGAAAGGGGACGGGGTAGGCGTCGAGCATGCGTTCGAGCGCGACGTACTGATTGAGCTTGGTTCCATATCGCGCTGAATCGGCGTAGGTTGTCTGGAACCATGTGTCCGGGTCGCCGACGTGGGTCATGAGCATCATGCCCAGTTCGACTGCCCGATCGGCGATGCGCCTTCGCCAGAGACCATCAACGGGGACGACTTCTCCGGGATCGAGTCCGGATTGTTCGGCGTAATCGAGCATCCTCGGTGCCGCCCACAGTTTGACACAGCGAGCACCATAGCGGGTGTGCCAGATTTCGAGCGCTTCAAGAAAGCCCTCGGTCAGGGCGTGCTTGAGATCGGTGCTGCCATACTCGGGAATGGCGACGAATCGCACGCGATCGCCGAGGATGGCACGAACCGCATCGGCATGTACCAGCTGCGTCTGCGAATAGACGCGCTCGATGCCGAACAGATCCATCACGTCGGCAAAGACGGCCGGCGCCTCGGACCCATTGACATGCACGTGGGCATCGATGATGGGGACAACCGGGGGCCCGAGACGTGCCGCTTCGCTGACATAATCGAGGTTGAGTCGATTTGCCTGCCTGCGTGCCAGTTCGGCAGGATCGGCGGGCAAAGCCGAGGCGGGTTGTGTACGCTCACTCGACACGGGCGATGGTAGCCGGAAGAGTCGATGGAGAAACCCACCCACGAACAACCGAGGCCGAAGAGAGGGCAAAGGGCCTTCCACTTCGATCGCCACAAGCGCGAGTCACGCCGGACGGGGCGTGCTCGCGTGGTGCTTGCACATGACTGGCTGGTGACGCAGCGAGGCGGCGAGGCTGTGCTGGACCGCATCGCCGGATACGTCAAGGCACATCACGATCCCGTGGCACTGCTGACACTCTTTGATCGGGGCGTATCGGTCGGAGCGTCGGCCGATCAAATCCCACGGCTTTCGCCCGGTCTGAGCAGGCTGCCGGGGGCATCGGGGGCCTTTCGCCGGTGGATGCTGCCGTTGTATCCGGGCATGATCAAAAACCTGTCGAGCCTGGCTGAAGCTCTGCACGCCGAGGAGAAGATTCACTTGCTGATCTCGACGAGCGCAGGGCTGATCAAGAATCTCCCGGCGCCGGATGATGTGCCGCACCTGTGCTATTGCCACTCCCCGGCCCGGTGGCTCTGGGGTCAGGGCGAGGAGTATCGACGTGGCAAGGGGGGCAAGGCGCGCGGCCTGGGGCTGGTGCTGTTCGGCGAGCGCCTGCGCCAATTTGATCTTTCGGGCACGCGGTCGGTGTCGGTCTTTGTTGCAAACTCGAACCACACGCGTCGAATGATTGAGGATATCTACCAGCGAGATGCGCACGTCGTGCCGCCGCCGGTGCGAACGAAGTTCTTCCGTCCTGATCCAAATACTGCGCGTGAGGACTTTTGGCTTCTGGTCAGTGCGCTCGAACCCTACAAGCGGGTGGACCTGGCGATCGAAGCGGCTGCCAAGGCGCGGCAACGGCTGATCATCGCAGGTGAAGGCACGCAGATGGGTTGGCTCAAGGGACACGCACGGCACATGGCAAACAAGTATGCCGGAGGCGTGCGCGGGCTCATCGAGTTCGTCGGTCGGGTGGGCGACGAGCAGTTGCTCAGCCTCTATCGACGCGCCTCGTTGTTCCTCTTTCCGCAAATCGAGGACTTCGGCATCACCGCCGTCGAGGCTCAGGCCTGCGGGTGCCCGGTGGTCGCACGATCGGCTGGCGGCGCACTCGACACGGTGGTGCCCGGACGCACCGGGGCGTTTTTCGACGAGCCCGATCCTGATGCGCTCATCGAGGCTGCCAAATCGGTTTCTCACGACCCGAAGATGTGTCGCGCCAGCGCCAAGCGGTTTTCTGAAGAGCTGTTTGACCAGCGCATGGGCTTGCACATCGAACAGCTGCTCTGACACGCTTGACGTGTGCGACACGGCCGGATCGGGCGGCCGAAGTGCTCAAGTCTGCCCCACGCAACGGATGCGAACCGCTCCGTCAGTCATCTGGCAGGCCGTTGTCGTCTCTTCCGGGATTGACGCCTTGCGGAAGAATCTCCATTTCGATGTGGAAGTGGATCGGTTCCAGGAACGTGCCCGGGATCGCGTGCTGCCACGGGTCTCGAATGTGCTTGAACAGCGCGTAGGGCACACGCGCGCGGAGCGTGATCGAGCCATCGTCGGCAACAACGGCTTCGGCCGAGCCGTGATCACTGCCCCGACCATCAAGTGCACCGGGACGGGCGTCGTATCCCGGTCGGATGCGGCCGTTGAGCGTCTCGTCCGGATCGACGGTGTTGAACAGATTCCACGCATCCGACGCGATGCGGCACGATTTGAGCGCATCGCGCGAAAACTTGAGGTGTTGCACGATCGTTTCCGGCCGGGCCGCAGCAGGCTGGTTCATGAACACGCCGCTCAGCTCGACCTCGATGACCGAATCGGCCCCGATGCCGTCGAAGAAGAGCAGCCCCTGCTGAATCTTGTAAAACCCGACGCGGACGATGGCGCCCCTGGGATGGCCGGCACCCTTGAGCAGCCGCGTGCCTCCCACCGCCACATACGCAGCGATGTTGCCCCCGATCGGTTCGCGATCTCCGTCCCAGCCATAGGACAGGTCGGCTTCATACGCATGTTCGATCTTCCGGGCATCAACCCACGCGATGCGCACGTGTGGGTGCCGTTCGGGCTGGACGAGGAGGATTCCGGCATCCGGCTGCAGCACTTGTCCGAAGAGAACGGACAGCAGAACTGAAATGAGGGGCGTACTCATCTGGTACACAGGCCCGATAGTCGACGACAGGGTCATTTGAAAACGCGTCTGGACAACAGGCAGCATCCTCCGGTATGCTGCGGCCCGGGTCAAGCGCCCGCTTCAATGAGGGGAAAAAATCTCATGCAGTCATTCGCACGCAACACGACCAGCGCGATCGCTGTTTTTCTGATTGCTGGAGCTGCCTTCGGCGACGAGGACGGCCGCAAACTGCTCGACCTCGAACCCATGGTGCCCGGTCCGATCATCACACTGGGCGAGCTCGACGACCGCGGCGGCGGGTTCGATGCGTCAGGCGTGACGCTGATGGCATGGCTGCCGCTCAACAACTTCCCGGGAGGGCACGGCTCAGGCAACGACTGCTGGGGCTATGTCTCACCATCCGGGCGCGAATATGCGATCATGGGGCTCGAACGCGGGTACGGTTTCGTTGAGATCACCGACCCGGCCAACCCGGTCATCGTCGCGTCGATCAGCGGGCCGACCAGCTTGTGGCACGATGTCAAGGTAATTGGGAACTACGCCTACGGCGTCAGCGAGGGCGGCTCGGGCATTCAGGTCATGGACCTGTCGGATATCGACAACGGAAACGTCACGCTTGTGCGCAATCAAATGTCCGGGGGGCACGCCTCCACACACAACATCGTCGCCAACCCCGACGCTGGAACACTGTTTCTCTGCGGCGCCAACATTGCCAACGGCGGTCTGGTCAATCTCGACATGAGCGACCCGACGCGACCGACCGTGTCGGGCGCATGGTCAAACATGTACGTTCACGATGCGCAGGTCGTCAGCTACACGCAAGGCCCGTATGCCGGGCGAGAGATCGCCTTCTGCGCCAGCGGATTCAACAACGGCTGGGACTCGACCGGGCTGCGCATCGTCGACGTGACGAACAAGTCCAACATGTTCACGATTGCGACCTACTTCTACACATCGCCTGCCTATTCGCACCAAGTGTGGATTTCTCCAGACAAGCAGTACGCGTATCTCGACGATGAGCTGGACGAAGACTTCGGACTCGTACCCACGACGACGACGCGCATCATCGACATCTCGAATCTTTCCAACCCGGTGCAGGTGGGCACATTCACGAGCAACGTGCCGGCGATCGACCACAACCTGTACACACGAGACCAGTACATCTTCGAGGCCAACTACACGTCGGGGCTGCGCGTGTTCGATGCGAGCGACCCGGTCCACCCTGTGCAGATTGCCTACTTTGATACCTACCCCTCGGACGATGCACCGGCCTTCAACGGCGCCTGGAGCTGTTACCCGTACTTCCCGTCGGGGACGGTGATCGTCAGCGATATCAACCGTGGGCTTTTCGTGCTGCGCATCGATGCGATTGATGCGGACAAGCTCGACGTGCAGCTCGTCGGCAGCCCGCCGGAGATGCTCGATCCCAACGGTGGCACGACGCTGCAAGCCACCATCGTCGAACAGGGCGAAACGATCGAACCGGGCGGCGTCCAACTGGTTGTCGTCGATGGAGAAGGGATCGCGCACACCGTCGCCGGCGTCGAAACCGGCCCGGGCAGCTACTCGTTTGCTTCGCCCGTCCTCGCGTGTGCCGACCAGGTCGAGTACTACATCGAGGCACAGGCAGCTTCCGGCGCGTATTACTACGCTCCGCTGACCGCGCCCTCGGTGGGTTACTCGGCGATTGTCGCCAGCCAGGCCGTGCCGACCTTTGAGGACAACTTCGAGTCCAACACCGGCTGGACGACGGCAAGCACGGCATCCGACGGACAGTGGACCCGCGGCGTGCCGGCCGGTGGAGGCGATCGCGGCGACCCGGCTCAGGACTACGACGGCTCGGGACGCTGCTACCTGACCGACAACGTTGATGGAAACTCCGATGTCGATGACGGCGCCGTGACCCTGACAAGCCCGGCGATGGATGCGACCGGAGGCGAGGTCTTTCTCAACTACGCACGCTGGTATTCAAACACCGCGGGCGCTGCACCGCAGGAAGACATCTTCACCGTGGAAGTTTCCAACGACAACGGATCGACTTGGAGTACGCTTGAAGTGGTTGGTCCCACGGGGCCGGAGGTCTTCGGCGGATGGGTCTACAAGTCGTTTGCCATCAGCGACGTCTTCCCGACGCCGAGCAATCAGTTCAGAGTGCGATTCACCGCCTCTGACTTTGGCTCCGGCTCGGTCGTCGAGGCTGCGGTCGACGCGGTCTCGCTGGTCGTGTATGAGTGTGACGTGCCGCCTGAGTGTGTCGCGGACCGCACGGGTGACGGCGTGCTCGACTTCTTCGATATTCTCGACTTCCTGAGTGATTTCACCGCCCAGGATCCGTCGGCCGACATCGTGCAGGACGGCGTCTTCGACTTCTTTGATGTGCTCGAATACCTGTCGATGTTCGCAGCGGGCTGCCCGTAAGCCCGGCCCGCGGATGCGACCGACAGACCGTTCGCGTGGATGGCTGCACGCAAGAAGGCCTTGGTGCGCCCAGATCTGGCAGCAGTGAATACAACGGCCTGATCCTGCTCGCATCGAATATGCAGCGGCTCCGGCAGGATTCAGCGTCGGCGCCTTCTGCGGATGGGTACCAGGGCAATCAGCGCAAAGAGCGAATGCGTCGACGGCACAAGAAAGCCCTCAAACTCATCGATCTGGCCGCTCGCCGACCAGAACGCCGGCCCGACATCGTACTCAAATGAAAACGACCTGATGTGCCAGTCGGACAGGTTCAGGTCGGTCGGCAGCGAGTCATCGGCAAATGCGCCGCCTCCGATGTTGGTCATGTTGACCGTGGCGGTCCAGATCGGTGCGAACACATTGGCGCTGTAGCTGTCGCCGACGAATCCGTCGTTGAGCACGAAGATATCTGCCGGAAATGCGTCCATCGTCGCAAACGAGCCGATCGTCACCCAATCGCGGATGATCGCGCCCATGTACTCGCCGACATTGGGCGCGCCGTTGGCGTCCAGCGCATCCGAGCGGAATCGATAGCGAAACTCGAACGCATCGCCCACTTCGACCGGCGCGGGAATTGCGCCGCCGATCGTGTCAATCTGCCCGCGGAAGATGAACTCGTATACGTCGGCCTCGACCGAACCGGCGAATACGGACAATCCAGCAGTCAAGAGCAGTGGTGCACGCATGGCGATCTCCTTGTTCTCCAAAGCAGCCCTGCCGGCGTGCAAGCCAGCTCTCTCCCTCCCGATGCCCATAACCGATGCTCGCTTGCACCCGGTCGCAGTTTTCTCCATCATATCGCCCGCCGGGAGGATTCCCGCGCACGGAGTTCTCGATTGGCACTGGCACTTCGACCCACTGTTCAGATTCGCTCTCCGCTCGGTGCAGACGAGCTGCTGGCCCGCTGTCGAGACGTGTTCGCTGCGCCAGACTGCCCATGCGAGGGCGAAGTCCTCGGCCTGCACATCACGCTCAAGATTCCCGGAAACAAGCGACACTTCTGGTCGCCATGGCTCAACGTGGAGGTCGAACCCCAGCCCGATGGTTCGAGCATCCTGCATGCCCGATTCAGCCCCCACCCAAACGTGTGGACGAGCTTTGCCCTGACCTATATGGCGATGATGGTCGTCATCATGATCGGGGCCTGTTTCGGGCTTTCCCAGTGGTGGATTGACCAGCGTCCCACGGCTCTCTGGGCCGTTCCCGCCGCTGTCGGCGTATCGGCCTGCTTCTACATCGCCAGTCAGATCGGCCAAAAGCTCGCGCACGACGAGATGGTGATGCTGGACGA
>RFGK01000192.1 GCA_003697045.1 Planctomycetota bacterium
GGACCTGTGGCACGCTGTTTGATGCCCTCTTGGTGAACCATCAAAGGGAGCCCATGATGAATCGATCCTTGATGAATGCACGCCGGTTCTTGGGACGCATGCTTGTGGGCGTATCGCTCGCAGCTGTGGCGTTCGCGTCGGGGGGGTGTGAGTCGTCGCCCAAACGGGTCGAAGCACCGTCCGAACGAGCATATTCGTTCTGGCCTCTGCCACCGGCCGAGCCTCGCATGCAGTTTGTACGTTCGTTCATGTCGCTGGGCGATCTGACGAGGACCAAGCAGAGCACCTTTGATCGTCTGGTCTTCGGCAAGGAGGACCCAAACGAAGCGTCAATCGACAAGCCCTACGGCGTGGACATGAAGGACGGCGTCATCTATGTCTGCGACATTCGCCTGCCGGGGCTGGTGGTGCTGGACGTCAAGAACAAGCAGATGCGACTGGTTGGCGTCAGCGGACTGAACAAGCTCTCGCATCCGGTGGATGTGGCGGTGGCCGACGACGGGCGTCTCTATGTGGCCGACAACTGGGCCAACTCGATCTTCGTCTTTCGCAATGAGCGCTACGAAACAACGATCGGCCATGCGAACATGAAGCCGGTCAGCGTCGCGGTGCATGGGGATCGGCTCTACATGTGCGACATTGAGGCTCAGCACGTCGAGGTTTTCAACCGACACACGGGCGAGTCGCTGTTCACGTTCGGCCAAGTGGGCGACGGCGACGGGCAGTTTCGCGTGCCTCTGGCGGTCGATGTGGATCGTGATGGAAACGTCTACGTCTCAGACATGATGCGTTGCCGCGTGCAAAAGTTTACGCCGGACGGCGAGTTCATCTCGGGTATGGGATCGATGGGCGATCACGTCGGCTCATTTGCCCGGCCGAAGCAGTTGGCAGTCGATCGCGACGGGATCATCTATGTGGTTGACGCAGCGTTCCAGAACGTGCAGATGTTCAACCAGGATTACCAGGTGCTCATGGAGTTTGGCGCAGCGGGCAACTTCCCGGGCGCCATGAACCTGCCCGTCGGCATCTGTGTGTCAGACGAGGGCATCGAGTATTTCCAGGATGACATTCACCCGGGCTTCAATGCCAAGAGGCTTGTCGTCGTGACGAATCAGTTCGGGCGTCAGACGGTCAATGTGTACGCGCTGGGTGAGCGTCGGCCCGACGTGCCGCTTGAGGAGTTCATCAGGCGTGCAGCGAAGGTCAACACCGGTCTGGGAGTCAACCCCGAAGGAAAGCAGTTCCAGGACCAGGGCATGCAACCCGAGCCAGTCATTGAGGACGAGGAAGAAGGCCAGCAAGCGCCCGATGAACCGTCTGACGACGGCGGAGGTGGTAAGCCGCTGGCTTCGATCAATCGTGAAGCGACCAGTCGTACACGCGGGCGCAAGAATGGGCGGCAGGGGAGGTCCGCTCGTCTGCGCTTTTTTTCGTCTTCGTCTTACCGGAAACCGCATCGCGGCGCTGGCGCTGCCCGTGGGCGTCGGCGTGGTCGGGTTCGCGTGGAGTGGGTGCTCGATTGAGAAGCACTACGAGTTGTTGAGTTTTTTTTTCGATGGAGTCCCGAACCCGAACGCTCTTCCAGTGACCGGTTCGGCCGGCGGCTTTGAGAGCCTGCGCGACAGCCCGACATACTCAGCCCACCGCCCCTTTCTCGATGAACAGTGCTCGGAGTGTCACACGAGCCAGTTTTCGACCAGTGGCGTGTCGGCTGATGTGTGCATGAACTGCCATGATGACGTGCCCACGTCGCTTGAGCGGATGCATGGTCCGGTTGCGGCCGGAGCGTGTCTTTGGTGTCATGTGCCGCACGAATCGGCGTTTGCCTCGCTCCTCAAGGAAAAACCCCGGGCCGTGTGCGGGCAATGTCACGAGCAGGGCCTGCTGAATACGTCCAAAGTCCCCGCGCATGCCGATGAGACGCGGCAGTGTCTGGAATGCCACTATGGGCACGGGGGCACGAGTTCCTACTTCCTGCGCCCGGACGCGAAACGGGCTCAACCCGGCAACCAGGAGCCATGATCGAGTGACGCGCATCCTGCACCATGAACGGCTCCTTGCGAGTGCTGTGCTCTGCATGGCCACGGGAGCCGTCTGGGCGCAGGCGAGCGATGAGGGTGCACCGATCATCGTCGGCGAGCGCCGCGAGGGGCTCAAGGCCTATCACCTGGAGAGACTGGAGCTTGCCTTCCGTTTCGACGCCCGTTGGCGTGAGGACAGAATCAGAACCATCGGGCAGGCTGAGCAGAAGAACACCGAAGAGATATACACCGAATCGATTGACTTGTCTTCGCGATCGTTCATCGGGCACCGCAACCTCGTCGACCTGACCGTTGATCTGAGTATCGGCTGGGAAGACTCGACGAGCGATAGCGAAACGACCGGGCTGTTGCAGCGCGATTCGGGTGTTGTCACGACGTACAACATCAACGCGCTGATTCTGGCCGAGAGCGCCACGCCCACCACGATCTATGCGCTCAAGACCAAGTCCCTGTTCGATCGCGAGTTTGCCGGTTCGATTGACAGCACCAACTCGGAATACGGCGTCATCGTGCGAACGTTCGAAGATTTCGCCCCGACGTCGTTTCACTACTTTCATCGTGAGCAGCTCGAGGATTCGCAGCTTTCGCTGGCCGACTATTCGCAAAAGCAGGACACGTTTTCCATTCACACGCAATGGTCGCCAACGGATACGCAGAGGTTGCTCATTGAGTATGCCTTTGACATTGTTGAGGAGCGCCAGGCGTCGACGTTTGTCAATGACTACAACCGGCACGACGCCACGATCACGCACACGTGGGATTTCGGGCCGGAAAATGCACACAATCTGCGATCAACGGCAAGGCTGTATGACCAGGACGGACCCTACGGCAACCGCACGCTGCGACTGGATGAGTCGCTGCGGCTTCA
>RFGK01000193.1 GCA_003697045.1 Planctomycetota bacterium
CAGACGAGGACCGGTGGATGTACCCATTCAACGGCACCCCCGGAACGCGATTCCTCGCAGCCACTTTCGGGGCGCCCACACTCGAGTTCTTCGACGACCGGGATGCCCAGTACATCCTCATCTTCAACACCGGTGGGCTTGTGCCGACCGGGCAGGGGATCGACAACTACCGAACCGTCTCGGCGACGCTCACTGTCACCGTCTACAACGACTCGGAGTTCTTCTACGACGGAACGTATGACCCGATGGCCAGCTACCGCCCGCTCGATGATCCGGCACACGTGCCGGATGTTGATGTCGGCCGGCCCATCAATCTCTTTCCCGTCGGCTACCGCGATGGGTTCGACCTGACCAACTGGACGGAGACCAGTCCGTTCAATGTCGTCGGCGATCCCATGACCGACGCCTCGCGCATCCGCACCGCATACTGTGCCGAATATTCCGCAGACGGGGTCGCGACGGACGTATCGCTTGCCGTGCGTGATGGTCTTGAGCCTCAACCACTCGGCACCGGGCAGGCAGACCTCAATCCGGGCGACCCCGTGCCCGCCGACACGACGTTTGTCTTTGAACTCGATCTGTGTGATCCCGGGGTTCAGCGCTACTTTGCCGAGGCGTTTGACTATGGGCGTCTGAACCTGGCCGTCGTATCGATGCACGGTGCGTCCTACGACCCCGATATCGGCCCCGGCGATCCGTCGTACCCCATCTATTACACCAGTGAGAACCCGCTCGGCGAGCTGCTCGGTTTGACGCCGACTCTCACGCTCCGCGTGCGCGTCGGCTCGGCCGGCGATTTCAACGGCGACGGTACGCGTGACTTCTTCGACGTGCTCGAGTTCCTCAACGATTTCAACGCTCAGCGTCCCGCCGCCGACCTGAACTCGGACTGCCGGTTCGACTTCTTCGACGTCTTGCAGTTTCTCAATGAGTTCAGTTCCTGACCAAGCCACCATTTGTGAAAGGTGAAAATCATGCGTAAGACCAGCATCGCTCTTGTGGTTGCCCTGGCTACCCCGGCCCTGGCACAAACAGTTTCGTACAACGCCCCGACATGGGACCGGTGGAACTACCCGTTCAACGGCGCCGTCGGCACACGCGATGTCGCAAACACCTTCGGCAGCGGGTTTGTGCCCGGTCTGTTTGATGATCGCGACGCGCAGTTTCTCAATACCTTCATCACCGCCGGCGACATCACCCCGGGACTCGGAGCGTCCAGCTACGTCATCACCTCGGCCCGCTTTACTGTCACGCTCGACCCACGCTTTGCAAACATCATCGCATACGACCCGACCTACGACGCCTTTGGCACCTATCGGGAGCCGTTCGAACCAGGCTTCACGCCCGATCTCGATGCCGGCCGTCCCGTCGAGCTCTACGCCACGGGGTTCCGCAACGGGCTCAATGCGTTCGCCTACGGGGATGACATGGCCTTTGCATTTGCCGACCCCACGCTTGAGGGCGTGCGCAACGCCTACGCCGCCCAGCCCGACGCCAACGGCGACCTTTTCGATGTCTCCAACAACATCCGCGACGGATTCGACACCTCGCCTCTGGCGATCGGCCTGGTCGATGGGCTGAATCCGGGCGAACTCGTTGGCGGCAATGCCACCTTCGTCTTCGACATCAACGTCGCCGACGCGGGTGTGCAGGCGTGGCTTGCCTCCTCGCTTGACTTTGGCGCCATCGCGCTGACGGTTTCCTCGCTCCACCCGGCTACCGAACCCGGCGGAGGCGGGGGCGTGACCTATCCCGGTTTCATGACCAACGAGTCGTTCTTCCCCGATGCCCAGGCTGCCACACTCGAGATCACCTACGAGATCGTCCCCTCGCCGGCCACACTGGCGCTGTTCGGGGGACTGGCCGGCATCATCACCCGCCGTCGGCGCTGATGCGCACGATTCGCGCGCTCAAGCTCGTCCCGGGGTCTTGCACATCGCCCCGGGTTTTTTGTTGGCTCGCGGATTGGACCGGGATCAACTCATCTGTTCGACGAATGCCGCAAAGCGATCCATGCCCTCGTTGATCTGGGCTTCGCTGCATGCAAACGAGATGCGCACGCAGTCGCACCCGCACCCGCCGAAGTCTTCGCCGGGGACAACGGCCACGAGCGCCTCGTCCAGCAACGCCTCGCTCAAATCCAGGGCCGAGCCGATGATCTTCCCTCCCGCCGATGTCCGCCCGAAAAGTGCGGATACATCCGGGAAGGCATAAAACGCGCCCGTCGGCTCGGGGCAGCGCACCTGCTCGATCTCGCTGAGCCTTTGATGAATCAGCTTGGCGCGAGCGGCAAATGCCTGACGCATTTGTTCCACCGCTTCGGCTACGGCCGGATCGGTCAAGGCGCACCGGATCGCCGGATAGCAAAAGCTCGTGATGTTCGTCGTCATCTGCCCCTGGAGAGTGCCCATCGACTTGATCAGCGTCCGACCGAACTCGCCCGGCATGGCCGTATACCCGATCCGCCAGCCCGTCATCGCATACGACTTGCTCAGCCCGTTGAGTGTCAATGTGCGATCGGCAACTTCGGGCACAGACCCGATCGAAAACTGCTCAACCCCTCCGAATACGATCTTCTCATAGATCTCATCCGAGACAATCACCAGCCCCGGCGCCGTGCTCGACGCCTTGTCTGCCACGACTGCGGCAATGGCCCGAAGCTCATCCGGCGTATACATCGTTCCGCACGGATTGCTCGGGCTGTTGAGGATCAAAACTCGACTGCGCGGCGTGATTGCCGCAGCCAGCTGCTCCGGCGTCATCTTGTACCCGCTGTCGGGATCGGTGTCGATCTCCACCACCCGACCCCCGGCCAACTCCGTGATCGGGCGGTAGCTCACCCACGCCGGGACCGGGTAGATCACTTCCTGAGGCTCGTCCCCGGGCGCAGGCGGATCGAGCAGACAGTGCAACGCCACATACAGCGCATGCTTGCCCCCGGCGGAGATGGCAACGTGCTCTTCCGTCAGCCCCTCGATCCCGTTCTCCTCGATGAGCTTGCGGGCGATCACCCCCCTGGTCTGGGCATCGCCAAGGGTGGGCATGTATTTGGTTTGGCCTTCGTCCATTGCCTTGCGGGCTGCTGCCTTGATCGGCTCCGGGGTATCGAAATCAGGCTCCCCGGCCGCGAAGCCGAGCACATCGACTCCCCCGGCGCGCAGCTGTTTGGCACGATTGGTGATCGCCACAGTCACGGACGGCTTGAGGCGGGCGACGCGGTCCGATACGGAGAGCATCTCGATCATGGAAACCAGCATAGCGAGGTCCCTGGCAATCCGACGTGGATTGCACCCCATCAGCACGCCTATCCTTCATTGGACCTGCCCCGAAAGTGGGGCTCGACGGTCGGTGTGTGCCCAGGCACGGCCGCCCGAGACATAGGGAGCAAACAACCATGCCGCTGACGAAAGAAGAGACGGCCGAGATCGTCGCAAAGTTCGGAAAGACCCCCAACGACACCGGTTCACCTGAGGTGCAGATCGCGCTGTTGACCGCTCGCATCCAGCAGCTGGCCGGGCATATCCGCGAACACCGCCAGGATTTGCACAATCGGCGGGGGCTGGTGATGATGGTCGGGCGTCGCAACCGCCTTCTTCGATACCTTCAGCGCACTGATCGGGATCGATATCTTTCGACGATCAAGGCGCTCGGCTTGCGCAAGTGAATCAGACCCACCGATGGGACACCGTCGGCGGGTTTTTCGTATGTGGAACGACGCGCCCGGGGAGCGGCAGTGGGCACCGCGCAGGAATCCTGCTCGATGCCTTCTGCCTCTCAACGTTCCGAGCGCGTCACATTGACGGCGTTGTGCGGATGGTCCGATGCGCCGGGCACACATGTCCGGCGCTGATGCGGAATCCGCCAACAATCGGCCTTGCGCACCAGTTGCGCCGGCCGCGGAAAGGAACGGTTCATGCCAGGTCAGAATATCGTCGTTGAAAGAGAAATCGCGGGTCGTACGTTGCGCCTCGAGACTGGAAAGATCGCCAAGCTTGCCAACGCTTCAGTGCTGGCGACCTACGGCGGGAGCACCGTGCTCGCAACGGTTGTCCGGGCCGACCCACGTCCCGGTATCGACTTTTTCCCTCTGACGGTGGACTACCGCGAGAAGACTTCGGCAGCCGGCAAGTTCCCCGGCGGATTCAGGAAGCGCGAGGGACCGCCTTCCGAGAAGGAAATCCTCACGATGCGGATGATCGATCGTCCGCTTCGTCCGATGTTTCCCGACGGGTTCGTCGACGAGATTCAGATCCAGTGCTGGGTGATGAGCCACGACGGGGAGAATGACACCGACGTCATCGCCGGCACGGCCGCGGCTGCGGCGTTGTCCATCTCGAATGCACCATTCGAAGGGCCATCGGCGACGGTGCGCGTCGGCCGCATCCACACGGATGAGGGGCCGAAGTTCGTGCTCAATCCGACCGTCTCCCAGCTTGACTATTCAGATCTCGACCTGGTGCTCGCGGGGCACCCTGACGGAATCAACATGATCGAGGTGGGGGCTGCTGAGGTTGAGGATGCCGATGTGCTCGATGCGATCCGCTTCGGGCAGGAGGGGATCGCACAGATTCTCGACCTGATCAACGAGCTTGTGAGCAAGGCGGGTCAGGAAAAGGTTCCCGGCGAGCTCATGCTGCCCCCGCAGGAAATCGTGGACAAGGTCCGCCAGGTCTGCGAAGAGGCAATGATCGAAGCACGGCAGATCCCGAGCAAGACCGAACGCAATGAACGTGTCAAACAACTGCGGGATGCGTTGCTTGAAGAGCATTTCCCGCTCAATGAAGATGGCACGTTCGGTCAGTTCAAGCAAAGCGAGACGGCTCGCCGCTGGGCAGTCGAAGCCTTCCGCAGGCTTGAGAAGAAGGTCACGCGCAAGCTCATCGTCGAGAAGGGATTGCGGGCCGACGGACGCGGATTCCGCGAGATTCGACCGCTCGAAATGGAAGTCGGCATCTTTGCTCGCACGCATGGATCTGCGTTCTTCCAGCGAGGCGAAACCCAGAGTCTTGTCTCATGTACCCTCGGCACCGGCAAGGATGAGCAGATCATCGACGGATTGCTGCCCGAGTACGCCAAGAAGTTCACGCTTCATTACAACTTTCCGCCTTTCTGTACCGGCGAGGCGAGGCGCATCACCGGTCCGGGCCGGCGCGAGATCGGACACGGCGCCCTGGCCGAGCGCTCTCTGCTCGCGATTCTCCCAAGCCCGGAGGATTTCCCCTACACCATCCGCCTCGTCAGCGACATCACCGAGTCGAACGGGTCAAGCTCGATGGCCTCGGTGTGTGGCGGGTGCCTTGCGCTCATGGACGCCGGCGTTCCCATCCTCAACACCTGCGCGGGCATCTCCATCGGACGCTTCACTGATGAGAACGATCAGAACGAGGTCTTTGTCACCGACATCATCGGCGAGGAAGACTTCTTCGGGGACATGGATTTCAAAATCTCCGGCACGCGCGTCGGTATCACCGGGATCCAGCTCGATCTCAAGGCTCGAGGGCTCAACGTCGATCAGATCGAGAAGATCTTCGAACGGGCAAAGCAGGGCAGGCTGGAACTGATCGAAGCAATGGAAGCGGTAATTCCCGCGCCTCGCTCCGAAATCTCGCCGTTTGCCCCACGCCTGGTCAGCCTTTCCATCGATCCCGAGAAGATCGGCAAGCTCATCGGCCCGGGTGGAAAGACGATCCGTGCCCTTCAGGACAAGTACGGCGTCGACATCGACGTGGACGACGATGGCACAGTCATCATCGCCTCGCCCAACGCCGAGGGTGTGGCCGCGTGTCAGGCCGAAGTCGAAGCGCTGTGCGAAGAGGTCCGGGTGGGCACTGTCTATGAAGGTAAGGTCGTCAGTACCAAGGACTTCGGCGCATTCATCGAGCTTATTCCCGGAACCGACGGCATGTGCCACATCTCCGAGCTTGCCGATGGCTATGTCGAGAAGGTGACTGATGTTGTGAAAGTCGGTGACTCCATTCGCGTCAAGGTCATACACATCGACGACCAGGGGCGCATCAAGCTGAGTCGCAAGGCTGTCCTCATTGACGAGGGGTCGAAGACCGAAACTGTCGGAGCCTCCGAGTAAGCGCGACTTTGCATCCGGTCGGTCGGCAACCCGAAGCAACTATCCCCAATGCTCGGCTTGACGTGCACGAGGCGTGATAATCTTGTATTCTGATTATCGGCCGCGGAAGTTGAGCCCGGCCGGCGGATCGACGCTCCGCCATGTCATTGCAGGCCATTTGCTGGGGGTTGCGATGTCAGACCAGCAGCCGCGCGAGCTTCAAGGGGTTACGGGGACTGTCAAGTGGTTCGATCCACGAAAGGGCTATGGGTTCCTCGTCGGGCCGGAAGGGCAGGATATCTTCGCCCATTACACCGTCATCGAGGGTGACGGCTTCCGTGCGCTCCGCGATGGAGCAAAGGTCGTCTACGACGCTGTCTGCAGCGACAAGGGGTGGCGTGCCACCCGCATCGTGCGCTCGGCCGATGACGAAGAACCCGCCGAGATCACTGTGGTCAAGCGACGCCCTCATGCCCGATCGCCCAGACGTTAGCGACGTAGCCTTGCTGTCATGGACACATTGGTGCTGTTGATCGGCGCAGGCATCGGTGCCGCCATCGGTGGGGCGCTGGGCATTTACGCCGGCAAGCGCCTGGCTCGCCGAAAGTGGGCCCGTGTGCTTGCTCGTGAACGCGCGCGACGCGCGCAGGAGCGATCGAGCGATATCGTCTCCATGACCGCGGGGCTTGCCCACGAGATCAAGAACCCGCTGTCTACCATCGGGCTCAATGCTCAGCTTCTTTCCGAAGCCGTTGAGGATCTCGACGCCGATCCGGAGGAGAAGTCCAGACTCACCCGTCGGCTCCGGTCGCTTGAGCGCGAGGTGGAGCGATTGCGCGGCATCCTGTCCGACTTTCTCGAATACGCCGGCGGTATCCACGTCGAGCTTGTCGTGCAGGATGTCAACGAGGTGGTCGATCAGCTCGTTGAGTTTTTCCAGCCCCAGGCCGAGCAGTCCGGCGTGCGCATGCGCCCCGTGCTCCACCCGCAGGCCCTGCCTGCTGCGATCGACGCCGGACATCTCAAGCAGGCGCTGCTCAATCTCATGCTCAACGCCGTGCAGGCCATGCGCGAACGCCCGGGCGAGCTCATCGTCCGAACGAATCCGGCCACCGAGCCCGACGGCTCGCGCGTCGTGCAGATCCACGTCATCGATACGGGCCCCGGCATGGACGATCAGACACGCGAGCAGATCTTCCGCCCGTACTTTACCACCAAGTCGGCAGGTTCCGGCCTGGGGCTTCCCACCGCCCGCAGGCTCATCGAGGCGCAGGCCGGCCGGATTGAAGTCTTCTCCCAGCTCGGCAAAGGCACCGACGTGACCGTCATTCTTCCGCTCCAGCCGCCTGATCAGACTGGCCCCGGTTGAATCTGTTGCGTCAAAGCCGGCTTTGACCGCAGCTGCGAGTTTCGGACGCGCGCCATTCGTACCGCTGAACCCACCCAGGCGGACGGGCGCACAAAAACATGACAACGAGGTACGCTTCCAGCCGATTCACCTGTAGTCAAGCCCGAATACTCCATCGGGCGTGTTGTGCAGCGATGCCCTGCCGGCCGGATGGTCGAACGGATTCGGGATCGGGGTGGTTGCCTCTGCGGGAACTCTGATATGTCCCGAAAGGTCCGCAAACGACATTGGAGCAGCGTTGAGCAGATCCCCGGTACCATCTTCCTGCTGAACCTCGTGCATCCAACCAAGTTCCGCATCCCAAAGCAAAGCCTTTGAGCTTGGATATCGAACATCCGACACTCGCATGCCTCTCTGGAGCGCAGGGTCGGCCTGGGCTCCCGCTCGCCAGAGTTCAGGCGCGCCGACGAATGACGTGCTGTAGGAATAGCTGGTCGGCCAAGGCATGCCCGAGGGATCAGCTAGACGCGTGGACAATGGAGATATGTAGATTTCCACGTTCGCGTAGTATGGCAAGTGGTCGAAAACGACACCAGTCCATGTGCTCCACACTTGCCAGTAGGGAAATGAGAACATGTCCCCGTATCGTCCAGTTGCGGGGTAGAACCGTCCCTCGATGATGGCCGGGTACAAACCACGGCTTTCGTCGGCGTAGGTCTGTATCACGCTTGCCAACTGACGCGCGTTCGACAGACTCTTGATGCTCACAGCCTGTTTTCGTGCGCCAGCAAGCGCGGGAACGAGAATGGCAATCAGCGCAGCGATGATGCCAATAGACACCATCAACTCCACCAGAGAAAACGCGCACGCCGGTGCGCGCCGAGATACGCGCTCAACTCGCACAGTTCTGCTCAGATCGGCGGGAGCATCACGCTGACCCCATTCGGCATGCCCGAAATCCGAAACGCGGTCAAGACCCATGTCTTCTTCCCCGGGTCAAAGGTAAACTCGATGCACATATCTCCTTCAAACGCTGTGCCTTGCTGCCCTTTGAACGTCCCTGGAATCCTCAGTTCCGCAACCTCAAGCCGCGATCGATCCAGCGACGCGAGGAACGGTCGTGCATCGTCACGACGAACACTCAGCACCGGCGGCGGATCGGCAGGATACTGCTGCTGGCCCGCTTGAATCGTGTGGAGAACCGTCAGAGCTTCCGTATCAACCGTGGCAGTTGCCAGAAGCGAGCGCGTCGCATCCCAGTACCCCTGAGCGGCCTGTGGGTCCTGGGCAATTCTCGCAATCGGATCAATGCCCTGAGTCTGCATCAACTCCAGGTATGCCCTGACATCTTCCGACGCATAGGCTTCGAGAACCTGCTGGATCGATGTCCGCAATCGCTCCGGCTCGGGCAGTGAACCCGGAATCGACAACCGAATAGCCCGGTCGACCACCGGCTCAATAAACGCTGAGCTGGTCTTCGCGGATGCGCGAGCACCCGGGAGACTTTGGAGCGGAGGGGAAACCTCACCCACGTTTGGAGCAGGCCGCGGAGAGGCTCGCCAAATCGAATAGACCAGAGCTGCGCACCCGACCGCCAGGACAACCGCACCAATCACTGCGCTCTTCGAGTTCATGATGACATGACTCCCTTTCATGCCGCATGTTTATGGATTGCCCGGATCTGGGGGAAGACCCTGGCAGCATCCCGTCATCAACGAAATGATGCAGCGTTCTCCATCTGCGTTGGTTCCCCAGCTGTAGATCGGACAGCATGAACCATTAGCGCACGTCCACTGAACGTTCACCAGTACGCCGTAGCAATCCGTGAAAGTGTAGTTGCAGTGAACCTCGCTTGCCTGCGAAGTTCCCGCTGCCAGCATGATGCACGCAAGACCCAGGGACAGTTTCATGACCGTCTGCATACCTTTGTACATTCTTGGTATCCTCCTTTTTCCTGACATATCCGAATCCGGATGAAAACAAGTTACCCCCCCCCCCCCGCTTGTCAACCTCAATGTTGGAAGTCATGTGGACAACTCGTCGCTCCATCCTTGCCCCCAGAGTTTGTGGAATAACAGCGGATCGACGATGCGCTTGAGCAATGGCACACCCTTCCTGCTGGCCGCTGTTTATCATGATCTGCCCGCAAGCAGTCCCTAAGTATGCGTGCTTAGGAAAGAGCGTCCCGTTGTCATGTTCCCGGCGATGGATCAGGAGTCGAGCGGCAAGCAGATTGTCGAGCACAGGATGCTGCGCAGCGTTCATTTCTGCCCGTGGACTTGCCGGCCCCATCAAGGGGACTTGATGGAGCTGGCGCCAACACTCAGTCGTCGCTGCGGCTCAAGGCCAAAGCCTGACGCTCGCGCGTCAGCAGATCGGCGGGTCGGGCGCGCACAATGATGCTCTGATCGCCTCGCTGTGCGTGTACGCGGATCTTGCGCATCGCGTAGAAGTCGCTGCGCCGGGTGTCGGCGCATCCTCCCAGGTGGCTCGCCGAGGCGAGGACGACGATCGTGCCGACAAGCAGGGCCCGGTTGGTTGCAGGTCCTTGGCCGGTTGCCATGAAAAAACCTTTCGAAGCCTCAAACTGCGAGCGCTGACCCTCCTGCGGCTCGATGAACGTTCATCGGACATTCCGCATTGGCATCATGAGCTCGACCCGGGCCAAGCGGGACCCCGTTTGTGGGGAAAGGCCCGAGTACCGATCTATTCGTCATGATCTCTCCCCGGTTGCTGGCGGTGGCGAGGTTCTCGGGCCAGTTTCGGTACTTGTAAGCACTCACGGCATCCCTCGAAACGACACTGCCCGACCTACCATTGAGCCGCCAACCCTGCAGAGGTCCTGACAAGGAGTCCCACGAATATGAAGCTGGCTTTCAGCACGGTCGCAACCCCGGAATGGACGCTTGACCGCGTCATCGACTTTGCGCGCCGCATCGACGTCAATGGCATCGAGCTACGCACCTTCGGCGATGACTCGGCGCATTTCACGCCTGATCCGTGCCTGACCAGCTTTCCCAAGATCCGTCGGCTCATGGCCGATGCGGGCGTCGAACCGGCGTGCCTGGCCACGTCAATCACATTTGACGAACCTGTGCGCCCTCCGGTGGTGGGTCGGCTGTTCGGCACCTATGAGCTGTGTGTGGCGCACACCAAGCGCATGATCGAAGTCGCAACCCAGATCGAGTGCCCGTTCGTGCGCGTGTTCGGCTTTGAGCTTCAGCCTCGCGAGAGCCGGCGTGCCGGTTTGCGTCGAGTGATCGATCGTCTGCAACTGGCAGCAGCGTGCGCGCGCAACACGGGTGTACGCATTCTCCTCGAAAACGGGGGATCATTTCCCACCGCGGAAGATCTCGCCGAGATCATCGCGCGCGTCGACAGTCCCTTGATTGACGCGGCCTACAGCCCGGCCGTGGCCGAGGCGGTCGGAGAAGACCCGCTCGACGGGCTCGCGATCATCGCAAACCATCTTGAGAGCGTGAAGGTCAAGGACTTCGACGGCACGAGGCCGGTGCCGGTCGGTTCTGGTGAGATGCGATGCGAAGAAATCGTGCGCCGGCTTGGAGAGACTGGATTTACCGGGTGGATCGTCGTCGAGTGGGACCGGATGTGGCTTGACGGCCTGGCCGATGCAGAGCAGGTCATTCCGCCGGCCATCGAATCGATCGCGTCATGGTATGCCGCCGGCGCGCGCACGCCGGAGCCGGTCGGCGTGTAATCTGAAAACGTGGAATCAGATCGCATCGCACGTGCGCGCAAAGTTCTGGAAAGGTGTCGCCAGCTCGGGTTCGCGGCATGTGGTATGTGTCCGGCCGAGCCGAGCAGGCAGGGCGATGCGCTGCGCCGCTGGCTCAAGCGCGGCGAGCACGGATCCATGGCGTACATGGCAAGGTACACCGATGTGCGCACCGATGTGCGACTTCTGCTCGAGGGCGCACGCTCGGTCGTGATGGTGGCCGACCTGTATGCAACGCGAGGCGCAGCACCGGATGAAAGCCGGAGCGGGTTCGGACGTGTGGCGCGGTACGCCCGCGGCCGGGACTATCACAAGGTCATCAAGAAGCGATTGCACCAGCTGAGCGATGAACTTGCCGGACAATACCCCGGCCATCGGTTCCGGACCTTCGTCGACACGGCGCCGGTGCTGGAACGCGAGCTGGCAGCCCGATGCGGGATCGGCTGGCAGGGAAAGCACACGCTGACGATCCACCCGCAACTGGGTAGCTATCTGCTCCTGGGTGGGATCGTCACGACGCTCGAGCTGGAGCCGCCGCCCGAGCAGCCTAAGGCGGTCGATCATTGTGGCACCTGCACCCGTTGCATCGATGCATGTCCAACGCAGGCGATCCGTCCGTACCACGTCGATGCGCGCAAGTGCATCAGTTACCTGACGATCGAGCACCGCGGCACGATTGATCCCGAGTTTCATGAGCCCATGGGTGACTGGATCTTCGGGTGTGATGTGTGCCAGGAGGTCTGTCCGCACAACTCGGCGCGATCGACGGAACGGGGGCAGGTTCCTGC
>RFGK01000194.1 GCA_003697045.1 Planctomycetota bacterium
GAGCCGCCGACCCCGGGAGCGACATGCCCAAGCGCGACGATATCCACACGATCCTGATCATCGGCTCAGGACCCATCGTCATCGGACAGGGCTGCGAGTTTGACTACTCCGGAGCCCAGGCCTGCAAGTCGTTGCGGGACGAGGGATACCGCGTTGTGCTGGTCAACTCCAATCCTGCGACGATCATGACCGATCCGGCGTTTTCCGATCGCACCTACATCGAGCCGATCACGCCCGAGACCGTCGAGAAGATTCTCGCGAGGGAAAACGAGCTGGGCACACCCGTGGACGCCATTCTTCCCACCCTCGGCGGGCAGACGGCCCTGAACTGCGCGTGCGCCCTCTACGACCAGGGTGTGCTCGACCGGTTCGGCGTGGAGTTGATCGGCGCCAATCGAGAGGTGATTCACCGAGCCGAAGATCGCCAGGCCTTCGCTCGAGTCTGCGCTGCCTGCGGGCTCAAGACGCCCGAATCGTGTACGGTCGAGAGCCTTGAAGAAGCAGAGACGTTTGTCAGGAAGATCGGGCTTCCGGCCATCATTCGACCGGCCTTCACGCTTGGCGGCTGGGGCGGGGGAATCGCGTACAACACGGAAGAGTTTGCCGAGCTGGTCACACGCGGGCTTCGGGCCAGCATGATCGGACAGGTCCAGGTCGACCGCAGCCTGATCGGGTGGAAGGAATACGAGCTCGAAGTTGTGCGCGACAAGGCCGACAACTGCGTCATCGTGTGCGGCATCGAGAATATCGACCCCATGGGTGTCCACACGGGAGATTCGATCACCGTGGCGCCCATCCTGACGCTTACGGACAAGGAGTATCAGGCGCTGCGCGATGCGGCGCTGCAGATCATGCGGGCCGTCGGCGTCGAAACCGGGGGCAGCAACGTGCAGTTTGCCGTCAACCCGAATCCAGAGCCCAGGCCTGATGGCACCCGTCCGTTCGAGTTTGTGGTCGTCGAGATGAATCCGCGTGTGTCGCGTTCGTCTGCGCTTGCCTCCAAGGCCACCGGGTTTCCGATCGCAAAGATCGCTGCCAAACTCGCGGTGGGCTATACGCTCGATGAGCTGCGCAACGACATCACCGGCTCGACAAGCGCCTGCTTTGAGCCCAGCATCGACTACATCGTCACCAAGATGCCGCGGTGGACCTTTGAAAAGTTCCCCGAAGCGGACGAAACCCTCACCACGCAGATGAAAAGCGTGGGCGAGGCGATGGCGATTGGTCGTACATTCAAGGAGAGCCTGCAAAAAGTCATCCGTTCGATGGAGGTCAAGCGGTTTGGGCTCGGGCTTGATCGCAACGACAAGTGGCTTGCCGCCGTTCGGGCTGTGGAACACGAGCAGCTCAAGCTCGATACCGCCAGCAGGCGCGCGCCGCCGACGGGCCTGCGCACGGCCGACGGGGCGCCGATCGAATGGCCGATCGAACTCGACAAGCTGACGCGCAAACTGACCGTCCCAAGCCAGGGACGGCTCTACTACATCCGCTATGCGCTCAAAATGGGTTGGTCGGTCGAGCGCGTCAGCGAGATGACGAAGATCGATCCGTTTTTCATCGACCAGATCGCACAGTTGGTTCGCTTTGAGGACACGCTGTGTCGCTTTGAAAGGCTTGAGGACGTGCCGAGGGAGGTGCTCTTTGAAGCCAAGCGACTCGGATACTCCGATGCGCAGCTCGCCAATCTCTATCTCGGCACAATCTCGACTGAATCGATCCTTCAGGTGCGCCGCCATCGTCAGCAGCTCGGAGTCGAGTGCGTCTACAAGCTGGTGGATACCTGTGCCGCCGAGTTTGAGGCTGT
Organism: Planctomycetota bacterium; assembly: GCA_003697045.1. Taxonomy (GTDB): domain Bacteria; phylum Planctomycetota; class Phycisphaerae; order Phycisphaerales; family UBA1924; genus J022. Next base: position 1,805 of record RFGK01000194.1, read on the forward strand.
GACGCCGTACTACTACTCGACCTATCAGCCCGGCTTTGAGCGCGTGGACCAGAACGGCAAGGCGAAAGCAGTGCCGCCGGAGTGTGAGCTGCGCGAGCGTCTGGGCGGCTCATCTGATGCGGGCAAGGGAAAGGAAAAAGTCGTCATCCTCGGCGGCGGCCCCAATCGCATCGGGCAAGGGATCGAGTTCGACTACTGCTGCGTGCACGCCGCCTTTGCCGCGCGCGAGCTCGGGTTCGAGAGCGTGATGATCAACTCGAACCCGGAGACGGTCTCAACTGATTACGACACCAGCGACCTGCTGTTCTTTGAGCCGTTGACTCTCGAAGATGTCCTCAACGTTGTCGAACGGCTCAATGGAATCGGCCAAGCCTCAACCCAGCAGGGTGACGCCGGGACCGTGCGCGGGCTGATCGTTCAGTTCGGCGGGCAGACGCCTCTGAATCTTGCGCACGGCCTGGCAGCCGCGGGCGTGCCGCTGCTCGGGACCCCGCTCGATTCGATCGACCTGGCCGAGGACCGGGATCGATTCGATTCCCTGCTCGACGAGCTGGAGCTGCGCAAGCCGCCGAGCGGCATTGCGCGCTCATTTGATCAGGCGGTCGAGATTGCACGTCGCATCGGATTTCCCGTGCTGGTGCGCCCGAGCTATGTCCTCGGCGGGCGCGGCATGGAAATCTGCCCCGACGAGAAGGCTCTGCGACACTACATGGCCACCGCGGTCGATGTCGCCGGGCTCGACGACGCGCCCATCCTCATCGACAAGTTTCTCGATGGTGCAACCGAAGTCGATGTTGATGTTGTGGCCGATTTCCAGGCAGATTCAACAGGCGGTGATTGTGAGGGCGCGGCCTGCGCGGGCACTTCCGAAAAGCCGGCATCCAGCGGCTCGTCTCGAGCTGTGGTCTGCGGCGTCATGGAACATATCGAACATGCCGGCGTTCACTCCGGCGACTCAACCTGTACCATCCCCCCCTATTCACTTCGCAGGGGAATCGTCGAGGACATTCGCTCCATCGCCCGTCGGCTCGCGTGCCGTCTCAAAGTATGCGGACTGATGAATGTGCAACTGGCGGTCAAGGATGACGAGATTTTTATCATCGAGGTCAACCCCCGCGCAAGCCGCACGGTGCCGTTTGTCGGCAAGGCCAAGGGGGTCCCCTGGGCATCGGTCGCTGCCCGGGCCATGCTCGGCGTTTCCCTGTTGGAGCAGGACGTGCACGAGCTGCCCGAAACCGGCTCCTTTGCAGTCAAGAGTCCCGTTTTCCCGTTTCAGAAGTTTCCCGGAGTCGACTTCGTCCTCGGGCCGGAGATGCGCTCAACCGGGGAGATCATGGGCCTGGACGTTTCTCTACCGATCGCGCTTCTCAAGGCAATGCTGGCTGCAGGCGTCACCCTTCCGCGCGAGGGCGGCGTGTTCATCTCCGTGCGAAACGAAGACAAGGCCGAGATCGTCGACGTGGCGCGCTCGCTCATGGCGATGGGGTTCACCGTGTTCACCACCCCGGGGACGGGTCAGGCGCTTGCTCGACACGGCATGCGCGCCAACATCCTGCAGAAAATCGGTGCTGGTGCAAGGCCGAACGTCATCGACCTTCTTCAGGACGGCCGCATCGCTTTGGTGATCAACACCCCCACGCGCACCGGATGGCAAACCGACGAGGGGCGCATCCGCGCGATGACTGTGCGCCTTGGAATCCCCATGCTCACTACAGCCACAGCCGCACGCGCCGCGGTGCGCGCCATTGAAGCACTTCGTGCAGGCATCTGGGATGTCGCCGCCCTTCAGGATTACGCCGCAATGCGATCGCCCGTGCGCTCCTGACCGACGGGCCGGCCTGCTCGTGCCTTTCAGCGCCGACGCAGGAAGTAGACCACCCACGCGGTCTCATCGGCAGAAACCACGACTGGTACATAGGTCGTCCAGTCATCGTACTCGTATCGCGTGCGATACTTGTCCGCACGCCGGTCGTAATAGGTCACACGCCGATAGCCCGTGCTGTGCACCGGACGGCTCTCCACGCGATCGCTCTTGCCCACGTACCGACTCGCCCAGATGGCGCGGTCCGCGCCGATCTGGCGTGCAAACCGTGCAAGCCGCCCGTCGTGAGGCCGGATGCGATCCGTGGTCTTGAAACTGCTCCGTCCCACAATCTCCACCGATTCGGGCGGGTCGGTCACCTGCAATGCCCTGAGCAACTTCGCATCGGCTTCTCGCTTGCGCTCCTCCGGCCACTGCTCATACGGCTCGTCGCTCTGCTCCCACATCTCCGAAAGCTCGACCAACGCCTGCTCCACCCGTGCCCATGGAGCCTGGCGGATCTCCACAGCAACCTCATCATCCAGGGGCTTGCGGACCACTCCGGCTCGCGCTTCAAAGCCTCGTTCCCAGACACTGGCGCAGCCGCCGAGCACTCCAAGAAAAACCAACGCCGTCACTTTCAGCATGGACATGAACCGCCTCGCACCTGAGTTTGCTGACAAAGCATACAAGGCTCAGTCTCCGGCCGGGCAGGCCAGGTCAAGACACCATCGGGGCCCGTACAGATCCACCCCTCCCACCCTTGCCCGCCGAAACGAACCCATCTTGCCCTTCAACTCAACTTCTGACCAGGGCACGCTCGCCGGTTGAGCACCACACCAGCGCAGAATCGCCGCGGGCATCAGGTGCAGATGGTCCGCATCCACAGCCACGTGCACCGCAAAGCCCGCATTGATCACTCCGAACTTGAAAGACTGGAAGTTCTTGCGCACCGCGTCTTCGCCCGGCGCTCGAAACGGATACGCCTTTGACAACTTGCGAAAAGTCGCTCCCACCGTGGCGCGCATGATCACATAGATCAGCGCCATTTCGAAGACGACTGCGCCTGCGATCAATATCGCCAGCGCCCACCCATGCATCATTCCTGCTCCAGCGCTTCCTGGTACCGCTTCATCACCTTGGAGCGCGAAATGAGTGCGAGCGGCCGATCGGGAGAAGCGGGATCCAGCAGGCACAGGCTTGCCACATCATGGGCGGCAAACTTGTTGAGCACCGAATCGAGGGTCTCATCGACCGTCACCGTGGGAAGATCCGTCCGGAGCAGTTCGGCAACGAGCAGCAGCGGAATCGCCTCCCGATCGATCAGCGCAGTGCGAATGTCGGCCCCGGTCACCATGCCGATGTATTTGCCCGATTCATCGACGACCGGAAAGTCCGGCACGTTGTAGCTCGCGTGCAGGGTGATCAGCTTGCTCAAGGGATCCGAGGCATAGATCGGCTCCGGGGGCAGCGGCGTCCGGACCACACTTGAAACGGCAATGCGACGCAAAAGCGTGATGTCTCGCGATGTTCCGATCAGCACGCCTTCTCGCCTCAGCTTGGCCGTGTAGATTGAATCGCGATTGAGCCACTGGGAGACCGCAGTCGCAAAAATTGCAGCAAGCATGATCGGCAAAATCACGTAGTAGTTGCGCGTCAGTTCGAAGAGAATCAGGATCGCGGTCAGCGGTGCATGTGTAGAGGCAGCCACGACCGCCGCCATGCCCACCAATGCATACGTTGCCGGCGTCGCTTCGGACGGAAGCAGATGCCACTGGTTGAGCAAGTGCCCCACCGCCGCCCCGGTCACGGCTCCGAGATACAGGCTGGGTGCAAAGACACCCCCCGAGCCGCCTGAAGCCAATGTCACGCTCGTTGCCAGGATCTTGAGCGCAACCAGTGCCAATAACAGGTATGTCACAACCGGGAGCCCGGCTGCCCCCGCCGAATACGACGCCGGGTCAAGCAGCGCGCGAATCGTCGAATATCCGTTGCCATAGATGGGTGGAATCTCAGCGGCACTCTCCGTCGCGCCCGCGCTTCTCACCAGCATCAATGTGCCGATGCCCAGCGCACCCAGGATCACCGCGCCGGTGACGGGCTTGATCACCGGATGCAGCCTGATCGCGTCGTACACGTCCTCAGCCAGGTGCAGCACGCGGTTGAATCCAACGGCCACCAGCCCGCACACAACTCCCAGCAACACGTAACTTGGCAGCTCGACCACGTGAAACGGAGCCTCTCGCAACATCTCCCCGGTCGTGAAAATCGCCGCGTTGCGTTCGAGCCACGCATGCGTCGTCACGGATGAAAACACCGAGCTGATCACGATCGGCCCGAAGGTCTTGATGGAAAAGTCGCGCAGCAGGATTTCCAGCACAAAGAACACGCCGGCGATCGGTGCATTGAAGATCGAGCTGATCCCGGCTGCGGCTCCACAGCCCACCATCGTCATCAACTGCTGCCTGGTCACACCGAGCTTCTGCCCAACCACGGACCCTGCCACCGCACCAATCTGCACGATCGGCCCCTCCGTCCCGGCCGACCCCCCGCTGCCCACCGTCAGGATCGAAGCGATCACCTTGACAATCCCGATACGCAGCGGAATGACCCCGCCCCGCTTGATCAGCGCCGCCATGACCTGAGGCACGCCGTGACCCTTGGCTTCCGAAGCAAACAGATACACCAGCACGCCGGTCAGCAGCATGCCGATCGCCGGTGCCAATACCAGCCACAGCGTCGCGCTGCCTGGGCCCTGGCCAACCTGCAGCCCGTGCACAATCTCCTCAAACCAGTGCAGCGCCTCGTTGAATCCAATCGCCCCCGCACCCGTCAACACGCCGATCAGCGCACCAACGCCGATCAGAAACGAATCCTGCGATTTCAGCAGGTCGGTGAGTCGATTTGTGTGTGGCTGTGGCGACATCCGGAGCCAGAGCGTATTCCATTGCGCGCTTCCCCGCCCGGCCTGGGCTCATCCGGATTGAATCTTCGGCAACACATGCCAGAGAAGGACCGCTCCGGCCTCATGTGATCGCTTCAAACCGACGCCGAAAGATTGCCTGTGTCTGGGCGCCGCCCCTGGGCAGGCCTTTTGCGCAGCCTCGGTCGCGACGGGTCATTCCAGCAGGACCAAGGCTCCAGCAATCGCACGCATCCGGCGTCGATCCGCCTCGCATTCCAGCACGAGTCGGGCAAGCTGCAGCCTGTTTCCGGCTCGACGCACACGAGAAAGCAATGGACGGCTGCACGTCACATGCAGCCGCCCGGAGGGAGAAAGAGAGAGCTTTCGTCCTTACAGACTCGTGTCCAGCGACGCGGCAACCTCCTCAAGCCGCGTCGAAATATCAGCGATCTGCTCGCTGGTGATCTTCAATGCGTCCATCACCGCCGGATCGATCTCCAGAGAATCCAGGTCGAGCCGGAACGTGTTGGGGATCGCACCGGCAATCCGGTCGGCAACGTACACAATCGCAGTAATGGTCCGGTTCTCCGCTGCCAGTTCCAGCGGCCGATGGTGATACCCCGTGACGCGCTGGAACGTATCCGGGAACTTCCACTTCTTGCACAACGAGTGCCCGAAATCCTGATGGTCGGCGCCGAAGATGCTCTCCTCGACTTCCAGCATGTTCGCAAACGGGCTGCCGTCGTCCTTTGGACCAAGAGCCTGCACCACCTCAATCAGCGATGTGCGGTCAAACTGCATCTCGACCATGATCCCGAGATCATGAATCAGCCCACCCAGATAGGCCTCATCGCCCAAACCCAGCTTGAGCGTATCGGCAATCATCTTTGAGGCAGCCGCGGTCAGATTCGAGTGCGTCCACAGGTGCCGTGCCGAGAAGGTCGGCGTCAGATCACCCCCGCGGAACAACTTGGCAAGGCTTGCAGCGATGGCGATGTTCTTCACCGCGTTCAGCCCGAGCATGACAATCGCCCGATTGATCGAGGAGATTTGTCCGGGAAGTCCGTAAAAGCTCGAGTTGACCACCTTGAGGATGCGGCTGGACAGCGCCGGATCATTGGAAATCACCTCATTGAGGTCCTGAGCCGTCGACTTCGGATCCTCCACCAGATCGATAATCTTCAGCGTAATCTCGGGCAGCGTCGCGATGTGACTGATCTCGCGGATCGCAGCCGACACAACCTGCTCTCTTTGCTCTGCGGTGGCGCCCATGCATAGCTCCCTTGAATGGTCCAAGTCAGCATCGGCACTCCAGCCCCCCCACTTTCCCATTTCCCAAAAAGAACGAAGGACCGGGCGCCAGCCCCGATCCCTCGCATCAAACCCATCACCTTCTCGGGGGGTTGCTCAGGCAGCTGTGTACTGCCCCCGCGCAACCTTCTTGAACCGATCATCCTTGATCAGCGTCTGGTTCACAATCGTGCGGAAGTTCTCCGCGTTGGTCCGATACCCCGCCTTTTGAACAGCCGAGGCAATCTCTGTCACCGACATCGTCTTGTTCCGCAACAGCTTTTGCATTGCCTCGGCCAGGCTCATGGAGTTCTTCGGCCGCTTGCGCCCAACCCCCGTGCCACGCGCCCGACCTGCGCTCCGGGTGCGACGTCCGCTCACCTTGCGAGGTCGGCCAGGACCGGCAGGCCCCCCTGCTGCTGCGATCTGGCTGTCCAGTTCTTCAAGCCGGGCAAGCAGTGACTCGCGCTCGGCAACAAGCTCGTCCACCTGGCTCAGTCGTCGATCCAGCTCCCGCTGCAACTCAGCGAACGATACGTGTGATAGCGCCGAAGGTCGGCCTCGTTTCTTGGCCAATGCTACACCCTCCGTCATAGGGGTTGAGAATTACAGAAACAACAACAGTTGTTGGCACAGTATATACGTTCCCTAGGGAATGGCGCACGCAAAGGCAAGCGCACATACTCACAATTATTGTATGTTCGCATGTTGTTTGATAGGTGAAGATTTATTTTTGTGTCGCTCAATCGCCAGACGGATTGAAGTTCATTTTCTGCATCAGCCCATCGAAGTGATCCAGGCTGTAAAACTCCATGGATACACGTCCCCTGGTACCATCGCGCGACGTCGTGATGCGCACGCGCGTCCCAAGGTGTTCACCCAGTCGGCGCTCAAGATCAACCAGTGTCGGTGATGCGGCACGGGTGTTCTGATGAGAGGGCTTTGCCCCATCATTCGTTCGTGCATATGCCTCGAGTCGACGAACCGTCCAGCCTTCCTTTGCCGCACGCGCAGCAGCTTCGATGCGCTGTGGACCGGCTTCAAGTGCCAACAGCGCCTTGCCGTGGCCGGCACTCAGCGAGCCCGTGACGATGAGATTCTGAATCTCAGTTTCCAGATCGGTGAGACGAACGAGGTTTGCCACGCTTGATCGATCGAGACCGACGCGTTCGGCGATCTGCGCCTGGGAAAGCCCGAATCGCTCCGACAGGTTGCGCAACGCAAGACCCCGTTCAATGGGATTCAGGTCTGTTCGCTGCAGATTCTCAACGAGCGCCCACTCGGCTGCCTGTTCATCTTCGAGCGGGACAACCAGGGCGGGGACGGACTTGATGCCCGCGATCCTGGCTGCACGCCACCGGCGCTCCCCCGTGATCAACTCATACCGCCCCGCGTCCCGCTTTGACCGGCGCACGAGGATGGGCTGAATCACGCCGGCCTGTCGAATCGAATCGGCCAGTTGCGCAAGCTCCGCTTCATCGAACGCCGTTCGAGGCTGAAACGGACTGGGAGTAATAAGGTCCAATAATATTGAAACCACCCGTTGTGGGGAATCTGATTGGTCGTCTGTGTCGGCAACCTGGTGTGGGTCGTGCACTGAGCTTGTCTGTGGTCCCGCAACTTCAATCGGGTGGCTTGTCTGCATCAATGCGCTGAGGCCCTTGCCGAGTTTGCGCTGCTTTTTTGCACCTGGGTTTTCCATGCCTTACACTCCTGGGCCTACAGGGTATCACCGTCCACCCGCTTGTGCGCAACCAATCAGAGCGAGGCCCTCATGCCGAACATCGAGCTCATCGCCCGTGCATTTCTTTGTCATCGGGGCAGGGTGCTCATTTGCCGAAATGTCAAACATGGCTATGGCTATCTCCCCGGCGGACATATCGAGTTCGGCGAATCTGCCCGAACGGCCACGGCGCGGGAAATCCACGAGGAAACCGGGCTGGACTGTCGTGTCGGACGGTGCCTGCTCGTGACGGAAGAGCGATTTGACGCGGGCGGAAGGGTTCACCACGAAATCAATATCGTGTTCCACGTGGAACAGCTCGGAGACCACATCGACCCACCGTGCGAAGTGCCCTCAAGGGAATCCAAACTCGCGTTCGAGTGGGTTGATCTCGCAGCGGTTGCGTCTGACGACATCCGTCCGGACTCGATCAAGGCATGGCTGAGCAGCGGGGGAGCGGATCAGCTGACATGGATCAGTGGATTCTCCGATTGCACGTGAACGGCTCAATTCGGGCGGCATTCTGCCCGATGGTGTCTGAGCTGTGTCTCAGGCCCCCCACAACCCGCCCGCTGACTGGGTGCTCTCAGAAGTCGAACGACTCCAGGGGCAGATCGACGCGCTGACCCAGGAGCTCCGGGCGCAGGAGTCCCGAGCGGCGCTTGGGCTCATGAGCCGATGGATTGCGCACGAAGTTGCCAATCGTCTCACGCCCATCGCCGGATACGCTGCGGCTGCCCTCAGACATCCTGAAGATCGCTCGCTCACCGAACGGGCCCTGCGTCAAACCGTGCTCGGCTGCGAACGTCTGAGCCAGTTCTCAAGGCTCATCCTCCAGCTCGCAGATGAAGGGGGAAACTCCGCGGAAAGCTGTTCGGACGTCCGTCAGGCGTGGGAGGTCGTCGCGGAGCTGGTCAGTGCACAGGCCCGGGCGTCACGGATCGAGCTGGTCTGTCATTGTGCGGACGGGCTGACGGTGTCCGTTGCGCCGTCCGTGCTCGAGCACATTCTCCTGAATCTGGCGCTCAATGCGATTCGAGCCTGTCGTGATGGGGGGGTGGTCGAACTCGAAGCCGCACCGTGTTCCACGGGGAACACCAGCATGATCGAGTTGTGCGTGACTGATACCGGCCAGGGAATCGACGAAGGCGTCGTGCATCGCGTCCTGGACGCAGGATTCTCTGCCAGTGGCAGTCACGGGCTCGGGCTTTCACTCGTCAGGCATCTGGTTGACGCAGTGGGGGGGAGCCTTGCGATTCTCTCCAGCCCCAAGGAAGGCACAACTGTGGTTGTACGCCTCCCCGCCGAAGTCTCACAGCAACCCAAACAAATTACAAACTAATCAGCCATTTCGAGGATGGCGACATCTTCGGGGTCGATCTGAAGCCACAGGCTCATGCCGCTGCGATCCCGAGCGTTTTCCCGGGGGTTGAGCTCGGCGACGTGCAGTTCGACCTCGTCTGCAACGCGAACCACGTGCTGGGAGACTTCACCGAGATAGGTGGTGTGGACGATGGTGCCGTGCAGCCCGGTCCCGGCTCCGTCGGGGGCAATCACAAGCGATTCCGGGCGAATCGAACACATGACTTCGTGACCCACATCAAAGTTCAGGTGCGGGCTCGGCCTGGCTTCGATGATGCCCCCCGGCGCCTTCAGGCGCACGCAGCCATCCGTGAGGGCGTCCACCGTCGCGGAAAACAGATTGGTTTCGCCCAGAAATGATGCAACAAAAGCAGATCGCGGGTGGCGGTACAGCTCCTCCGGCGCGCCGATCTGCTTGATCTGGCCGGCACGCATGATCGCGATGCGATCGGCCATGCTCAGTGCTTCCTTTTGATCGTGCGTGACATACACGGTCGTCATGCCGGCGTTCTTGCAGATGCGACGGATCTCGCTCCTCAACTCGATGCGAAGCTTGGCGTCGAGATTGGAGAGCGGCTCATCGAGCAGGAGCACGCGAGGGCGCACTACCAACGCGCGCGCCAGGGCCACGCGCTGTTGTTGCCCCCCCGAAAGCTGGGTGGGTTTGCGGTCGGCCAGGTGTTCCATTTGCACGGCCTCGAGGGCCTCGCGCACGCGGGCAGCCTTTTCCTCGCCCGGCACGCGACGCACATCCAGCCCGAATCCAACGTTCTGCGCCACAGTCATGTGCGGCCAGAGCGCGTAACTCTGGAACACCATCCCCGTGTCACGCTTGTTGGCAGGCATATGCGTGACATCCTGCTCGTCAAAGCAAATCTGCCCGCTGGTGGGCTCGATGAACCCGGCGATCATGCGCAAGAGCGTCGTCTTGCCGCAACCGGACGGGCCGAGCAGAAAAAACAGCTCGCCCGGCTCAATCGTCAGCGATACGTTGTCCACAGCCCGGGTCACGCCCTCGGCCCGACTGCGGTAGCTCTTGCTCAACCCTCGAATCGCAATCTGGGTGGACATCGCAAGCGATGGTATCACGGCGATCGCGCCGAGACGGACGAGACCCGCCAATCGCGTCGGCGTGGCTGCGCCCAGAGACGGGCCCACGGCTGGAAGCTTTCCGTGCCGGCCGGGAAGTGTCGGGC
>RFGK01000195.1 GCA_003697045.1 Planctomycetota bacterium
GACCAATTGACGACCTGAGCCTGGGGAGTCCGGGCATGGCGACGAAGAACAACCGCACCGTGGTCGGATTGACTGCGTTGGTCGTTGTGTGGATTGTGGCGTACTGGCTGTGGCCGAGCCGGGGCGAGCGCGAGCCGAGGGTTTCATTTGCGAGGGAGCCGGAGGCGGCGCAGCCCGAGACGATCGAGCCTGTCGTGCAGGCCGAGAGCGACAAGGTTGTGCCACGGGTCGGTGAGCCGGAGCAGTTGCTGCCAGACGATTCCGAATCGGTGCAGGGAGAGGAGGGGACCGATGATGCGGGTCCATTCGGTCCGCCGCCGTTTCGCTGGGTCGTTGCAAGGTCTGGAGACACATTCGAGAAGATCGCAGCGCGTGAGTTCGGGTCTCGCTCGTTGTGGACGGCGATTGCGCGTGCCAATCCGTTGAAGGACCCCAATCGGCTCAAGCCGGGCGATCGGGTCAAGGTGCCTCTGAATCCGGACAACCCGCAGGGGCGTCCGCTCGAGGCTTCCCAGGACGAACCGGCTGCTCCTGAGCCCGTCGTCGAATATACGGTGCAGCCGAATGACACGCTCTCCGGGATTGCCAAACAGTTCTATGGAAGCGTGCGATTTGTCGATTTTTTGTACGAAGCCAATCGTGACCGACTCCGCAGCAAGGACGCGCTGCGTGTCGGGCAGGTGTTGCGGATTCCGCCCAAGCCTTCCGATGGGGGCTGAGAGCCCCTAACATTTCGCCCATGTCGCAAAGCGTGTTCATCGTGACCGGTGGGGCCGGATTCATCGGGTCGAATCTGGTAGCCGAGTTGTACCGCCGCCAGCCGGATGCCCGCGTCGTCGTGATCGATGACTTCCGCACCGGCTCGTTTGCCAATCTGGTCGAGGCGTGCGAGCGAAAGGGCGTGGGTGCGTTTCGTGGCGAGGTATACCCTGATTCGGTGACAGACTTGAACTGGCAGCCGGCCGTCGAGGGGCTTGAGCCGCGCGCTGTGTTTCACCTCGCGGCGATCACCGACACGACGGTGAGTGACGAGCAGTCGATGCTCCGCGTGAATGCCGAATCGTTCACGGATATCGCCCAGGCGTGCGCCGAGGTGGGCGTGCCTCTGGTGTACGCGTCGTCGGCAGCCACCTACGGCACACCCCCGCAGGCTGCGAGGCGAGAGGCGTTTCCAATCGAAGCAGCCGGTCGCCCGGACAACGTGTATGGATTCAGCAAGTGGCTGATGGAAACGGAGCATGCTCGCATCGCCGAGTCTTGTGCGCAAGAGCAGGGCAAGCGGCCGTGGATCGTCGGCTTGCGTTTCTTCAACGTGTTCGGCCCGTGCGAAGCACGCAAAGGCAAGATGGCATCCATGGTCTACCAGTTGGCCTGCCAGGTCTTGAGCGGGCAAAAACCACGACTGTTTCGAGACGGAACGCAATCGCGAGATCAGGTCTACGTGGACGACGTGGTTTCATGTACGCTGGCAGCGGCGGGATTGGGCGAGCAGCCGGACCCGGCGCCGGGCGTCTACAACCTCGGCTCAGGCGTGGCAACCAGCTTCAACCAGATCGTGCAGTCGATCGGGATAGCGCTCGGGAAAGCAGAGCCAATCGAGGTCGAATACTTCGACATGCCCGAGTCGATCCGGGCGTTTTATCAGGACTTCACCTGCGCCGACATGAGCGAGACGAAGCGTGGGCTTGGCTGGTCGCCGAGTCATGATCCACTGGAGGCGATGCGGGCGTATGTCGCGTACCTTGCCGAGCGGCCGAACACGTGGAAGCGGGGAGGCAGCGCATGAGTCTCAAGCGCATTCTCGTGACCGGGGGGGCCGGGTTTGTCGGGTCGCACCTGTGCGATCGATTGGTCGAGCAGGGGCACGATGTCATCTGCCTGGACAACTTCTTTACAAGCCAGAAGTCGAATGTGGAGCACCTGCTTGGGCGCCGCAACTTTGATCTGATCCGCCACGACGTGACCCATCCGATCTGGCTTGAAGTTGATGAGATTTACAACCTTGCCTGCCCGGCTGCACCGGGGCACTACCAATACAACCCGATCAAGACCATGAAGACCTCGGTGATGGGCGCGATCAACGTGCTCGGGATGGCCAAGCGATGTCGCGCCAAGGTGCTTCAGGCTTCCACCAGCGAAATCTACGGCGATCCAGACGTGCACCCCCAGCCTGAGACCTATCGAGGCAATGTGAACCCGATCGGCCCGCGCGCGTGCTACGACGAAGGAAAGCGGGCTGCCGAGACTCTGTTCTTTGATTACCATCGCTCCAATGGCGTCAACATTCGAGTTGTGCGCATCTTCAACACCTACGGTCCGCGCATGCATCCATACGACGGCAGGGTCGTCTCCAACTTCATCCGCCAGGCGCTGCATGGAGACCGGATCACCATGTTCGGCGACGGCTCACAGAGTCGATCATTCTGTTTCGTCGATGACATGGTTGACGGTTTGATTGCAATGATGAACGGCCCCGATGACTTTCCGGGCCCAGTCAACATCGGCAATCCCAACGAGTTCACGATTCTTCAGCTTGCCCACATGGTCATGGAGCTTTCAGGACGCGGTGAGATTCCCATCGACCATCTCCCGCTTCCGGCTGACGACCCCAGACAGCGCCAGCCGGATATCACGCTGGCCCGCACGCGGCTTGGCTGGGAGCCCAAGGTACAGCTGCGCGAAGGGTTGCAGCGAACGATTGAGTATTTCAAGTCGATCCGATTCGAGGACTTTCGCGCGCCGACGCCGAATTTCTAGCTCAGTCTCCGAATCGGGGCTCGGCTTCGAGCTTGCCAGCGATCGCGTGATTCGAGCGCATACGGACGCAGGCCGTCACGCGCTGCTGGTCAAGTTCCCACTGTGTGCAGCGTCGGGAGGGGAGTTGTGCTCATTGCCCTGGTCCTCTCGCATACGGCGGTACACCAGTTCCACATCGTGACCGAGGCGCTTGGCGCGCACGAGCTCAAACCGGCGACCTTCTGTGAGCGATGAGGCGACACGGCCGGTCGCGACCGACTTTGCCAGATCATCGCCGAGCAGGAGGGGGGCGATGTAGACTATTGCCTCGTCGACCAGGTCGGCTTCAAAAAGGGCGCCGAGCAAACCCGGGCCGGACTCGACGAGCACCGTGCTCACGCCGCAGCGCTCGACAAGGGTCGAAAAAAGCATCGGCAGATGCACGCCGCGAAGGTCGTCGGGCACGCCGAGCAGCGTCACGCCGGCTGCTTCGAGCGCGTCGCGCTTGCGCGCGGCGATGTCGGAGACGATCAGATCCTTTGAACATGCGATCAAGGTTGGCTCGCGTGAGGCCGACAGTACCAGCTTCGAGTCCGGGTTGATGTGCAGTTCGCGGTCGATGACGACCCGTTTGGCCGTGCGTCGTCTGTGCACGCCGCGTGCCGTCAGCATCGGGTCGTCGGCCGCGACGGTTCCCAGCCCGGCCAGCACGGCATCAACTTTCGCCCGGAGCTGGTGCACGCGACGCCTTGAGCGATCGTTGCTGATCCACTTGCTCTCCCCCGTGCGCGTGGCGATACGGCCGTCGATGGTCTGAGCCCACTTGGCAATGATCCAGGGCAAACCGGTTTTGACACGCTTGGCAAATGGTTGGCTCAAATGCAGGGCTGCGGCTGACGCATTGCTTTGACGCACGTCAACTCCGGCCGTTCGCAACACGTTTGCTCCCCCGCCGGACTGCTCATGCGGATCGGCGGCTGCGTAGATCACCCGGGCGACACCCGCCTCGATAAGCGCGTCGGTGCAGGGGGGCTGTTTTCCATGATGTCGGCACGGCTCCAGCGTGACGTGCATCGTCGCCCCGCGTGGGTCTTCACCTCGTGCCCGACAGTTGGCCAGCGCTTCACGCTCGGCATGCAGCCCGCCAAAGCGGCGGTGATGACCGATTCCGATGATGCGCCCGTCGCGTGAGAGCACCGCCCCGACCATCGGATTGGGTTCAACAAGCCCAAAGCCACGCAGCCCCGCCCGGGCGGCGCAATCGAGCAACACCTTGTCACGGTCATCGTGCACGAGAGACATTACGCGAGGCGCACCAGTGTTGCCCGGACGCGCTCGTCGATGACCGGATGGGCGTCCTCGAGCCAGCGGCGGGCGTCCTGGGTGTATCCCGCAGTGGCCCTGAGCCCCGGAAGCTGTGAGCACCAGTACCGATTGAACCGAGCCATCGCCAACTCACGCACCAGTTTGGCCGTCATCGACGCCAGTGCCACCGGCAGGTGTGCCTGCTCGGCTTCGGGCACAAGCAACACCCGAACGCCGCGACTGAGTTCATAGCGACTGACCCGGTTCGACTCTTCGAGAATCTCGACTCGATCCCGTCCGGCGATGTTGCTCAGCGCCGCTCCATAGCGGACGCGGCCTCCTTGTCGGTCGCACACAATGCGCACATGCGGCTTGTCAAAATCGCGAAGAACTCGGGAAATCAAGGTCCGCATGGCAAGGGTTGTGGTTGCAGCCTTGCTCCCGTGCTTGCGAATCAGCTCATTGAACGGACCCTCCGGCAGGGCAAGGCACCACAAGGCAAGCAGGCGCACACCCGCAGCCGTCCCTTCACGTGAAAGCATGTTGGCGTCTATCCGGATCTGCTCGCGGGTGCCCGATCTGGGGAGGGGCACAGGGGCGCCCGAATACCAAGGTTCGTCACCGAGGCGTGCACGCAGCAGTTTGAACAAGATGGCGTCGCTCTGTACGCTGCCGAGCCACGCTTCGTGGAAGCTCAGAACACCTCTTTCCAGGTGGATCAGGGGGTCACGAGCCGAGTTGTTGGGCAGCTTGAGCTTCTTTGAATCAGCAATGGGAATGCGTGACCCCGCGCCCTTGGGTGAGCGACAGACGGCACGCTGGAGTCGATCCCACAGGTTTGGGGGGCCTTGGCCTTCGTTCCAGTGATCGACCTCGAACAGCGCAGCGGAGACGCACATTGGCCCGAGCATCGGTCCGTATCCGGCTTCGTCGATCCCGCAATACAGAAGGCTCACGCCTCCATGGTATGGCGTTCCCGCGTTCATGGGGGAGATCTCTCCGACCCGTACAAGCCCTGCAAGTCGAACGCAGGCGGTCCGAAGATTCGCGCAACTCGACCGAGACGTCACATCCCGAACCGATTCGGTCGAAGCGCACTTGAAAGCCCGGTGCGGGAGACCAGGAGCAGGACCATTCAGTTCAAGGAGACGCGGGCCATGCCAGCTCAGCGATGTGGAGCATACTTCAGTCGGAACAGTGAGATGTCGCGGATCATCATTACAGGGCTGGTCAGTTCGCTGGCGGCCGGGGTGGGAGGATGTTCGAGCACACAGATCGCCCACCGCTGGGAGTCCCGGCGCATTGCGAATCAGGCGTCCGTACAGATCCCACCCGATGCGACACTCGGGCAGTTTGACCTGCAGTCTTACATGGCTCGGGCCAAGGAGACCAACGCACCGCTGGAGTGGGTCGACCAAGCCAATGCGCAAAGCGCCTGGTTGAGGGTTCAGCGTGCCGAGGCGGAGGGTGCGCGAGTCAAGGCGTCGGCCGATCGTGCGTCGGCGCTGGCCGAAGCCGATCAACTGATGGCAGAAGCAGCGGCGTTGCATCAGATTGCCGGGTTTGAGGCCGAGCGTCAGCGCACCGCGCAGAACGTTCGGTTCAATCAGTTGAGGGAGGAGATCAACGCGCAGCGTGCGCTGAGCGACATCACCGAGCGGAGCGGCCAGATCGAAATCGCCAGCGTCATGCTTGATTTGCAGGGGCAGGTCTCGCAGATGAAGGCCGAGGCCGATTCTGCCTGGGCTGCGGCTCACGTTGAGAACCAGCGGCTGCTGGCCGAGCAGGAGCGGGTGGGTCAGCAGGGATCGGCGATCATCGAGCAGATGAACGAGCAGGTGCACCTGCTCCAAGAGCGTGCCGAACATCATGCCTGGTCGCTCGAGGCGCAGGCACAGGCAACCCGTCGTCGTGCTGAGGCCGAAGCGCAGCTCTTTGCCCAACAATCCCGCTCAGAGCTGCAAGCCGGGACGGATCGACAGCGGGAGCTGCTGGAGCGGGCCGAGTTTGTGGTCAGCCAGGCGGCCGCCGATGCGCAGCGTTTCAATGCTGAAGCAGACGCGATCGAGGCGTCAAACGTCGAGGGGACGTACCGGGCTGCGATTGCCCAGGCCGACCAGAACCGCCAGCAGGCCATGATCGAGGCCCAGAATCTGCGGGAGTCGGCCATGCAACGGCTCAACGCATATACGGCCGAGTTTACTCGTGCGCGTCAGGAAGCCGAGTATGAGTTCAACAGCGCTCAGGAAGCGCATCAAAACGGCCTGACAGCACTCGAGGCCGAGGAGCGTCAGGCAGGCGCCTCGTTTGCAATTGCCACTTCCAAGGCGCAGGAGATTGAGTTTGACGCGCGCGAGACGTTCATCCGTGCGGAGATGCTCTCGGACACGACGGGGCGTTCGATCAGTGAGATTCGTGCCGATGCCGAGCAGGCGGCCGATGAGCTTGCAGCTGCCTATCGCGACATCGCTGCCAGTGACCCGGCTGCGATTGAGATACTTTCGGAGACCGAACACGGTGATGCGTTTGTGAGTGCGCTCGCAACGGTGGATCGGATGCGTGCCGACGCGCAGGCTGCGTTTGATCGATCGAGTGAGGACATTGCAGCACGACGCATGCAGATTGAGCGTGATTTTGAGGAAGCGCACGCGACGTGGCGGAACAGCAAGTCGGAGGTGGCTGCCGCCGAGCATCGCGCCACCTCGGAGGTGCGGCAGATGTTTGCCCAGGCCGATGCAGTTCTGGCCCAGGCGGACCGCGATTACGAGCAGGCGTGCACTGATGCCGAGTCTGCGCGCGATCAGGCTCTGGCGCGTGCGGTTGAGCTTCGTGCCAAGGCCGAGGCCGTCGTTGCCGACGCAGAGGCGCAGGCAGAGCGTTTCCGTGCGGAGAGCGAGACGGCGCTCGCGGCCGCGCAGGCGATCGCGGACGAGTATGAGGCCAAGCGCCAAGCTGTGCTCGCAGCAGGAGAGGCGCAGGTTCGTCAGTATCTCGCCCAGGCCGAGCTGGTCCGCTCGGAGAGCTCGCGCCGCATTGCCGACTTGCAAGAGCGAATCGCAGCGTCGCAGGATCTGCTTGATGCGGAGGTAGCGCGTCTTGCGAGTGTGGCCGAGCAGCAGCTCGAAATGGCACGCCTCGAGCACGAGGAGGCAATGCTGCTTGCCGATACATACTCGCGCATCGGTGCGGCGCGCGTTGCAGCCTTGGCGGCTCAGAACGCCCTGAACTCACAGGATCGCGCGAACGCACTGGCATTGTCGGAGCGCAATCTCGAAGCAGAGCAGTCGTTGGTGGCCGAGCGGATCGACTCGGAGTTGGCCCGGGCAGATGCGGCGTACGAGGCCTTTGAGACCGAAGATGCGCTGCGCCGTGCGCGAGCGAGTGCGCTCGAGCAGATCATGCTTGCGTACGTGGAACAGCAGCATGCAACGGCTGGAGCTCAGGAATCGACGATCATGGCGCGCTTCAACGCGCGTCTGGCCGAGCTTCAGGCCGAGCGTGATCGTGCGTATGCCCGCGCCTATGTCGACGCACAGCGCGCCGAGGCCGAGAAGATCGCTGGAGGCGTGCCCATGCCGCCACCGCTTTCCGACGCGACGCTGGCGCGACTTGAGGCAGCGGCTGTGAACATTCGCAACGCAGCCGCCGAGGCGCGAAACATCCTCCAGGCGTCGCGTGCCCAGCTTGACGCACAGGCTCAGATCGACGCGACCGATGTGACAGATTCGCCTGGCGGCGAAGTTGCCACGGTTCCAACCGACGTCGATTGAGAAATCAAGAGCTCGCTCCGGGATACGCCGGGTCTTGTGGCCCGGCGTTGCCCTTTTGTCCAATGAAAAAGCCGGCTTCGTCTTACCGGAGCAATCAACCTGAGCGGCGACTCGCGCTGCGTCAGAGTCGGCCGTGTCGGGTCGGCTGGCAGGATGGGAAACGATCAGGCGAAAACGTCGAGTCCGACTCCGGTGACCGGATCAGGTTGATCGCCGGTGCCGGTCTTGCCCATGCCGGGCCTGCCGGCTTGCTTGCCGCTGTCGGCAGAGTTCTGCCTGGCGAGTTGTTGGCGGGCCTGGGCTTCCATGCGTGCTGCTTTGGCAGCGACGGCCAGATCTTGGCCCGACGGATGCGCCGGCGCCAAGGCTGCCTGTCGAATGCGCTGTGCCTTGGCAATGGTCTCCTCGGGCGTTCGGCCGGGACTCGTGTCGATCTTCACATGGCCGCCGACGGCGTACTCGCGGCCGTCCGGCCCCGTGCGACGCTCGTAGGCCGGTCCACTCGCAGCCAGGCTTCCGGCGGCAGCGTGATGTGCTGCCTCGTGCGCCCGGACTTCCTGATCACGCCGGCGAAGCTCATCAAGTGCGCGGCGTTCTTCTGCCGTCAACTGACTGAGTCGTGATTCGAACGTCGCCGAATCTCCGTCGGCGTTGACCTGGTGTGCCGTGCCGTAATGCGGCCCGCGCGTCCACCGTTTACGGACCTGCCCGTCAGCCGGGCGAGGTTCGACGGGCTCGGTACTACCGGCCGGACGCACGAGGATCAGACCTCGAGTGACTGCACCCCGGATCGGCCCGGCTGCAGACGCGGGTGAGACGGCGTTCGGTCCGATATGTCCAAGCGCAGGTATGGACATGGCTTCGCAAGCGCCATCGACAAGCCGGTCCGGGGACTTTGCGCCGAGTTGGCAGACTCTCAAAGCAGCGTCTGTCTGTGATGCGATGCACCTCGATCAGGCGTTGAAGTACTTGGCCTGCGGGTGGTGCACGATGATGGCGCTGGTTGATTGCTCGGGATCGATCTGCCAGTTTTCCGTCAACTGACATCCGATGCGCCCGGGATCAATCAGGCGGAACAGTTTTTCCTGATCGGCCATCTCCGGGCAGGCGGGATAGCCGAACGAGTAGCGGCTTCCACGATACTTCTGCTGGAACAACTCGCGGATTTGCGGGCTGTCCTCGTGTGCGATCTGGAGTTGTTCGCGCATGCGCTTGTGCCAGAACTCGGCCAGCGCCTCGGCCGCTTCGACGCCGAAGCCGTGCATGTAGAGATACTCGGTGTATTCGTCACGCTCGAACAGGCTGCGCGTGACCTCGCTGATCTTGTTTCCCATCGTCACGCACATGAGCCCGAGTATGTCGCGTCTGCCCTCTTGTTCGCATTCATCAAGCGATAGGAAGAAATCAGAGATGCACAGGCGACGCCTGGCGGATTGACGGGGGAACGAAAACCGCTCGATCTCGGTGCCGGTGTCGTCGGGCTGAAAGACGATCAGCTCATCACCATCGGAGGCGCAGGGGTAATACCCATACACCACGGCCGGACGCAGGATCTGTTCGTCGCGACAGCGAGCTGCAAGCCGTTGGAAGATTGGTTCGGCCGTCTCAGCGATCAGGCGTTCATAGGCCTCATCAGATTGTGCGCCCTTCTTGAACTGCCACTGGCCGCGAAACAATGCCACCTTGTTGACATACGGCAGAATCTCATCGAGCTCGATGTCTTCGGCAACACGAGAGCCCAGGAATGGCGCATGGGGTCGATCAATCTTCCGGTCGACGTCCGATCGGACACGCTGGCTTGTTGCCGTGGCGGCGGGTGCGGTCGATCGCCCGCGTGAGGCCTTGATTTCCGCAGCCTTTTTCTGCCCCTCCGACCTCTTGAGCAATCGGAGTTCGATCTCCGCGTCGAGTTCGGCCTGTTGACCCGACGTGAGCATGCCCATGATGCGAAGCCCCTCAAAGGCGTCACGCCCGAAATACAGCGGGCCTTCGTACTGCGAGCGCAGGTGACTCTCGGCATAGTGACGCGACAGAGCGGCACCGCCCAGGATCAGCGGCACGCGCACACCCGTGGCGTTCATCTCGTGAATGTTCTCCTCCATCACGTGCACGCTCTTGACCAGCAGCCCCGACATCCCGATTGCGTCGGCTTTGGTCCTCTTCCACGCTGCGAGGATGTCCGTGATCGGCTGCTTGATGCCGAGGTTGTGCACCGTGTATCCGTTGTTTGACAGAATAATGTCCACGAGATTCTTGCCGATGTCGTGCACATCACCCTTGACGGTCGCAAGCACGATCGATCCCCTGGACTGCCCCTCAACCTTGTCCATGTGCGGTTCAAGGTAGGCAACCGCAGCCTTCATCACTTCGGCCGATTGCAGCACAAACGGAAGCTGCATCTGGCCCGAGCCGAACAGCTCGCCCACGGTCTTCATGCCATCGAGCAGATGATCATTGATGATCTCCAGCGGCGTGAATCGGGTCAATGCTTCGTCAAGAGCGCTTGTCAGCCCCTCGCGCTCACCGTCAATGATGTGCGCACGCAAGCGCTCTTCAAGAGTCAGCTCACTCAACTCGACGTGAGTCGAGACCGCTTTGGAGTCCCTGAACAGGTCGATCAGGCGTTGAAGAGGGTCGAAATCGGGATCGTCGATGTGAGGCGGCAGGCCCGTGCCCCCCCGATCGGTGTGCCTGCGATCGAAGATGAGATCAAGTGCTGCCTGCTTGTGCTCATCATCGATGCGGTTGAGGGGCAGAATCTTGCTGGAATGAACAATCGCGCTGGTCAGCCCGGCTTCGACGAGACTGTGCAGGAAAACACTGTTGAGAACGACCCGGGCCGAGGCCTTGAGCCCGAACGACACGTTGGAAACGCCGGCGATGAGCTGCACATCGGGAAACTGCCCAGCAATCTGCCGGACACCTTCGATCAGTTCCAGCGCCGACCGTCTGTCGGCATCCATCCCCGTCGAAATCGGCAACACAAGCGCGTCGATGAACAGGTCCGACGGATCCAGCCCGTGCACCGTCGTGGCACGCTCAATGGCGCGCTTTGCGATTGCCAGCTTGCGATCGGCTGTGCGCGCCATGGCAGCCTGCGCGTCCTCGTCGATCGTCCCGATGACCAGCCCGGCCCCGAAACGCCTGGCGAGCCGGCAGATCGTGTCAAACTTTTCCTCACCGTCTTCAAAGTTGGCAGAGTTGATCACGCATTTTCCGCCGGCGTGCTTGAGTCCGGCCTCGATTGTTGCAATCTGGGTCGAATCGAGCATGAGCGGCGCATCAACAGCCTTTGCAAGCCTTGAAACCAGATTCGCCATGTCGGCAGCGTTGTCGCGACCGGCGTAATCGACATTCACATCAACCAGGTGCGAACCTTCGCGTACCTGTTGTCTTGCCAGGGAGACCATGCCGTCCCAGTCTTCGGCTTCGAGCATCTCTCGAAACTTCTTGCTGCCCGACGCGTTGCAACGCTCTCCCACAATCAGAAAGGATTGATCCTGGCGATACTCGACGGCGCTATAGAGGCTTGAACATGATGGTGGGGGGGAGCTGACGCTGCGCTCTCGTCGAGGCACTCCGCGGGCGAGCTTTGTCAGTTGAGCGATGTGGGCCGGTGTAGTGCCGCAACATCCACCGATGAGGTTGACGCCTTCCTCAACGACGAATCTTCGCAGCGCCTCGGCAAAGGCCTCCGGGCCCAGCGGATACACCGTCTTGCCTTCGACGAGGCGTGGAAGCCCCGCATTGGGCATTACGCTGATGAACCGGTCCCAGTGGTTGGCCAGATAGGCGATGTGTTCGCCCATCTCCGCCGGGCCGGTGGCACAGTTCAGCCCGAATGAAGCAATGGGATACTGACGCAGCGCGACCAGTGCCGCCTCAATCGTGCTGCCTACCAGCATCGTGCCCATCGTCTCGATGGTGATGCTCACCAGAATCGGCACATCGTCAGGCGACTTGCCTGCGGCGTCCAGTTCGGCCAGGCACGCGTTGACCAGACACTTGGCTTGCAGCAAATCCTGGGCAGTCTCGACCAGCAGCGCATCAACACCACCTGCAAGCAAGCCACGCACCTGCTCACGGTAAGACGCCAGCATTTCGTCCCAGCCGATTTGTCCCAGCGTGATCAGCTTCGTGCCCGGCCCCATCGAGCCGATGACAAACCGGGGCTCGTCGCGGCGTTCTGCGGCATCGCACGCTGCCCGGGCAATCTCTGCAGCTGCCTTGTTCAGCTCAAAGCATCGCGCCTCCAGCCCGAACTCCCTGAGCACGTGCTGTGCGGCGCCGAACGTATTCGTCTCAACTGCGTCACAGCCGGCCTCGAGATACCCCGCGTGGATGTACTGGATCACATCCGGCCGCGACAGGCACACGACGTCCGTGCAGTTCTCGCACCCGAAATAGTCCTTCTCAAGGTCAAGATGCTGATCGTGGATCTGCGTACCCATCGCGCCGTCGAAGACAACGATGCGGCGGCTGAGAAGCTCGAGCAACTGCGACGACATGTACCCTCCCCGGCGACAGACCAGAAGCGGATCAACTCACACGCCGGGAGTATACCCGTTCATCCGGATCAACGGATGAACGATCGTGGCAGGATATGCGCCTCAGGGGCACCCCTCGCTGAATGCAGCGAGATAAGAC
>RFGK01000027.1 GCA_003697045.1 Planctomycetota bacterium
CGAATCGGGGTGAGAGGATTCGAACCTCCGACCTTCTCGTCCCGAACGAGACGCGCTACCAAGCTGCGCTACACCCCGCGAACAGGCTCGATGATACGCCGCTCCGCCGGACGGCTCCAATTTCTCATTGGTCCTACCGCGATCCCCCGATCAATCTCTTGCCGCCAATCGCAATCATCGCGGCCCGGCGTGATCCTCGCGGCCGTTCAAGCCGCCTGGCCCCCTGCGCGGGCCTCGGGCAACACAGCGATTACTCCACGACGTTCCGAGGCTTGTTCGTGTAGACATTGTCATCGAGCGTCGAAGGATCACCATCCTCACCCGCGGAGTAGAAGTACGGGCGGGGCGTGGGACACAGCCCGCCGTCGGAGTCGCCGATTGGATCACCCGGGCCATTCCAGTTTGCCCGATCGTCATCGGTCAGGAAGTTCCGCCGGATGTTGACGATTGCCAGATCGTTGCGGAGATTCTGGTCCTTGATTGGGCTTGCTGATGGATCGGTCAGGTTGACGGGGTTTCCGGGTTGTCCTTCCGGGCGATTGCCTTGCGTCCAGATGCCGTCGAAGGTGGGATGAACGAGCCGGATGGGCTGGCTCCAGGCATCGAGGATCGTGGTCAGTTCCGGCTGCGGGCCGCCTCCATCGACATCGACACGGCGCACAAACTTGTCGTTGATCTGGCTGATGGCCGAGCCCACGCCACTGGTGCCCTCTGCCATCTGAATGAAAAGCCCGACGGTGTTGATCGTCTTCCCGGTATCGGTATCCACAGCATCTGCAAGCGGGAAGACGTTGTTGGACGGGTTTCCGGGCAGATCCACCCGCGTCGTGGCTGGCGGCGCATGACCCACGCGGTTGATGTAATCGCCGAGAGCCGCATCGAGCACGCGGATGGAGTCGGCCGTGACGCGTCCCTTGCCCGAGCCGACGACCTTGGCACCAACGATGACCGAGACGGCGATGAGGATCGAAATGATGCCGATGACCACGAGCAGTTCGATCATCGTGAAAGCGTGTCGAGTGCGTGCGACGGACATGAGGACTCCCCACTCAGCACGTGATTGCGATCGCCCCGCTGCCGAGCGGGCAGAGGTACAGGCTTCGGCTTGACCCGACAAGCCGGTTGCCGGAGCAAGTCCGGCTGCTGCAAGCGTATACGGCTCAAGCTGCGGAAGTGATGCGGTATTCGTTTGCATCAGGTCGTCCCACCGGGTGGGTTCTCAAACCCCGGGCCGGAAATCCCGCCCCCGAATGTACCACCCCCAAGCGAGGGAGCGGGTTGGGGTGGGCGTTGCTGAGGGGGCCGGGCACCGGCGGGCGGCCGCAGGCCTCTGGCTTCGGCAGCAGCGGCGGGGCTGAGCTTGGCCTTGAACACGTAATCGGTCACGCGGTCGCGCACGTGCTCCATCATTTCGCTGAACAGACGCGCCCCCTCTCGCTTGTAGGCAATGCGTGGATCCTGCTGACTGAACGCGCGGAAGGAGATGCCGTCGCGGAGCTGGTCCATCGCGTAGAGATGCTCGCGCCACGCCGAATCGAGCACTTCGAGCAGAATCGTCCGCTCAAAGTGGAGCTGCTCGGTGCGCATCAGGTTTTCGACTCGTGCACGAATCGCATCGTCGCGCTCTTCCGGGTCGAGGTATCTCATGCGCTCGGTCATCCCTTCGCCGAATCGCTCCATCAGGTGGGCGTCAAGCTCCTCGTCGGTCTTGCACGCCAGAGCGGCCTCGATCTCAGCGCTGAGCCGGTCTTCCTCCTGCAACTTGCGGCTTTCCTCCACAAGGCGTTCGCGCATTTTCACCGGCGGGGTCGAACGAATCTCATCCTCGGTCAGCTCCAAGCCGAAGCGTCGCCGCGCCCACTCGGCGAGATCTTTGAGCGCCTCGGTGCCGACCTCGCGCGCGCGCACCACCGTCAGCTCCATCATGAAGTCGACGGGGTAGTAGATTTCTCGCTCGGCGTACAGCTCTCTGGCCTTGGCGATGATCGGATCGCGTGGCTCGCGCTTCTCGTCCTCCTGGGCAGCGATGATCTCCTCGACCGGAATCTCAAAGGTGAACTTCTGTTTGACCCATTCGGCCAGACGCGTTGCACCGTAGTGCTTTTGCACGAACTCGCTCAAGCCGGACAGATCACACTCGTTGATCTTCTCGAACGCCGCCTCTTCGAGCATGTCGCGCACACGCCGACGCTCGGCAGCGCCCCCCTGGCGCAGCTCGGCTGCGTCCAGATCAACGTTGAATCGATTCTTGGCCCAGCGGACCAACCCGGCCGAGTCGAAATCGACAGCGATTTCCGATCCCTCGACAGGAATGTACTCACCCAGCGTCACGTCGATCATCGAAGCGGCATCTTCGCGCGCCTGCTTGCGGATGATCGTTTCCATCTCGTCGACGGTCTTGCCCCTGAGCTTCTCGGCCATGATCGAAAAATCGAGCTTCTGACGCGCATACTCAGCAGCACACTGCGATGGGTAGTCTGGATCAAGGAACTCGTCGATGGCGTCGTCCACTGCCTCTTCGATGTACTCGAAGATCAATCCCTTGACATCGCGCCCTTCGAGCACGCGCTGGCGCAGCCCGTAGAAGTTCTGACGCTGCACCTCGGCGATCTCGTCGTACTCGAGGATGTTCTTGCGAATCTGGAAGTTGCGTTCTTCCACCTTGCGCTGGGCGCGCTCGACGTTCTTGGAGAGCCAGGGGTGTTCGATCGCATCGCCTTCCTTCATGCCGAGGCGACTGAGCACCTTCATCGTGGTCTCGCCGGCAAACATCTTCATCAGGTCGTCTTCGAGACTGACAAAGAACCGGCTTGAGCCCTTGTCTCCCTGGCGTCCAGAGCGTCCGCGAAGCTGGTTGTCGATGCGACGGCTCTCGTGACGTTCGGTGCCGATCACGTGCAAGCCGCCGAGATCTTCAACATCCTTGAACCAGCGGATGCGGTGCAGCTTGAACCGGCCGCCCTGGTCGAGCGCCTCGCACAGCTGCTCAGCACCCATGCCCGCGATGCGATTGGGACTCACCCACGTATACCGCTCGGCCCATCGGCGAAGGAGCATCAGTTCGAGCTCGTCAAACGGCATGGCTTCGATGTCTCGCTTCTTGAGACCCTGGTCCTTGAGCTCGGTCTGGGCGACCTTGCGGAAGACGTTTTCCCGAAGCTCCTGTTCGGTGGCATCGGGCGTGAGCGAACGCGAAGCGATGCCGCGGCGCAGCCAGTGTTCCACAAGCCGCTTGCGATCACAGTCTCCCAGCTTGATGTCGGTGCCTCGACCGGCCATGTTGGTTGCGATCATGACCGCGCCGAGCTGGCCGGCACCTTCAACGATGTGAGCTTCGCGTTCGTGATGTTTGGCATTGAGGATTTCGTGCTTGATGCCGTACTTGTTGGTCAGCATCCTGCCGAGCATTTCGCTCTTTTCGACGCTGGTCGTGCCGACGAGAATCGGACGCCCGATGTCGTGGAAATGCTTGATCTCATCGACGATTGCATCCCACTTGTCCTTTTGGCGCAAGAAGAGCAGGTCGTCATAGTCTTCGCGGATCACCGGCTTGTTGGTCGGAATCGACACAACGTCGAGGTGATAGATGTCGTGGAACTCCTGCGCCTCGGTGTCGGCCGTGCCGGTCATGCCCGCAAGGCGCTTGTACATCTTGAAGAAGTTCTGGATCGTCACCGAAGCGACGGTCTGGGTTTCCTGCTTGATGGGCACGCCTTCCTTGGCCTCGACGGCCTGATGCAGGCCGTCGGACCACTGGCGCCCGATCATCGGCCGTCCGGTGTTCACGTCGACGATGACCACGCTCGGCTCGGTCTTGCCGGTGAACCGGTCGGGCACGTCCATGACGATGTAATCCCGATCGCGCTGATAGACCGCATGAGCGCGCAACGCCTGCTCGAGCAGGTGGGGGATATCCATGTTCTCGTCAACGTAGAACGAGCCGATGTTGGCGGCGCGCTGCGCCTCGGCAATGCCTTCATGCGTCAGGTGACTCTGCTTGCGGTCCAGCTCCAGCTCGTAATACTGGACGTGCTGATCGCGCTTGCGCTCGAGCTCGGGCAGCTCGTTGCGTGCTTCTTCGAGCTGTCTTTGCAGCTCGGGTATCTTCGACTTGTCGCGCACCTGCCGGATATCTCCTTCGAGCCCCTTGATGCGCTCCTTGCATGCACGCACCTTGTCTTCCATCTCCTGCCAGGGCCTCTGCTTTTCGACAAGATGCCGCGCCAGCCGATCGGCAAGGTCGTATCGCGGCTGATCGTCATGCGCCGGGCCGGAGATGATCAGAGGCGTGCGGGCCTCGTCAATCAGTGTCGAGTCCACCTCGTCGACGATCGCAAACTGGCGCTTGCGCTGCACCTGCTGATCGACCGAACGCTTCATGTTGTCGCGCAGATAGTCGAAGCCGAACTCGCTGGTGGTACCGTAAACCACGTCGCACAGATACATGCGGCGTTTGACTTCCTCGGGCTGCGTGTGCATGGGGTGAATCGCCCCCACCGTCAGCCCGAGGGCCATGAAAAACGGGAACGTCCAGTCACGGTCTCGCTGCACAAGGTAGTCGTTGACCGTCACAATGTGGACCTGCTGGCGCTGACAGGCTGCCATGTAGGCTGCCAGTGGCGCGACAATCGTCTTGCCTTCGCCGGTTTTCATCTCGGCGATCTTCCCCTGTCCGAGCACCATCCCGCCGATGAGCTGCACGTCAAACGGACGGGCGCGGAAGGGTGGGCGGCTCTCGGGGTACAACTCCCGGATCGCTTCATACAGCTCGGGCGGGAACTCCACCGTCAGCCACGAGGGGACCGGATCGATGCAGCCGAGAAATCGTCCCTCCGGAGGTGAAGGCTCGTTCGAATCGGCTGCAGCTTTGACCTGGTCGTACAGCTCACGGGCCCGCCCGCTCAGCTGCGACGGGTCGAACTCGTGCTCGGGATTGAGGATGTTGCGGATCCCGACGAATCGGTCCATCGCTTCCCGGGCGACCGCGTAGACCTCGACCAGCAGGTCGTCGGGCCTGGTACCCTGGTCGATGCGCTCGCGAAACTCATCGGTGCGCGCGCGCAGCTGCTCATCGGTCAGCGTGCGCACCTCGGGCTCAAGGGCGTTGATCGCTTCAACCTTCTGGGTATATCGCTTGACGAATCGCTCGTTTCGGCTGCCAAAGATCTTGTTCAGCACCGGTCCGACAATGGGAATGTCCTGATTTCTGGGCATGTCACATGCTCTTTCAGCCGCCGACGGGGCGGCTCTGTGTCTGGGGGCGCGCAGAGGGGAAGGTGGTCAAACCATCCCCCACTCCTGGGAAATTTTGTGTGATGAGAACGCCAAAGTGGCGCAGAGTCTCAGGCGTTGGCCTGCAGCGGGGGCGGCAGGGCGATCAGCTCCAGGCGAACTTCCCGGCACGTGCGGAGCTCCGGCGCTTCGGGAATGACGCCCTGGGGCACTGACGCGACCACAAGGAGCGAGCGAACCTGCTGCGGCTCACAAGCGGGCCGATGCTCGACATGATTCGGCGCCGACCCGGTGAACAACCGAACGACCGCATGGGTGACCAGGGGGCGAAAGTTGGGCACAGCACAGGCGACGTCGATGGCGCGCACGGAGAGCGTCAGCGCGAGCAGCAGGGTGACGCTGGAAAGGTATGCCCGGGGGCGGTTTTGCAATTCTGGAGACGCCGGGTCCATTCGAATGCAATTATCGACCGGGCAGAAGCCTCAAGCAAGCGAAGACCCCCGAGAGAGGCGCCCAATTGTGGAATTCCGGGATTGTGGACGCACGAACGGTCTTCGTCCGATATTCTCCCTGCCCGGCGTCGAACGTTCGTTCGACACTTCGCGAGGCTACAGTGCCCGCGATGAACGACACCGGCCACACCATGCCCCGCGTCACGGAGGATGCAGAGCACATGATCGCAGCCCGCCGCACACTTCCGTCCACCCGCCACTCCGTCACGCACAAGTTCAGCGTGGGCAACTACGAGGGGTATCTGACCGTGGGGCTCTATGAAGACGGCACCCCCGGGGAAATCTTCATCAAGGTTGCCAAGGAAGGCTCGGCGCTGTCGGGCATGTGCCAGGCGTTTTGCCGCGCCTTCAGCATCGCGTTGCAATACGGGCTGTCCGTTGAGGACGCCGTGGTCCGCTTCAAGGGCATGCGCTTCGAGCCGATGGGGCGAACGAACAACCCCGAGATTCCCGAGTGTCAGTCCATCGTCGACTACGTGGCGCGATACCTCGAGTTGCACTACGGGTCCAAACTGAAGCTGCACCGCTGAGCGCGCATTCGATGGGCGAACTGCGTGTGGTATGCTCGCGGGCATGATCGGCAAACTCTTTTCCTGTCTGTGCGCGCTGGCGGCCGCGACGATTGCGTGCGCCGCGGAGCGGCCCAACTTCATCTTGTTTCTCGTGGACGACCTCGGCTGGCAGGACACGTCGGTACCGTTCTGGTCGCAGACCACCCCGCTCAACAAGCGTTACCGCACTGCGAATCTGGAGGAGCTTGCCCGGCGGGGCATGAAGTTTACCAATGCCTACGCCAGCGCCCCGGTCTGCACGCCGACGCGGACCAGCATCATGACAGGCAAGGCGCCCGCGCGCACGCACATCACCTACTGGACGCTCAACAAGGACACCGACACGTCTCGTCCGCGTGAGGACATCGCGGCGCCCGACTGGGCTGTGAATGGTCTTCAGCCGGGTGAGCACCAGACACTCGCCCAGATTCTCAGCGACGGCGGGTACCGCACGATTCATGTGGGCAAAGCCCACTTCGGCGCGCACGACACGCCCGGAGGTGACCCCGCCAATCTGGGGTTTGACGTCAACATCGCTGGACATGCGTCGGGTGGTCCGGCCAGTTACTACGGGCGAGAGCATTTCACGCTGGCGGGCAGACAGGGCAAGAGGCCGCATGAATCGAAAAGCGTGTGGGACATTCCGGGCCTTGACAAGTATCACGGGCACGACGTGTACCTGACCGAGGCGCTGGCCATCGAAGCCTGCGAGGCGATCCGGGACGCGGTGGACGCAGGCGAGCCGTTCTACATGAACTTTGCGCCCTACGCGGTGCACACCCCGATCATGGGCAACCGCAAGTATGAGCCCAACTACCCGGACCTCGACGAGAAGGAGCGCGCCTATGCCAGCATGATCGAGACCTGCGACGCGGCGCTGGGCGCGTTGGTGACGACGCTTGAGGAAACGGGTCAACTTGACGACACCATCATCATCTTCAGCTCGGACAACGGCGGGCTGAGCGCGCACGCCCGTGGCGCTGCGCCGGACGGTCTGACCAGACATACCCACAACGCCCCGCTTCGCAGCGGCAAGGGCTCTGCCTACGAGGGGGGCACACGTGTGCCCACCATCATCGTCTGGCCGGGGATGACCGATGCGAGCCCGTCCCGGCAGGGGGCGGATTCATGCGACATTCCGATCATCTCGCACGATTTCTTCCCCACGATCATCGCCTTGGCCGGCTTGCAGGCCGATGTTGGGCCGGATATGGACGGGCGCGACCTGACCCCGCTTCTGACCGGTCGGGCGGAGCAGTTTGACTCGGCTCGAATCCTGGGGTGGAATCAGCCCCATCAGTGGGGCGCGTCAGGCCCGGGGATCTGGCCGTTCACGAGCATCCGCCGGGGCGACTGGAAGCTCATCTACTTCCACGCCGGGCGCCGGTTCGAGTTGTACAACCTCGCTGACGATATCGGTGAGACGCACGACCTGGCGATGGAGATGCCTGACAAGGTGCACGAACTGGCACAGGTCATGGACGCGTGGATCGATCAGACCGGGGCGCAGTTGTCCATCGACAGGAAGACGGGTCGACCGGTTGAGCGGCCGGGCGAGTCGGCTCGCGTGTGGCTCGACCTGCACGGCGGTGATGCGCAAACATCCGGCAACGACCGCGGCGGGATCGGCGGCTGAGGCTTGTATCGGTGCGGCTGCAGCGACGCAGGCATACGGGAAAACGAATCACCAGCGAGAAAAATGGCCATGCCCGGACGCCGTGTGGCCCGGGCATGGGTGCCTTGACTGGGATGGCAGGTTAGCTGACCAGGTCCTTGAGGCCCTTCATCGGGCGGACCTTGACGACGTTACGGGCGGGCTTGGCCTTGAAAATCGTCGGCTCGCCGGTGAAGGGATTGATGCCCTTGCGCGCCTTGGTGGCGGGCTTGCGCTGCACGGTGATCTTCATCATGCCGGGAACGGTGAACTGGCCGGCCTTGCCCTTCTTGAGATCGGCTGCGATCATCGCGCTCATCGTTTCGAACACGGCCGCGACTTCCTTCTTGGTAATGCCGGCGTGCTCGGCGAGCGTCGCATAGATCTCGCTCTTGGTGCGGGGCTTGGTCGCAGACGTCACCTTGGCCGGCTTCTTGGCAGCAGGCTGAGAGGTCGTCTTCTTGGTGGTTTTCCCAGTTGTCTTCTTGGCAGTTCTCTTTGCTGTTCTCTTGGCCATCATTGTGCTCCGGTTGTTGTTGCTTCATGCACCGAACGAAGCATGTTTGTACCGCTACATTATCGGTACTGCAAGCCGGATTCCCCTGTTTTTTCAGTGTCTTTTGTCATTTCCTGCATTTTTTCCCGCTCCAATGCCAGCTCGACAATCATTGCGGCATGGTCAGACAAGCCCTCTTCCCGCTCCCGGTGAGAATACGAGACCGACTCGACGCAGCTGGTCAAATCGCTCGAGACGAAGGCATGATCGAGCCGAAAGGGCGTCCCGACGTGGCTTTTCCACGAAAAATCCCGGCCTTTCGGGTGGCAGATCCGGTACGCATCGCGGTATCCCAGCGCTGACAGCTTGCCCATCAGCGCCACGCTGGTGAAGCTGGACTCGCGCTCGTCGAGCAGGTGTCGGCCGGTGTTGAAGTCGCCGATGATCAGGTGCGGGCGATTGCGCCATGTCGATGCATGGTCGAGTAATCCGACCCAGGCAGCCGCCTTGCGCCCGACGGCGTGATGATCGCTTGCGCGCGCGTCGGGGATGTGCACAGCCGTGACGAACAGATCATCTCCAACCCGCGCACTCAGCCCCCGGCTCTGCTCGGGCAGTGGGCAAGGCCCGGGATCAACAGGCAGTTTCGAGAGCAGGAGCAACCCGTTCCTGTCGGCTCGCGGATTGCTGGAGAGCTGATGTACCCAGCCATGATCGGCAAGCACGCCGGCAAGCTGCCCACCCATCCGCGTGCGAAACTCGGTCAGAACGATCACCTCGGCCCGGTGTTCGAGCAAGTTGAGCACGATACCGGGCATACGCCTGGCGCCGCCTCCGTGCAGGATGTTCCAGGTCAGGATGCGCATGGGCTGCCCCGGCGGTGGATTGCAGTCTACGGTTTGAGCATGCCGAAAGAACACACCGCCCGTGTGGCGGTGACAAGAAAGGTGCCCGGGGAGCTTGATATACCCGGTGCCAGAGTTGATGTGCTCGGTGACGAGCTGCCCGCGCGGAGCAACGTCCTGGAGTTTGTGCGCGGTGCGGACGTATTGGTGTGCATGTATACCGAGCGGATTGATGACGAGTTGCTCGACGCAGCTGGGCGTCAGCTGCGCGGCGTGTGCAACTTTGCCGTCGGCGTGAACAACATCGATCTGCAAGCCTGTCAGCGGCGAGGAGTGCTGGTCACCAACACGCCCAACGCGGTGACGGAAGGCACGGCCGACCTGGCGTGGCTGCTCATCCTCGCCGTGGCACGCCGTCTCATCGACGCGGATCGATACGCCCGCAGCCCCGAGTATCCGCGCCGTGGTCCGTTGGGCATGGCCGAATGGCTGGGGCTCGACCTGACCGGGCGGACGCTGCTTATCGTCGGGGCGGGGCGTATCGGCTTTGCCACAGCGATGCGGGCCCATGCCTGGGGCATGAAGACGCTGTACGTCGCACGCTCGAAACACTGGGAGTTTGAGTTGGCGCCGCTCGCGGCAAAGCGCGTGGATCTTGACGAAGGGCTCGCCCAAGCGGACGTGGTGTCGATCCATACGCCCCTGACTCCCGAAACGACGCACCTGATCGACGCCCGGCGGCTGGGGCTGATGCGCGACCGGGCCATCCTGGTCAACACGTCGCGCGGTCCAGTGATTGACGAGGAGGCGCTGGCTCAAGCACTGCACCGTGGCGCACTGTGGGGCGCGGGGCTGGATGTGTACGAGAATGAGCCTGAGATTCACCCGGACCTGCTCGATGCACCCAACACGGTGCTGACGCCCCACATCGGAAGTGCCGAGATTCGGTACCGGGAGATGATGACGCAGATGGTGGCTGCCAACGTGCGTGCGATTCTTGCGGGCGAGGAGCCGCCGAACCGCGTGGTGTGATCAGAGCTGCCAGAGACTGCTCGCCCAGGTCAGCCCGCCGCCGAACGCGACGAACATGACCTTGTGCCCCTCGGTGACGCGCCCTGACCTGCGAAGCTCGTCCAGGCAGAGTGGTACCGAGGCGGCCGAGGTGTTGCCGTATCGATCGATGTTCACATACAGCTTGTCCTGGGGAATGCCGAATCGTTCGCGGGCAGCCTCGAGAATGCGCACGTTGGACTGGTGGCAGATGTACATGTCCACCTCGTCCGCAGCAACGGCCGCCTGCTTGAGCGTATCGTCGATTAGATCGGAAAACGTCTTGACCGCAAACTTGAAGACGGCCCGCCCGTTCATGTGCAAGAGGCCGAGCTGGTCGCGCTCGGTCTGCTCGGGAGGAAAGTCACGATCGCGGTGCGGCAGGTAGAGGTCTTTCCAGCCCGATCCGTCAGAGTGCATTGCTTGGGCGAGGATGCCGCGGGAGGGATGGTCCGGATCGGCTTCGAAAATGGCAGCTGCGCCCGCGTCACCAAAGAGGATGGCCGTGGACCGCCCCCGCGTGGAATACTCACAGAACTGGGTGAGGTGATCGGCGCCGATGACCATGACACGCTTCATGGACCCGCTCTGGATCATGCTGTGCGCCAAGTTCATGCCATAGACGAAACCCGAGCACGCCGCGACGAGATCGAACGCGCCACCCGTCCCGCCTCCGAGCTCATGGACCACCCGGCACGCCGTGGGCGGACAGGTCGTCTCGGCGCTGACAGTTGCGAGAAGAACCAGGTCGATATCGGTGATCGCGAGACGGGCATCCGCAAGGGCCGCTCGCGCCGCCTCGACGGCGAGATCTCGCAACGACTGATCCTTGCCCAGCTTGTGTCGCACCGAGATGCCGGTCCGCTGGACGATCCACTCATCCGAGGTGTCCATCATCGATTCGAGGTCGGCGTTGGTGATCTTCTCGGGGGGGACATACATCCCGGTGCCCGCGATGCGCACTCCAACCGGACTGGGCGTGGACACGTTCATGCCGGCTCCAGGCTGGGTCCCATTCCGCTTTCGACTTCAGAGATTCGATGCACGATCGCCTCGTTGACACCGGTCTGGACGAAGGCCTTGCTGTTGCGAATCGCAGCGGTAATGGTCCGGGGCTGGCTTGAACCATGCGCGATCATCATGGCGCCGTTCACGCCGAGCAGCGGAGCACCGCCGTATTCGTGGTAGTCGTTCTTGGCATAAATCTGCTTGACGATCGGCTCAAACTGCAGGGCCAGGTTGGGGTCTACGTCGAAGATCTCCTGAGCAATGGCTTCAAAGAGACTCTTGGCCATTCCTTCTGCCATCTTCAGAATGGTGTTGCCGACGAACCCGTCGGTGATGATGACGTCCGCGGCTCCCG
Source organism: Planctomycetota bacterium (assembly GCA_003697045.1). Lineage (GTDB taxonomy): Bacteria > Planctomycetota > Phycisphaerae > Phycisphaerales > UBA1924 > J022. The sequence continues at coordinate 11,704 of RFGK01000027.1, forward strand.
CGAAGAAATCACGCCCCTCGACGAAGCCGATGTAGTTGATCCCGGGCGTCTCCTTGAGCAGGTCACGGGCCCTTTTGACCAGGTCGGACCCCTTGGCCTCTTCTGCACCGATGTTCATCATCGCCACCCGCGGCGAGGGGTTCTTGAGCACGTGCTTGGCATACGTGTCGGCCATCACCCCATACTGCCAAAGATGCGTTGCCTTCGGCTCCGGATTGGCTCCTGCATCGCAGAGAATGATCGGCCCATGAAACGCGGGCACCGTCACCGCGATGCCCGGTCGGTGAACACCGGGCAAACGCTTCATGTGCATGATGCCGGCTGCGACACACGCCCCGGTGTTGCCCGCGCTGAGCACGACGTCACATGGGTGATCGACCTTGCGCGACCCGAGAAGGGCCATACGGACGATCGATGAGTTCGGGCGGTTGCGGACGGCCTTGGCAGGCGGCTCGTGCATCCCGATCTGATCGGGCGCATGATCGATCGACAAGCGAGGATCACTGACCCCCCACTCTTCGAGCATGTCCTCAATGAGATTGGAAGGCCCGACCAGGACGACCTCGTCGTCGGCCTCCAAACTTGGCAACGCCCCGATGCACCCCTTGAGGACCGCTTCGGGGGCGTAATCGCCACCCATCACGTCGACAGCCAGACGCATCGACGGCTACCCCCGCCATTTGAACCGCACCCAGGGTGCTTAGTCCTTGGCAACTCCAATTCCAAGCTTCTTGACACGAATCACCAGACCAGGGCGCACATACCCGCTCTGCGGGCATGCGCGATGATGCATTTTCGGCGTTCCGCTCAGAGGACAAATCGTCGGGCTCTTGGGACGCAAGGCGTCGTGAGAGCGACGTCGACGTGAACGGCCGTGAGACTGGCGATGGGTGGGAAGCATGTCGAACCACTCCTTGAAGCAACCGACGGGTCATCGGGCGGGCTCGCCGATGCACACCGCGACCCAAGCCGAAATCGGCAATCAGTGAAGCATACAAGTCTCCGAAACACGTCGTTGCGGAGCAGCCGGACGGTATGACCGACGCGCTGCCCAGTCAACGAGCGCCGGCTGGCGTTGAACACAACAGACGATCTATCGTCGATCCGATCAAAGTCCGAACTCGTTGTGGCCCACTGATCATGCCCACACTCGACTCGCCCGGCTTTGCCAGACGAAGACACACGCGCTAGACTCTGCCTCGCGGCGTTGTCATCACGCTGCGAACATGCCTCCGTAGCTCAATTGGTAGAGCAGCTGACTCTTAATCAGCGGGTTCCAGGTTCGAGTCCTGGCGGGGGTATTTCCGTCGGCAGCACGGGGACGCCGGGATAGCCCGGGGGCCTGAGTTCGGGCCTTGCGTGGATGACCGACACGAGCCACTCCAGATCATCCACGATTGTCGGACCGGGACGATTGAATGTCCGCCGACCGTCCAGTGCCCAAAGCCGGCCGGGATGTGATCGGGCCCACCGGGCAAACTGATTCTGGCCCACAAGGCCCTCGGCCAGCGATTGAGCCCTCGACAACTCCACCCCGCACGGCGCAACAAGCACCCAATCGGGCTCATGGCACCAGAACTGATCTGATGAAACAAGCAAGGGGGTCCCGGCGTGGCGTTGGGCCTGCTGCGGCCCCGCAGCTGCTCCTGCCCGAGCGGCCGGCCGAGTCGGGTTCCATGGATGCACTGCCCCGGCACGCTCCACGATCTGAACCTGCCAGTGACCTGCCACCATCAGGGGATCCACCCACGTCAGCAAGCCCACGACCGGTGCCCGGGCGTCAAACGGGGTGACATATTCCTGCGCCCGAAACAGCCGCGAACGCAACCGGCCGACCACCGCTTCGGCCTGACTTTCAAGCCCGATGATCTGCCCCACTCTCAACACATCGTCAAGCACATCTTCCACCGTGAGGGGATCAAATCGCTCAATCGTCACGCCGTGTACGTCCGCGAGCTGCGTGAGCGCCTCTTCCAGATTCGAGACGCGGGCGTTCCCCGCCGATGCCGGCGCGAGCACCACATCAGGGTTCACAGACGTGAGTCGCTCTGTATCGAGCGTGTAAAGGTCTTGGCCGGAGGGCAATGAACTGTCTACAACACGTTTGGCATCGTGCGAGCCGGCCCGGCGTCGGGTAGGCTCAGAGAACAGCACCTCCGCATGCAACTGCGACTTGTCGCAGTCCGGCGTGCACCCGACAATCGATTCGCCCGCTCCGAGCGAGCAGACAATATCGGTCACCGATGGCAGCAACGAGACGATTCGCATTCAATCACACTCAACCCGTGCGTGGGACCCACGCACCCGGCTACGGTAGTCGAGCCCGGCCCCCCCGGAGAGTCCAGACGTGAAGAAGACAGACAAAGGCATGACACTCAGACGAGCTGCAGCGGTGTGCAGCATCGCGATGGCTCTGTGCTCGCCCGCGGTTGCCCAGGTGTTTGACGAGCAAGGCGAACCAATCCCACCCAATCCACTGATGCGTGACCGAGCGCAGCCTGCCGAAGCGACGGCTGATGGCGGCGAAAATGATGCCCTCGCACAGCCGGAAGATCAGGGTGAGTCCATCACGTTTGCCAATTTTTCCGAACCCGTCGAGCTGTCGACTCTGGTTGACTATGTGGGTTCGACGCTCGGGATCAACATCGTCGTCAAGGGGACGCTCAGCGGCACGGTCATGTTCAACGCGCCGGTGGATGTGCCCAAGAGCGAACTGCTCAACCTGCTTGATGCCTTGCTCGAGCAGTATGATTTTTCGATCACGCAGGACACAAGCGGCATTTATACCGTGCAGCCTCGCGCCAACACGCCGGTGAACTTCGCCGGCGAGCGGGCAACCAGCAAGATCATCGACACGGCAGGGCTTCGCCCCACCGGGCTGCAAACGGCAATCCAGGCCGTGCTCGGGCAGGCAGGCGCGCCCGGACAGGCAGGTCAGCAGAGTATCGCCTACGTCGATGAGCTCGGCGTAATCGTGATGACCGGGACCGCGCGCGACATCGCCCGGGTCGAGGCGCTGATCGAGGAGCTGCGTCAGAGGTATCTTCAGTCCACATTCAGCCGCATCGAGCTGGAGCACGTCGCTGCGCCCGTGGCGCGTGAACGCTTGATTCAGCTGGTCGGCGCCGGGACGAGTTCGAGTGTGGGACCACAGGTCGGCCGCCAGCAGCAGCCGCCGAACATCCCGAACATCCCCGGCGGCGCATCGGGTGGCGCTTTGGACAACATCGCTGATCGGCTCACCGTCGACGCACAGTCAAACGCACTCATCTTCCGCGGCAATGACCAGGAGTTGATGCAGGTCCTCGATGTCATCCGCGTGATCGACGTGCCCAACACGATGGTGCAGAAGCAATATTTCGCAGGATCGGCGGTCCTCCAGATCGCTGATCTTGCACGCCAGCGCGGGCTGGGTGAGGTGATCACGCTGACTGATCCAACCCAGGATCCCTTCGGCACCAACTTCCGCATCAACCCCCAACAGCAACAGCAACAGTTCCTCGGCCAGCAGGGCCAGCAGGTCACCGGTGGGCCGACCATGGTCGTCGATGAAAGGCGACAGTCGATCATTTACTATGGCACGCCCGCCCAGCACTCGGAGCTGGCCAAGCTCATCGAGTTGCTTGATGTCGGCGAAGACGTCATCACGCTCGAGTATTACAAGCTTTCGAATGCACGGGCTGAAGATGTCGCCGAGATCATTCAGGGATTGATTTCGGGCCAATCGCTCACGGGCGAATCGCCGCTGATCCCTGGTGGGCAGGCGAGGACTTTCCAGCAGCAGTTTCAGCAGTTCAACACGCCGCAGGGAGGCGAACAGGGCTTTGCACCCGACCCGACGCGCGTGTTCGTCATCGCGGACGAAGCGAACAACCAGGTGATCGTCAAGGCACCCAAGAAGCAGCAGGACGAGTTTGGCAAACTTGTTCACCGTCTCGATCTGCGCCGTCCGCAGGTCTATCTGGAAGCGCTGATCGTTGCGGTGAGCGATTCGAAGGACTTTCGGCTCGCCATTGAAAGCCAGCTCCAGGCCGGGCAATATCAGGCCCAGACCAACTTCGGCCTCGGCTCGCCCGGCACGACTTTTCAGGACCCACGAACGGTCACAAGCACGCTGGGCGGGTTCACCTCTGCATTGATCCGGTCGGACATGGTTCCCTTTATTATCAATGCGGTGCAGAACAACAGCGATTCGCGCATCCTCTCGACGCCGCAGCTTCTGGTCAACGATAACGAACAGGCGACAATCGCATCCATCGAACAGCAGCCGACGGTCACGCGAAACATCGGACAGACCAGTGACAGCATCAGCTTCCAGGGGTATGAGGATGCCGGCACGACGCTGACGGCCACGCCGACGATCAGTGAGGCCGGATACATCCGACTCGAATACGAAGTGCAGCTTTCCAACTTCATCGGAACGGGAACAGACGGCATCCCCGCGCCCCGGGCCGACAACACCGTGACCGGAATCGCAACGATTCCGTCCGATGCCACCATCGTCGTAGGCGGCATCAGCGTCGACAATACACGCAACACCGTGGTCAAGGTGCCCTTGCTCGGCGACATTCCGCTGTTCGGACATCTGTTTCGCGACACCAGCAAGTCGAAGTCGAGAACGCTGCTGTATATCTTCATCACCCCACGGATCATGACCGATCCGAACTTTCAGGACCTGCGCTTGCTGACCCGCGGCCCGCAGGCGACCGCCGAGATCAACACCGAGTTGCCCCCGCTTTCGCCTTCGCGGATCGAGCTTGCTGCTCCCGTCCGTGTGCCCGCCCGCGAGCCTGACGAGGCCGACAGCGAAGGACTGGACTGAGATGGCACACCGCAACGGTCAAGGTCAGGCGATCGTTCCGCACGACGCATCGGGCGGCGCCGTCGCGGATTGGAATCGCGTTGCCCAGCTCATGGGCGCGGGTTTGCGCGTTCCTGCCGAACAGCTTGCGCAGTTTCCCAAAGCGCACGGGTCTGACTCTGAGCCGTGGGATGTGCTATTGCAACTGCTCGCGCTGGATGAACAGACGGGCCTGCAAAGGCTTGCCGAGCGCACGGGGCTGGCCTTTGTTGCCGATCCGCGTTTGGAGGATTCGTCGAGCAAGTTTTACGAGCTTGTTCCGCCGGACATGGCAAGGGCGCACTCGGTGGCGGGGATCGAGTCTGACGGACACGTGATGACGGTGGCGACATCCCAGCCGATGATTCCGAGCGTGTTCAACCTGCTCGAAGATCGCCTTGACATGCCGATCAAGCTCGTGCTCAGCCCGCGGGGCGCGGTTGCGAGCCTGATCAACCGCGGCTACGAGCAGCGTGGCGATCTGGTCACTGAAATCGTCGAGGAGATCCCGCTCGACGAATCAGCACTTGAAGCGGCTGCCGGCTCGGTCGCTGCCGGGAATGATCTGCTGGCGATGGCCAGGCAAACGCCGGTGATTCGCCTGGTCAACATGATCCTCTTCGAGGCATTGCGCAGGCGCGCAAGCGATGTGCACGTGCATCCGCAGGAAAACCGGCTCGTGATTCGCTTTCGTGTCGACGGCATGCTCTACGACGCCTTTACGCCGCCCATGACGCTTGCCGCCGCCATCTCCAGCCGCCTGAAGGTCATGACCGAACTCGACATTGCCAACAGGCACAGCCCGCAGGACGGGCAAACCACGGTGCGCATCGGGTCCAAGAAGATCGACATCCGCCTGTCGGTCATTCCGACCATCTACGGCGAGCGCCTGGTGCTTCGTCTGCTCGACCAGACGCAAACCCAGCTCAGTCTCGATGCGGTCGGCATGTCCGAGAAGATGCAAACGCGCCTGATGGACATCATCGACCGACCCAACGGCATGTTCCTCGTCACCGGACCGACCGGCTCGGGCAAGACGACGACGCTCTACGCTGCCCTTGGACGTATCGATCGGCTCAGCCGCAACGTGATGACGATCGAGGATCCGGTTGAATATCGACTCGACGGCATCAGCCAGATGCAGGTCAATCCCAAGCGCAATGTCACATTTGCAAACGGGCTGCGCGCCCTGTTGCGGCAGGACCCGGATGTCATCCTGATCGGCGAGCTTCGCGATCAGGAGACCGCACAGCTTGCCGTCCAGGCCTCGCTGACCGGACACCTCGTGCTCGGGACGCTTCACACCAACGACGCACCGAGCGCCATCCCCCGATTGATTGACATCGGCGTCGAGCCGTACCTGGTGACTTCGAGCCTGCTCGGCGTCATGGCACAGCGGCTGGTGCGCCGTGTCTGCTCGGCCTGTCGCGGGTCGGGCATTGCCGACTCCAGGCAGTGTGAGACGTGCCTTGGAACCGGGTACAAGGGACGGCTGGCCGTCTATGAAATCATGCAGATGACCGACGAGTTGCGCCGGCTCACAGCACAAAACGCCGATGCGATCACACTTCTGGAGGCCGCTGTGGACGCTGGGTTTGAGCCGATGCGCGTCGATGCGGCTGAGAAAGTCGCGGCGGGTCTGACCGACGAGTCCGAGGTCTTCCGCGTGCTGCATTGATTTTTCCACCATCGACGAGAGCAAGCTCGCCGCTGCCGCACTTGGAGTTCTCGCCGGCGCGTGGTACGCTCAGTTCGAGCAGACCCACTGCAAGTGCCCAAGGTTGTTGCAACCACGCCCGCCCGGATCGGTAACACTTGCACAGGGCAGACCGATCGGGGTCACAATGACGCGCCAGGAAGAACAACGTCTTCTCGCTGCAGCGGCACGCGGTGATCAGGAAGCGGCGGCTGCGTGCATCCGGGCCCATCAGGGACCGCTCTATTCATACATCCTCCGCATGAGCGGCCGACCGGATGTGGCCGAGGACGTCGTACAAGAGGCATTTGTTCGGGTACTCAGCAATCTCGAACGCTTCGATTCCCGTTACCGGTTTTCAACCTGGCTGTTCACAATCGCCCGCCGGGTGTACCTCAACACGGTCCAGAAACGCCATCCTGCGTCCGACACCAGCTTCATTGCCCAGAGCTGCGACGCGTCGCCCGCTCAGGATGTCGATCGGGCCGATGAGCGGAACCTGGCAGGGGCCCACCTCGACCGAGCTCTGCGCGAGTTGAATGAAACACAGCGCGAGATCATCATCCTGTTCCACCAGTTTGACTGGCCGATCTCGCTGATTGCGCGCCACATGGACATTCCCGAAGGTACGGTCAAGAGTCATCTTCACCGTGCCCGGCGTCGGCTTCGCGAGCTGCTTTGCGGCTGTGAGCAGATCGCCGAACGCATGGAGGATCTGCGCCCGTGACCAACCCAAATGAGCCAGCCCGACAGTTCCCGGACCTCGATCAAGCCATGGATCGGCTTTTTGATCGCGAGCTCTCATCCACGGAGCGGGAGCAGCTCTCACGCGAGCTTGAATCTGATCCGGATGCACTGCGCCGATTCCGGGAAACGACCGACATTCTGCTGGCGCTGCGCGAGCCGGCGGGATCATGCGATGTGACCGACGCCGTGCTTGATCGTCTTCGCAGACAGAATCGCCCGGCCGTTCGACATCGGCGTCGGGTGATCACGATGCCGCGTGTGGCCGTTGCGGCCGCGATTTTCGGCGCGATCGCCGGCGTGGCCATCATGCAGAACTTCGCTCCCACGCCTGCCGCTTCTGACCGTTCCCACGCCCCCACCGACGCGGACGAGCTTGTCGCCCGCATGACCGATCCAGCTCGAACCCAGGCCGAGCTGAGCGCCATCAATCGAGCAGCTGCGCGCAAGCCGGGCGATGATCTGCTCGCGATCGAATCAGCTCGCACGCTCCGGTCATCACCACTGCGCTTCGACCTGACACAGATCGACATCTGGGGCGGCGCAAGTGACTTGTCGCAGCAACCGGGCAGCTCTTTGCTCGCGGCGAATCCGTGGCTGATTGATCCCTCTGTCGGCTCCAATGCAGAAACCGACTGGTCGCTGGTCGTTCTGGACATCGACCTTCCCGACTTGAGGCCTGTCGAGCTCGACTCGGGATCGGACGCTTCGCCCTCACTGTACCCGTGGATGATGGCTCTGCCGGAGCAATACCCGCAGCTCATCCCCGGCACAATCGGGTTCGACCTTGACGCGCCCGGCACTTCCAGCGAGGTTGAAACCGACCTTCCATGATGTGCGCACGTCTGCTGCCAGGCTCAGCGCGAGCGACGGCGCTTTCCGAGGATGGCAAGCCCTATCCCCGCAAGCATCGCCGAGCCCGGGGCCGGCACAGACTGGGCATACAGCCGGACGTTGTCGAGCCCCCACGATTCATCATCGAGGCTCCAACTGGAAGGGCTCCCTGTGAAATCGATGCGAAGGGTCTCAACGTCTTGCGTCAGTGAGAAGTGAAGGGTCACGTCGCGATAGATTGAGTCCACGTAGTCTGGATTGAAACCGAGGTGTCGCGGCCCAATGTCAGGCGTTGCAAAGTTCTGCTCGACACGCACGGAGTGAAGTGCCTCGTGGAAGACGTTGTGCCCGTTGACCGCGACATCGAAGTAGTCCGGGCCGTAGGCCCCGGCGAATCCTCCGTCCCACGAGTCAATGATGAACAGATCAAAGACGAGGGTGTAGTCGATGCTGTTGCGCCCACCGCCGCTCGGCCCACCCGAGCCGCCGCTGCCTCCAGAACCGCCGCCTCCCGGACCACCGCCCGGGTCATCTCCGCCCCCGCCGCCGTCGCCGCCCCCGTCGGGGTGGAAGGCACGAAGAAGAAGCGTCTGCGTTTCCTGCCCGAATCTGCCGAGGAACTGTCCGAAGTTTGGAGCACTGTTCCAGTCGGGGTTGGTCACCCACTCCGAGCCGACTTGCTGGCGGGTGGAAAAGTCATTCTCATACACGGTCACGAAGTCGGCAAGCGCAGGCGCTGCAAGCGCAGCGACCGCGCACGCAAGAAGCGGGCGTGTCATATCTTCTTCTCCCTTGTCCGAATGCCCGTCGCAGATTGCGCGGGGACCATCCAATAGACCGCGCCGCGGCTCCGGTGACAAGGCAGAGAGAACTTCTACCCCGCGACCGGTTCGGCGTGCACGACACGGGTAGACTGGGCAGCCTTCAGCGCAGCTCGCGAGCGTCCTATAGTGGGAGCTGTCTCATTTTTCCCGACGCACCAGACCAGGCCGAACCCATGCCCGCTGCTCCAGACAGTGTTTCCAGTCTTCGCAACGTTGCGATTATCGCGCACGTGGATCACGGGAAGACATCCCTGGTCGATCAGCTGCTCAAGCAGTCCGGAAACTTCCGGGCCGGGGAGTTGGAACGACTTGCCGGTGGACAGCACGATTTGATCATGGACTCCAACCCCCTCGAGCGGGAGCGGGGGATCACGATCCTGTCCAAGAACTGCGCGGTCACGTACAGCTCGCCTGACGGCTCATCCTACCGCATCAACATCATCGACACGCCCGGGCACGCCGACTTTGGTGGCGAGGTCGAGCGGGTGCTCCGCATGGCCGACGGCTGTCTGCTGGTCGTCGACGCATACGAAGGGCCGATGCCCCAGACGCGATTCGTACTCGGCAAGGCGCTTGCCGAGCAGCTGCGGCCGGTGGTCATTGTCAACAAGTGCGATCGCCCGGACGCTGATCCGGACCGTGTGGTTGCCGAGGTGCTCGACCTGTTCATTGCCCTGGGCGCTGAGGATGATGACATTCTCGACTTCCCGGTGGTGTATGCATCAGCCAAGGAGGGTTGGGCATCCGACCACTGGCCTGCTCAGGGTGCCCGTGACATGCGCCCCGTCTTTGACGCCATCGTGCGCCACGTGCCTCATCCCGACGTGTACCTTGAAAAGCCCCTGCGCATGCAGATCACGACGCTTGATTACTCCGACTACATCGGACGCATCGGCATCGGGCGTGTCTATCAGGGCACGATCTGCCAGGGTGAGCCTGTCGCAGTTGTGACTCACAATCCTGACGGCTCGACATCCACACGCCAGGCCAAGATCGTCACATTGCACGGCTTTGCCGGGCTTGGGCGCGTCCCTCGTGAGCGCATCGACGCCGGCGACTTGTGCGCCGTTTCGGGTATTGATGAGCTCGACATCGGCGACACCATCTGTGACCCCGAACACCCCGACGCGATGGATGCGGTCACGATCGATGAGCCGACGGTCTCCATGACCGTTCGCATCAACGATTCGCCATTTGCCGGAAAGGAAGGGGAGTTCGTGACGAGCCGGCAGATCAAGGCTCGGCTTGAAAAAGAACTCGAACACAATGTCGCGCTGCGCGTGGCACCGGGACGCGGGGCCGATGAGTTTGTCGTCTCCGGACGCGGCGTGCTCCATCTGGGCATCCTTCTGGAGACCATGCGACGCGAAGGGTACGAGCTTTCGGTCGGACGGCCCATCGTCATCGAGCGCGAAATCGATGGGGTCCTCTGTGAGCCGGTCGAAGAGCTCGTCATCGACTGTCCCGCCAATTCGGTGGGTGCTGTCATGCAGCTTGTCGGGGAACGCAAGGGTGTCGTTCGCAAGATGGAGACGCGCTCGGACGGCATCGCCCATTCGGTCTTTGAAATGACCAGCCGCGCGCTGATTGGACTGCGCGGACGCATCCTCACCGCCACCGCCGGACAGGCGGTCATGTATCACACCTTCGACCGCTTCGAGCCGGTCAGCAGCGTGCCCGTGAAGCGCCCCTGTGGCGTGATGATCTCCACCGAAACCGGCCAGGTCACCGCATATGCCTGTGAGCAGCTCCACGACCGCGGGGTGTTGTTCGTGCGGCCCGGAGATCAGGTCTATGCCGGACAAATCGTCGGCGAGCACAACCGCGACAACGACATCCTGGCCAATGTCTGTCGGCTCAAACATCTGACCAACATCCGAAGCGCCACCAAGGAAGCAACCGTCACACTCAAGGCTGCACGCACGCTCTCCCTCGAACAGGCGCTCGAGTACATCGACGATGATGAGCTCGTCGAGCTGACTCCCAAGTCGATTCGGCTTCGAAAGGCGATTCTCGACGAGGGTGCCCGCCGTCGTGCTGAGCGATCGGCCAAGGACCGCTCGAGAGGCACCTGATCGCGCCGCTTGCGCGTGCATGCCCGGCTCCGATAACGATGCTGCGCACCCCCGACACATTGTGTCGTAAGTGGAAGACAAGGCAGAGTTTCGTGAATCCGACGGACTCATTGGTGCGGATCGGCACATGAGTCGTGCTTCCATCGACGCCAGGCTGGGACTCGCCCCGCGCCTTTGCTATTCTGCAGCGTATCGATGGAATCTGTGAATCTGAGCCCTGCGGAGTATCGCCCATGCTGAGCAAAGTCGCGTGCACGTGTCTGCTTTCGATCGCCCCACTTGCCGCGGGGCAGGTCGCTTCGAGCAACGCGGGCAGGTATCAGCCTGTCCCCGCTGCCCTCGACAGCTTTGAAGTGATGCGCGTCAGCACCCTTGGCCAGGTCATCCACGACATTGACTTCCGGGGCTTCGCGCCCCGGGGCTGCATCAATGACGCGTCGCACACGGACCCAACTTTCAGTGCCACCAACTGGACCATGCAGGCCGGGTTTGCGGAAGACGAAATCTGCGCCGCCACCTACACCTTGCCCGCCTCGGCCTTTCCGATCAAAGTCGAAACCATGAAGTGCCTGTTCGTCACGCTCAATGCCATCGAACAGACCACCACCGAATGGAGCATCCTCGTTTGGGAAGGAACCCCACAGTCGGGAACGCTCGTCGCCGAGTTTTCTTCTGATGGATTGATCCTCCCCCACCTGGTCATGCCCCCGGGAACCAACGGCACGCTGATTGAAGTCTCCGTCGACCCCGGAGACCCGGAGCAGATCTTCATCACCAACGCGGGCGGCTCCAACCAGTTCAGCATCGGCTTCCGCATCGACAGGCACAACTTTCAGGTGTCAGACCCCTGCTTTACTCCTCCGCCCTCCAATCGCAATGCTTTCCCGGCGACAGATCGCGATGGTCTGGAAAGCCCCTCGGGCAACTGGCTGTGGGCCTTGAACTGCGGGCAGTTCGGTTGCCGCCCCGGATGGAGCATGTTCAGCCAGCTCGGACTGTGCCAGCCCAGCGGCGACTGGGCGCTCGCGGCAACCTGGTCGAGCCTGGATTGCGTCGATGGATTCGGCGCATGCTGCAAACCCGACGGCACTTGTGAAGAGATGTTCCAGGATGACTGCACCGCCATCGGTGGTGAATACCAGGGCGATGGTGTCGACTGCGTCGATGTCAACTGCCCCATCCCGACGGGCGCGTGCTGCTTTGATACCGGGTTCTGCCTCGTCCTTCCCGAGGCCGACTGCCTCGGCGCGGGCGGAACCTACGCCGGCCACGGCACCGACTGCGCCGACCACAACGGCGACGGATCCCCCGATGCCTGCACAGCGCCATGTCTTGCCGACCGCAACGGCGACGGCGTCCTCGACTTCTTCGATCTGCTCGACTTCCTCAGCGATTACGACGCCCACAATCTCTCCGCCGATATGAACGGCGATATGCAGTTCGACTTCTTCGATATGCTGATCTATCTGAACCTCTACGCCGACGGTTGCCCGTAGCGGGCGGACAAGACCGGGGGTTCATACGCCGGGCCCATGTCGCCCGGCGTTTTTGTCTGTGCCCGTCTCCATCGCAGTGCGCCCCGCCTGAACCTACCGTTTCATCATGACACGGGTGATTGACCTTCGCTCTGACACAGTCACGCAGCCCACCCAGGGCATGCGCGACGCGATGATGGCTGCACCGCTGGGCGACGACACGCTCGGCGACGAGCCAAGCGTGCAGGCACTCGAACGTCGCGTTGCAGATTTGCTCGGAAAGGAAGCGGCGCTTTTTGTCCCCTCGGGCACCATGGCAAACCTGCTGGCCATTCGCTCACAAACCGAGCCGGGCGATGAAATCCTCTGTCATGTTGACAGCCATATCTACCAGTACGAAGGCGGCGCCTACGCAGCCGTCGCGGGCTGTTCGATTCGGTTTGTACCCGGCCATCGCGGCATCTTCAGCCCCGACGACGCACTTGCCCTCATACGGCACCGTGATCACCACTTCCCGCGCACGCGGCTCGTGTCGATCGAAAACACGATGAACCGCGGTGGGGGCGCCATCTGGCCGATCGAATCGCTCCGCGCTATTCGTGCGTTTGCCGATGACAATGGGCTTTGCGTGCACATGGACGGCGCACGCATATGGAACGCCGCTGTTGCGCTGGATGTTCCCCCGGCCATGCTCGCCGAATATGCCGATACGGTGAGTTGTTGCTTCAGCAAGGGCTTGGGGTGTCCTGCGGGCAGTGCGATCTGTGGCCCAAGGGAGACAATCGAACGCGCGCGCCGGTTTCGAAAGATGTTCGGAGGGTCGATGCGCCAGTCGGGCATTCTCGCCGGAGGTGCCCTCTACGCGCTCGACCACCACTACCAAAGACTCTCCGAAGATCACGTCAACGCGCACAACCTGGCGCACAGACTGAGCAGCATCGACGGGATCAACTGCGATATCTCGAGTGTCGAGACGAATATGGTGTACTTCACCGTCGACCCACGTCTGGGAGATGCGCCCTCGCTGTGCCAGAGCCTCGAGCGTTGCGGGGTGCGCATGCTGGCTGAGAGCAAAGACCGCGTGCGGGCGGTGTGTCACCTGGGCGTGAGCCGTGACGACATTGAACACGCAGCAGACTCGATCGCGCGCACGATCGAGTCGCTCGGCGTGGGAGATCCACATTGCTGACCTTGCTCGCCGCGCTCACCGCGCTGTATGAACCCGACCCGATGCCGCTCAAGCCGCCCATACCCGGCTACACGCTCGCATGGCATGATGAGTTTGAAGGCCGGACACTCGATGCAACAAAGTGGAAGCCCTGGGCTCTCGGCCCGAGGCGTGATGCGATCAACACCGCCGAGGCACACTACCTCGACGGAAACGGCTTCCTGCACATCACCACACGCCGCGTCGAACAGGACGGCCAGACCCGATACGAGTCCGGAGGCGTCTGGACCAGAGGACTCTACGAACCCACGTTC
>RFGK01000196.1 GCA_003697045.1 Planctomycetota bacterium
CCGATTTTCTCATCGAACAGCGTGTTGCGTGAGAACTCCTTGATCGCATAGTTGGTGCCAATTGCAATTTCACCCATTGTGCGTGCGCCATCGTCCTGATCGAGCATGGCAATGAGGAACGCTTCGTTTTTGCGCGCAGACGCGTCGACGACGCGCCCATTCTTGAACTGAAGCCGCACGCCCTCGACCTCGCGCCCGTTGTAGACGGCCGGGTAGGTGAAGTTGACGTGCCCGTCGGCGCCGCGCGGGCCGGCAAAGACTTCGCCGTCGGGGAAGTTTTCTTCTCCGGCGCAGTTGATCCAGGTCGAGCCGGCCACGCTGACGCGCAGGTCGGTGCCGTCGTGATCATCGCCCGGTGGCGAACGAAAATGCACGAGTTCCTTCCCTTGCAGGAAATCACAGACGGCCTGCTGGCGTGAGCGAATCTGCTCCCAGCCGGCGACGGGGTCAGGCGTGTGAAGCAGTCCGGCTTCAAAGACAAACTGCTCATACTGCGAAAGGCACATCTCCGCGTCTTGCGCGGATGCGTGGGTGGGATAGAGCGTGCCGACCCATCGCAGATCGCCCGAGGCATTGCGTTCGAGGAACTTGGCCATGAACGGCTTGCGCGACTGACGCTGAGCGGCGATGCGTGCGGGGTCGATGCGCCCAAGCCCGCGTGTGTTGATCTCGGCCCAGAACGTGATGTAGACATCGACGGTCTCGATCATGTTCATCATCATCGGCGACAGCCAGGCGAGCTGCTCGTCTGAGCCGTAGAGAAGGTCCATGTTTGCCAGCGATTCGGAACGGGAAAGCCAAAAGGGGTGGGCTCCGACCTCCAGGGCTTTTTGATAAACCGCTTCGACGAGGGGAAGTGCGACGGGATCGGCTGCGATAACGACCTGATCTGCCTGCTTGACGCGGGTCGAGTAGCGAACGAGCACATCTGCGAGTCGATCAAGTCTCTGGTCGCGCATCGGTTTCTCCGGTGCCAGAGCATACACTCTCCGTAAATCCAAACCCCTGAGGGAGGCTCATGATGTGGAGAATCGGACGAGCAGCGATGGTGGGAACAGGTCTGGCAGTCGCGCTCGGCGTGCTGTTCATGGTAACGGGTGCAGGCTCGGGCAGAGCCAATGAATCACGCCTGGCGACCGTCGATGTGATCACGCTGTTGCAGGAGATGCTTCGTACGCCCGAGTATTTCGATCCGCGAGAGGAATCCAAGACCAGGTCTGAAGGGGAACTCAAGCAGCTGGAAAATGAAGTGCGTCGGCTCGATGGCGAGCTGCGACTGGTCACCCCCGAAGAACGTGCACGCGGTCAGCAGCTTTACAACGACTTGCAGGCCAAGCAGCGGCAATATCAGCAGTTGGCCGAGCAGCGTGTGCGCGAGTTTCAGTCGCTCAGCGGCGAGCAGGCTGCCGAGGCGTATGCCAGGATCCACGCTGCTGCGACGCGCGTGGGCATGCGCGAAGGCTACACGCACGTGCTGATGAGTCGCCCGGGCGCCGCGCTGGAGGAGACGGACACGATCACGATGGTCACCCAGGGCATCCTCGCGCGTCCGGTGCTGATGTTTCCCGAAGCCGACGATCTGACCGACCGCGTGCGCCAGGAACTCGGGTACGAGGTTGTGCCGGCCGACAGCTCCGATGACGGCGGGGCTGACCCTGCCGATTCGGGCAGTGGCGAGGGCGGATAAGCCAGACCCGCCGGGCGAGTTTGAAGCGCCTCGTTGTGCCGTTGTCTTTGGCGCAGTCCAGAATCCTGGGATTGTCCTGTGCTGGCCGGAAATCATGCCAGCGGTGGCCATTATTTGTCATCTCCTGGTCCGTTTGTGCTCCCTCTGCCTGGGTCCCGGCTCTGGCACTGCGATTGCAATGTCATTCGCCCAAGGTCCGGTACGCCGGATGCTGGCATGTCTGAGATTCGCCGCGAACAGGAGAACCAAATGAGCCGAATCATTCGCGTCGTGGGGCTGGGGTTGGCAACGACCGGTGCGTGGGCCCAGTCCTGGGAGATTGGCCCGACCTTGCCGACAGGAGGCCCGGCCAAGACGTACTGCGTCGCGGTCAACCTGTCAGGAACGCTGTACGCCCTCGGAGGGACACCCTGGACGGCCGGCGGCGACGGGACCGTGTATTCCTACACGCCCGGGTCCATTGGGTGGGTGGAAGAACTCAGCTTCGACGGCATCGGACCCGTGCTCGGACAGGGCGGGGGAATCGATGCCTTGGGACGCATCCTCATCTTCGGCGGAGAGGACACGGATAACCCCGGCCAGTCCGGTCCCACTTTTGATTGGGATGTTGATGAAGGGCCATGGCATGAGCTTGCGTTGCGAAGCCCGGCCGCACCGCTGCGGGGCTTTGCTTCCTGCGCCGATGCAGACGGGCGGATCTACTCACTGGGAGGAGGACCTGGTGAACTGGCCAACTCGTCAAGCCGAAACTCCAACCACGTCGAACGCTATCTGGCCGGTGTGGACACTTGGGAGACACTTGCGCCGATGCCCGCTGCAGCAGCCGATGCCGCGGCCGTCTATGACGGTATGGGTCACATTCTCGTCATCGGGGGCATCTCGGAAATCGGCACGACACGCCTGACCTTTGTGCAGCAGTATGACATCGCAACGGATACGTGGAGCCTGTCGGCCGTTGCGGACCTGCCCGTGGGCGTGTCCTCGGCACGGGCGATTGTCGGAGCGGACGGCAAAATCTATCTCGTCGGCGGGCGCGACGG
>RFGK01000028.1 GCA_003697045.1 Planctomycetota bacterium
CGTCGCTGATCCTGTTGATTCGGCCTGACCTCAACGGGCCCGCTCCAAATGGGGCGGGCCCCTGTTTCTTTTGTGACCCCGCATATTGGCTGCGCCAGGCTGCAAGTTGGCTCGGCCGTTCTCCCCGCTGCCGTTTCGTTCGGTCCCAGGCGAAGTTGCCCTTCTTTGCACCGGGTTGAGTCCTTGCGCCCGGATCGATCGCGGGGGCAGGATCAAGCTCTGCAATCAGTGCTCAAGGTGTGATTCGCGCAGGTGCCTTTCAAGAGCCGCAGCCCCGAAGTCATTCTCCGCATCGCGCCAGACCGTGTGCACGTGGTTGGCGCCGGGGCGTGAGTTGTCCAGTTCGATCACCCATCCGGGCCCGTGGATGCGGTAGTAGTGTGGTTCGGCGCGGGTCACGCCTCCGACCCAGGCAAAGAAAACCTGTTCGGGGTCGGCGCTGCCGAGGCGTTCGAGCAGCGGCTGCGCAAGTTCAGTGTCAAAGTTGTGGGCGTAGAGCGAGACGAGATCGCCGAAGATATGCAGCTGCTCGGCAGTCATCCTGGACGCGGGCAGCCCGACGGGCTGTCCGAGCGCGTCGATGTTGGTGCCCGGGGTCAGCAGGATATCGCCGCGGCCGGCAACGTCGATCATCGCCTCGGCGCGTTGCACATCGCTGAGCGCATGCAGAAGCCGAAATCCGAGTTCTTCTTCCTTGCTCAGAATCTCAAGCCCGGCGTCGAGCCCTGTGGTAACCGTGGCAGGATTGGCGCCCAGAAACTCCGGCGTCACAGCGACCGAGCCGTCTTCGCCGGTGAGCAGATTGAGTGAGACGTGATGCCCTTCAAAACGCCATGCCCAGGGTCGATCTTCGGGTGAGCCGAAGAAGGTGACCGTGTAGGCCCCGCGATCGCGCAACGTTCCGTCGCCGCCGGCTGCGCGTTCCATGGCGCCCAGCGTCTCCTCCAGACCCATGATCGAGGTGACCTTGAGGTATCCCTGGCTGCTGAGCGCCGAGCGGAGCAGCCCATGCAGAAGGCGGCGCTGCTCATCGTTCATCTCGTCGATGCGAAGCCCGCGCCGAGAACGCGGGATGTAGTGCCAATCGGTTCGGTATGGATCATCAAACGACAGCACGGCCTGGGCACGCTGCTCGGCATCGAGCGACGCAAGATACGTCCGCGCAGCCGCCTCGATGCGCTCGGCCGTGCTCCGGTATTGAACAAGGTCCCGAAGCGCAAGCGCACTTGAGCCTGTAAACGCGACAAGGCACAATCCAACTCTCAGCAGTGCATTCATGGTCGGGTCCCTTCATTTCGGACCGATCGGAGGTGCGGTCAATCAGATGGTGCAGCCGGGTCATCCATCTGCACGATGCCCACGTCGATGAACTGTCCGCCGCTGGTCTGGTGGCAGTGCACGGCGATGGTATTGGTGCCCGCGACAAGCACCCCGGGCTTGATGGGCCCAAACTCCGCGTAGCCGGTGGTCCATCCGCGCGCCTCCATGACGAGTGAGCCGTTGATGTAAAGCTGCGCGTCCTCGTCGTGGTGCATGCGGATGAACATGTTCGGGGCCGGCCTGTCGATCTCGACGGTCCTGCGGATCCAGATGTCTGTGGTATTCCATTCGGTGCCGACCACAGAGCCGGGGGTGTGCGCAGTGCCGAATCCGCCCGGGCCGGTGCTCCAGTCCGAATCATCGAACGTCGGCTCAAACCAACCCTCGCCCGGGTCGGTCGTCGTGAAACGCCAACTCTGCGCCGTCTGCTCACTGGTCGGCACGATCGTCGTCATCACCGGCGGGGGCAGATAGACACGCTCATTGACCCGAGAAAGCCATGCCGGATCGAGCTTGGTGATCTTGCGGTCGTAGGTCATCAGCCCGTTGACCTCGATCTCTACATCGGTCAGTTGTGTGTAGACGGCTGCGCTGAGTCCCTTGCCGATCAGCGGGCGCAATCTCGAGATGAGTTGCTCGTATGCCTCGGCCAGCGCTTGAGCCGAATCAAAGGACCGGTAGCCCCAGTTCCGGTCTTCCTGCCAGACGTGTCCGGGCACGACCAGTCCCAGGCCTCCAAACTCGCCGAGCACGCTGGCACGCCCGGGTTCGATCGGGAACATGCCCGGCCCGGGATATGCATGCATGTCGTGCAGGTCGCCGCTGCCCCGGTCGGCCCACCCGCTCGGACCGTCAACCAGGCGCGAAGGATCAAGCGACTTGGTCCATGCGAGAATCTCGTTGGTCTTGAACTGCCCCCAGCCCTCATTGAACGGCACCCACACGACGATCGACGGGTGCATCCCAAACTCGCGGATGATCTCGCTCCATTCCGTGCGGAAGATGGATTCAGACTTTTCCGATCGCACCAGGTCGGGGTCGGCCGCTCCGATGAACCCATCGCCGCTGGGCATGTCCTGCCAGACCAGCAACCCGAGCTTGTCGGCCCAGTAATACCAGCGCTGAGGCTCAACCTTGACGTGCTTGCGACTCATGTTGAACCCCATGGCGCGCGTCTGCTCGATGTCAAAACGCAGCGCTTCGTCGGTGGGGGCCGTGTAAAGCCCGTCCGGCCACCATCCCTGATCCAGAGGCCCGAACTGAAAAAGCACCTCGCCGTTGAGAAAAAGCCGATTGACGCCCTGATCGTCTGCACGCATCTCGATCGTGCGAAAGCCTGTGTACGTGCGCACAGCGTCCACCACACCCCGTGGCGTCGAAAGCGCCAGTTCGATGTCATACAGCGCCGGATCGTCGGGAGACCACAGCCGTGGCTCACTCACCGCGACGCGAAGCAAACGCGAAGACGGACCCGAGGCGCTGGCAACCAGTTCTCCCTCAAACAGCACACGCGCCTCAATGTCGGCACGGATCTTGGCACCGCGCACGCTCGGCTCAATCGTGATCACCCCCTGCGCAGGGTCGGCGTGCACGCGCACATCGTCAATCCACGCCGTGGGGACTGTCTCAAGCCACACGGTTTGCCAGATCCCCGAGACCGCCGTGTACCAGATCCCTCCGGGCGTGCGGACCTGCTTCCCACGCGGCTGAACGCCCGCATCCGTCGGATCATGCACTCCGACGAGGATGTCGATCGTGCTGGATGAGCCGATGGCCTCGGTGATATCAAAGCTGAATGCGTCGTACCCGCCTTCATGGCTACCGACGTGAACCTGGTTGACCCACACGTCGGTGCGCCAATCGACGCCGGCGAAGTGGAGCAGCACGCGGCCACCCTGATCGATCCGCGGCGTGTTGACCGCCCGCTGATACCAGAGCGTCTGATCGGGTGCGAGTGGACGTTGAACACCCGAAAGGGCACTTTCAACGGGAAATGGGACCAGAATCGTGCCATCCCATGTGCCCGCGGGCGGGGTGCCATCAGTGATCGCGTAGTTCCACTTTCCGTTGAGGTTGATCCAGCCGTCACGCACCAGATGTGGCCGAGGATGCTCAGGCAGGGGCATGTCGGGATCGGGTGCCCACGCGCTCCGTAGCCCCCCCTTATCCGGCTGCGTGCTGGCATGACAGACCATGGTGCCGATCAGGAGCGAAGCGATGACAACAAGACGGTGACGCATGCCTGAGAATAGCAGTAGAAAAAAAATGGGTCAGCGCCCGCAGCGAGATACGTGTTATCATCATGCAGGCCGGTGTTGCGACAGGCACCATTGCCGGCCACGGATCGACGAGCCCCCTGCCCGAATCGGAGCGGATCTGGCATCAAGGTATCGGGCAGGAGACGGGTTTGAGAGCAGATGAAGCTCTATGTTGGCAATCTCCCTTACAGTGTGACAGATGATGAGTTGCGTGAGATGTTCGAAGGGCACGGGGCCGTCGCATCGGCCTCGGTGGTCATCGATCGAGAGACCGGCCGGTCACGCGGGTTCGGGTTCGTCGAGATGAACGACGACAACGAAGCACGCGGGGCAATCGAAGCCTTGCACGGGCAGGAGGTCGGCGGACGCAACTTGACCGTCAATGAAGCACGCCCCAGGGCGCCGCGCTCCGGAGGCTCCGGAGGCTACGGCGGCGGCGGGGGGCGCGGCGGTCGCGGAGGCTACGGCGGCGGCGGACGCCAGAGCGGCGGCTGGTAGATCACTGACCATCTCAAGACGCACGTGCGCGGCCGGACCAAGTTCGGCCGCGTTCGCTTTGTCCGGTCGTGCGCGCAGACCTTCCTACCATCCGCCGTGCGCGATGTCTTGACCGAGCATGGACCCATCGCCCAATTGCTGGGTGATCGGTTTGAGCCGCGGCCACAACAGCTGGCAATGGCCGAAGCGGTTGCATCGGCCATGGCCTCGCGTTCGATCTCGATGATCGAGGCCGGCACCGGCGTCGGAAAAAGCTTTGCCTATCTCGTCCCCGCCATCGAGCGGTGCGCCTTCCACAACGAAAAAGTCGTCGTCGCAACCAATACCATCGCCCTCCAGGAGCAGCTGGTCACCAAGGACATCCCCCTGCTCGAAAAAGCGCTCGGCGATCGGCTCTACGACGAACAGGGACGGGCACGCCTCCGCGCCGTGCTGGTCAAGGGACGCGGCAACTACGTATCCCTCCGTCGCCTCAAAATGGCAAGCCAGCGACAGGATCAGCTCTTCCCCGACGCGGCATCTCGCCGTTCGCTCCACGTCATCGAAGACTGGGCTGCCCAGACCGACGACGGCACACGCTCCACCCTGCCCGAGATCGAGCGCCCGGACATCTGGGATCGCGTTCAGTCAGACTCGGGCAACTGCATGGGCCGACGTTGCCCGTACAACGAACACTGCTTCTACCAAAACGCACGCCGCGAAATGGAAAAGGCCAACCTGCTCATCTGCAACCATGCCTTGTTCTTCTCCGACTTGGCGCTGCGCTCGCGGCAGGTCGGCTTCCTGCCGGTGTATCAGCACGTGATCCTCGACGAGGCGCACGGGGTTGAAGACGTTGCAGCCGAGCATTTCGGGCTCAGTCTCTCGCACGGGCGCGTCTCACACCTGCTCAACGCGCTCTACACCCCGCGCACGCGCAAGGGCTACCTTGCACAGCTCGCGCATCTCGGCACAGACATGGACATCCTCGAGCGTGCCGTCGAACTGGTACGTCAGGCCGATGCGGCCGCACGCGCGTTCTTTGACGCGCTGGTCGACCTCTCCCACTCGCCGGAGGTGCGCAACGGGCGTATTCGCAGACCCGATGCAATTGCCAATCCGCTGACGCCGGCGATGAATAACCTCGCGCTGCGGCTTCGGCATCTGCGCGAGCAGATCACCAGCGAGCCAGACCGATTCGAGCTCAACGCCTATGCGATCCGCGCTGCCGAGATTGCCGACATCGCCGAGGCGCTGGTCGCCCAGACATCCCCCGGCGCGTGCTACTGGGTGGAAGTGTCGCAGCGATACGCCGGGCGCCCGCGGGTGACGCTGGCGTGCAGCCCGATCGATGTGGCCCCGCTTCTGCGCGAACACCTGTTCAACACGGACGCAAGCGTCATACTCACCAGCGCCACGCTTGCCACGCGCACCGTCGACATGGATGAACCGGTCGAGCGTGCTGAAACGGCCTTTGCACACACGATTGCTCGCCTCGGGTGCGAGGGTGCCTCGACATTGCAGCTCGGCAGCCCCTTCGATCACGCTTCCCAGGTCGAGCTGTACGTGGATCGCACCATGCCAAGCCCGACCAGAGGAGAGCTTGAGCCCGCGTACCTGCGCGAACTGGTCTCACGCATTCACGATCACCTCGTCGATACCGACGGCGGCGCGTTCGTGCTCTTTACCAGCTTCAGGCTGCTCTACGCCGTTGCCGATGCGATGGCCGAGCCTCTCGAATCGCTCGGCATGCCGCTGTTCGTGCAGGGACGCGGCGGCTCGCGTTCGGCCTTGCTCGAAGCGTTTCGCCGTACCGAGCGCGGGGTGTTGCTCGGGGCTGCCAGCTTCTGGCAGGGCGTCGATGTGCAGGGCAGCACACTGCGCAACGTCATCATCACCCGCCTGCCCTTTGATCCCCCTGATCGGCCGCTCACCGAAGCCAGGCTTGAGCGCATCACCGACCGCGGGGGAAACCCGTTCATGGAAGACTCGCTCCCCCGGGCAGTGATTCGTTTCAGGCAGGGATTCGGCAGACTCATCCGCTCCAAAACCGATCGCGGACGCGTCGTTGTGCTCGATCCGCGCATCGCGACCAAGCCGTACGGCAGGCTTTTCCTCCAGGCGCTGCCGGAAGGAACCCGGATTGTGGATATCGCCCCCGAACCCGACGACGGGTTTGAGCCGCATCCCGACTGAACCGGGACCGTTCGGGCATCGTTCAAGTCACCCCGCACCAGCCGGCGCGTCGAGTCTCATCGTGCATGGTTGAGCGCATGAAAGCGGGCCGCGCGAAGCCATGCTGCCCAGCCCGATCGGGTCAATCGTCATCCGGGTCGACGCATTCGCGCATGGCTCCCGGTCCGAGCGTGATGACGTTCTTGCCGGCGCGTTTGCTCTGGATCGCCAGCGCATCGGCCTGTTCGAGCAGCGACTGCGGATCGCGTCCATCCCAGGGGTAGGTCGCCAGTCCGCCGGAGATTGTGAGCGTGCCCGGCGCCTCGGATCCGAGCTTGGGGAACCGATGCCCGCTGATCTGCGACTGGAATCGTTTGGCAAGCCGATATATCGACTCGGGCGGACGGCTGGACGGGACGCGAGGCCCGCGCGGCTCGTAAAAAATCACCGCAAACTCGTCCCCCCCGATCCGACACACCCGATCAGACGGACGGATCACGCTTCGAAGCAGGCGCACCGTTTCGCGCAGAATCTCATCGCCGGCGGCATGGCCGAACGCGTCGTTGTATTGCTTGAACTCATCAATGTCGAACACAAGGACGGTCACCGTAAGCCGCGCCTGCCGGGCCTGCTCGATCGCCATCGAGAGATAACGCTCGAAATAGCGCCGGTTCCATGCGCCGGTGAGCGGGTCGGTCAGTGCTTCGATGCGTTGCTCGCGATGACGGGCCTCGAGCGTCAGCCACGCGCCAAGCCACGCCGCGTGGTCCTGCAGTGTCTCCAGATCGGTCGTCGCCTCGGCCTCGAGCGAGCCGATGGTTCTGCCCTCGCGCTGCACCTCCGCCGAGATTCGCCCGGGCGTGGCCGGATCGGCCGGCGAGCGCATCTGTACGTCCGCTTCAGGCAAACGAGCACGAATCAGCGCCACCGCCGCATCGAGCAGGTCCTCACCGAGCAGAAGCTTGCGCACAAGCACCGCATCGCCGATCTCGACCGCTCGGGTGCGCCTCGTCGGCTCCGAAGCAAGCACGCGCACCGCGTCCTCAGGCAGCACATGCTCCTGACGCGTCTCGACCAGCAACCTCAGCTCGTCCGGCTCCATCGCGATTCCGACAACTCCATCCACCAACGCACGCACAGCAGGGTCGCACGGACCGATGTGCGCGACACAGACACTACGATCGACATGACGCAATGCTTCGGTGAAATCCCGAATGCCCTGTTGATGTGAGATGCCCGGAGAAAGCAGAATGACTCGATCCATCCCCGGATTGCGGGGACAGCTCGACACCAGCGCAATCGCGTCAAGAAGCGAAGGCACGCGACGCACCTTGATCTTCGGATCGGTCAGAAGACGGTCTTCCCGGCCGGCATCGCCGACGAAGATCGCCAGAACGCCGCGCGGACGCGGGCTCCCCGGGTTGTGCTCACGGGTCGTTGCCACTCTTGTTCTCGCCGAACCGGGTGCTTGATCACTGACATCATGCCTCAGGATCACGCACCTGTTCAGGGCGTTTGAGAGAAGCAAGCTCATCTCTGGACAAAACGGAGGGCGAAGTTTGCCCCGTTTCACAACCCGAGGGCTGGTTATCGGGCTCTGACTCCCCCTCGGGCGCGGAATCGTCTATGAGCCGAAGGCCCGCCGACATGTCCATCGAGTCGCTCTGCTCGCACTGTTCCTCGTTCTCGTCACTCAGCTGCGACAGCGCCCGCAGCGGAGGATCGTTCTCTTCCTCATACACCCACGCTGAGGCGTGCGGCGCATATCGCGACGCAACCGCGACAACTTCTTCGGCCCCGACCAGCGCTTTCGGATTGACCAGCAGCAGAATGACGGGAGTCTCAGCGTCCGAAGTGTGCATCCGACACAGCTCGGCAACCGCCCATGTGGCGCTCTCGCACTCCACCGACCAGACCTGCCTGCGATGAAGGGCTGCGGCAAGATCGCGCGGAACGGCCGCATCCGGCGCACGCCAGATGACACAGCGCGCACTGTGTCCGCTCGGATTGTCACTGCTCCCACCACTCATCGTCTCAAGTGTACGTCTGCCTTGTGCCTGGTCCTGACTGTTCGTGTCCGGTTTTCAGCAGTCTTTTTCGGGGCGAGCGTCCATTTCTTTCCTCTCGCTCATTGAAGCGATATACGAGCGAAAGTCTCACAAGTTTCGCAGACTCGCGGCGATGCACAGCCCCCCGTCATCGCACGCGAGCGATTCCAGAGCCTCACGCATGGTTGACAACTCCCGCAAATCAGTGAGCAGACGCTCCATCTTCGACGCATGGGCACGCGTATTGGCCTCAGGATCAATCAGGTCCCTGAGCACCACCGCCCCTCCGGCATCAACCAGCGGCATCGCGTTGTGTCGCTGGTGTTCGTCGCGATGGTACGGATAAGGCATGAACACGCACGGAACTCGATTGACCCACGCTTCGGCAACCGTGCCCGCGCCGGCGCGGGCGATCGCCAGATCGGCAGCCGTCCACATCGCGCCGACTTCATCAATCAGCTCGACCACCTGCGCACGCACCGGCAAGGCTTCGTAGGCGGCGCGGACCTCATCGACCCGACTGGGCCCCGCCTGGTGAAGAATCTGCCACTCCGCGAAAAGCGCAGGATTGTGTCCGACCAGCGCCGGAACAAAGGCGTTGAGCGAGCCGGCTCCTTGCGAAGCGCCCGTCACCACCAGCGTGCGCACCTCCGGATCTAGCTTGAGCAGTCGGCGGGCGTCCTGCACTGAGCCAAGACCCCGCGCCTCGCGTCGAACGATCGGGCCGACACGCTCGCCACCGAGTGCGTCATACGTCGTAAAGACAAGGTCGGCACGCGATGCAAGAAGACGATTGGCCTTGCCCGGAATGGCATCAAGATTGACCAGCACCGTGCGCACGCCGAGTCTTCGCGCAGCAGCAAAGGCGGGCACCGTCACAAAACCACCCGTCCCGACGAGCACCGTCTGCCCGGGCGAAGCTCCGCACGCCTGCATGTCCCGGGCCATTGCCTGCTCACACGATTGAACAACACGACGCCACGAACGCACAAATCGCCCCAGCGAGCGCGGGCGAAGCGAGAACGGCTGCGCATCGACCGGATGAAACGAAAGTTGGCGCGTCGAGAGAATCCGGCTGTCGATGGGCCGATTCGAGCAAATGAATCCCATATGAATGCCCGAATCCAGCGCCTGGAGATGTTCGCAAATGGCAATGGCGGGGAAGATGTGTCCGCCTGTGCCTCCGCCGGCGAAGATGACCGCCCGCACCGTCACGTCGCAACCGCAGCCAGTGAAGGTTCACCGTGATCAACGCGCGCGTCCCGGCGGTCGATGGCCACCAGCAGACCCAGCGACGCAGCGGTGAGAATCCACCCCGTCCCCCCGGCACTCAGAAGCGGCAGGGCAATGCCCTTGGTCGGCCCAAGCCCGGTGACAACCATGAGGTTGATGCTCGCCTGCAGCGTAAACGTGGCAATGATGCCCAGCGCTCCCAGTCGGAGCAGCGTCGAACGCTCACGCCGGACAATCGCAAGCATCGTCCAGGCCAGCAGCGCGTAGAGGGCCAGAACGAACAGCGCTCCGGCAACGCCCAGCTCCTCGCAGATGATGGCAAAGAGAAAGTCGGTCTGATCTTCGGGCAGATATCCGAACTTTTGCAGCCCGTGTCCCAGCCCCCGGCCGGTAAATCCGCCTCCCGCAACAGTCGCCATCGACTGGATCATGTGAAAGCCCGTGTGCTGCGGGTCCGCGTAGGGGTTGAGAAAAGCGACAATGCGGTCCATTCGATAGGGGTTCTGAAGGATCGCCGCGACGACACCGAGCAGCCCGAACGGGATGAACAGAGCAAACTGCCACAGCCGTGCGCCCGCCGCCACGAGCACGACCCCGGCAGCAGCCGCCATGAGCACCCCCGTGCCCAGATCCTCCAGCACCACAAAAGAGCTGACCGCGCCGACCGCGACGACCGCAGGAAACAGCCCCTTCCAGAATCGGCTCAGCCGATC
>RFGK01000197.1 GCA_003697045.1 Planctomycetota bacterium
GGCACTACTCCAAAATCTTCAAGCGATTGATGGGCACAACCTGCTCGCTCTCCTGGCGTGAGGCGGGCGAGCGGGAGCGCATCTGGACTGTCAACCCGATGCACCCGATCGCAGCCGGCATCGAACCGTGCATAGTCCTCGACCGGGAGGAGATGTACGGCGAGCCGTTCGGCATCCCCGAACCGGAGCAGACGGTGTTTCTCTCCTGGTTCAAGGGGGGCGAGGTGTTTCGCTCAGGCGTGTGCTACGAGCGCGGAGGCGGGCGGATCTTCTACTTCCGTCCCGGGCATGAGACCTATCCGACGTACCACGATGAGCGCATCCAGCGGGTGATCTGCAACGCTGTGCACTGGGCAAGGCCGCGCGCGGACAAGTGGATCGACCAGTGCCCGAATGTCGTCACCATGCCGGAAGGATCGGCGTAATACCGATCGCTGGGGCCGCGCTCATTGATCTGCTGCCGCGCCCCGCGATCAAACGCTACGGGCAGCCTGCCTCGAACGCGCTCAAAAACGCGGCGATGTCGAAAAAGTCCAACAGGCCGTCGTCGTTGAAGTCGGCTGCAGGGCTTTGGCTCGCAAACGCGTTCAGGAAGCCGAGCACGTCGTAGAAATCTGCAACTCCGTCAAAGTTGAAATCAGCACGGCAGAGTTCCTGGCACTCGTCGGGTACGCCGTCACTGTTGGCGTCCGCACTCGTGCCCTGTGCAATGTCGCACGCATCGGGCACGTGGTTGAGGTTGCAATCACCATCGGCAGGCAGGAAATCAAAGCCCGTCGGATTCTCGATCCCCGAATCGAGCGCCTGCACGTAGGCCCGCACCATCTTGCCCGTCTGCGGATGGAAGTGGAAGATGCGCGCGTTTGTCAGGTGGAGCGGCGTTTCAGGCAGTGGATCAGGTTCGGGATGGTCATGCGCCCTGCTGACGTATACCCCGCCGTCAGGCCCGAGCCGCAAACACCAGGGTTGGTCGAGCGTCATGCGATCGGCCGTCCCGCCACGGTTGAACTGGCGCACGAATGCGCCGCTCGTGCCGTCAAACTCGAGCAGCTGATTCGTCTCATGACTGGCGACAAGCAGATTCCCGCTGGGCAGCACGAGCAGCCCGCGCGGGTCGGTCAATCCTCCGTTGTCGTCAGCAGCGACGAATGTGCGCAGAAACGCGCCGGAATCCAGGTCATATTCGAGCACCTGATTGTCGGCGCTCGTGACGAGCAGCGTGCCCTGGTGCGAAATCGCAAGCCCGAACGGTGCGACAAGCCCCCCACTTGCCGGCGTCACCAAATCGCGCACATAGGCGCCCGTTGCGAGATCAAACTCCTTGACGCTGTCGGTACCGCTGCTTGCGACGAGCAATGTTCCCGATGGACTTGCAAGCATGGCGCCGGGCAGCGACAACCCACCCGCCCCGGATGCGACGAGATCACCGACCCACGTGCCGTATCGATCAAACTCGACCACGCGCGCATCGAGCGTGCTGGTGACGAGGACGCGACCGTCCGGGAGTATGCGCACATCGCCTGGCTCGGCAAGGCCCGCATCACTGGAATCGCGCACGATCGTGCCGGTCATGCTCAGGAACTGGCGAAGGTGAGACCAGAGCTTGTCTGCCACCCACACGTCGCCAGCACCGGCGAGCTGATCCAGGTCCGTCACGCCGTCAAAGTCGCAATCTTCGCACGCATCGAGGCGCGCATCACGATCAAGATCCAGTGTCATGTCGGCGTTGATCTCGGTATAGTCGCTGATTCCGTCGGCATCGCAATCGGTCTCGCATTCATCGGGCACGCCGTTGCCATGTTCGTCGAGCGAGAATCCTGTTTCGATGTCGTAACCGTCGGGAAGGCCGTTGGCGTTGCAATCGGGCTCGCATTCGTCTGGAATGCCGTTGGCGTTGATGTCCTGTGCGGCTCCTTTTGCGATTTCAATCGAGTCAAGCACCCCGTTTGCGTTGCAATCTTCACATTCATCGGGCACACCGTTGCCATTGGCATCGGCGCTCGTGCCGCCCGCGATGTCGGTGCTGTCGGGCGTTCCGTTGAGATTGCAGTCGCGCGATGCGCACGGCCGCTTGGCGAGCAGATCGCGCATGGCGCCGGCGGTGATGACGTGGAAGCGCACGTCCTGGTTGGCCATACCTCCAGTATGCGTTTGGCCGCAGTAGGACATGATTCCGCCGCGCTGCGCGGGCGTCTCGGGCAGGTGGCACGTGTCGATGCCGTAGTTCTGGGTGTGTGCGGCGCCAAGGTTGTGCCCGATCTCGTGCGCCGCGATGATGATGTCCTGGTTGTATGCGTGCGGCTGATCGGGATCGGCAAAGTGCCCCAGCGTGTACCCTGAGATGGAGTACGCATGATCGGTACAGACGGCGTTGCCCCACGCGACGCCGCCGTACGGGAAGTTGACGCGCCCGGAAAGAAACTGAGCCGCATCGCGCGGGACGTGGGCCATGTTCTCGTTCCAATAGTCCCGGAACTCGGCCAGAGGGCTTTCGATGTTGAACAGGTCGGCCGGGTCGTCCCACAAGCGCACAAAGGTCAGCACAATGGACGTGCCCACATCGCGGAGGTACACATCGCTGATGGCGCCATAGAGCCGAACGACGTAGGCCGCCTCGGCATCCAGATCCCAGAACTGCTCGAACAACTCGTAGTCGGTCTCGACCGCAATCTCGACCTGGTAGATGGCAGGCGGCGCATCGGAGCCGCGGGGCTCGGAGTCAGGCAAATCGCGCACAAACAACCCCGACGCATCGGTGCCGCATCCCGGCAGCGCCCCACCGGCGGTTTGATCAGGCAAGACCATCGCCTGCCCGGTCGGCAGTGCGCGCCCCTGTGGCGCACGGTCGGTCACCATGAATCGCTCACCGGCGCCACGCTCGATTCTCCCGATCATGCGGCCTTCGTACACGGAAATGAACACGTGCGAATGGGCCTCGCCTGCGATCGAGCCGCGCATGAGCACGACACGATTTGGGTCGAAACCCAACTCGGTGTCGTCCTGGCCAGGATTGCCGATGACGAATCGCGTGTCCGGAGTGGTCACTTCGAATCGTGTCAGTTCGAGATCAACCCACGTGCCGCGGCCGATCGCATCAGGAATCGGCACGCTCGAGAGGACATACCGCTGGCCGACAGAAAGGCGCTCGAAGTCCTGCGGTTGAAAGTGAGCGACATGCGCTTCCGCAGGACTTTCTGGTGCGTCTGCCCAAGTGGTGGGTCCGAGAACGCACGCGATGAGCGCACAGAGGCTGTGGATGGGTCGCATGCGACCCACGATACACACTTGGCGAAAAACGGCAAGCCCCACGCTGCGGGTCAGAGCGAAACCGGCATGATGAAAAGGGAAGGACCGGCGCACACGCAGCCGGTCCTCTTCACTTTGGCAAGACGAGAAGATGAACGATCACGGACATCCGGCCGTGAACAGATCCAGATACCCGAGCACATCGAAAAAGTTGAACTCGCCGTCGGCGTTGATGTCTGCGGACGGGTCCTGAGCATCGAACAACGCGAGGAACGCGAGGATGTCGAAGAAGTTGAGCACCCCGTCGTCAACCAGATCGGCAGGGCACTGCTCGTCATCGAGCGTTGCGTCGATGGCAAAGAGCAGGCAGGCGGGGTCGTCCCCGATGCTGCCCGATGTTCCGTAGTAGACACGACGCCCGTCGGGCGAGAATCCCCCGTGCCATTCCGGAATTGGGCCGATAGGCTGCTCCCACAGCCGCGTGCCGGTCTGTGTATCCAGTGCGACGATCTTCGTTGGCTGAAGGCTCTCGAACTCCGCAACGGCGACAAACCGTCCGTCGGGGCGCGCGACGGGGTAGAGGTACTGACTGGCCGAAGGGCTTGACCAGCGAATCGATCCGTCGCTGGGCTCCAGCGCGTGCATCCAGAATCCGATGGGCACGTACACCGTGCCGTTCGGACCGACTGTGATGTCGCGGGCGCCTCCGATTCCGGGCAACTCATGGAACCCGACGGCCCACTTTTCGCTCCCGTCGGCGCGATATGCCGCGATGCGGCTGTGGTTTGTATCATTCACATAAACATCGCTGCCGACGCCAAAAGACGTCCGCTGCCCGGTCGCGTTCCAGTTCGGACCGCCGCCGCCGAGGTCGAACGCGAAGATGCCGGAGACGCCCTGGTTAGGACCACCCATGCCCGAGGTGATGAAGAACTGCGTGTCCGTGAATCCGACTTCCCACGCCTTCGGTATAGAACGGACGTTGAAACCGCCTTGATGGGTGAACAACTCCTGGCCGTCGGGCGAGAGCACAAAAGCACCCGGCCCCGCCGGAATACGAGCATCATCGGTGCAGCCATAGATGTTCCCATCAGGCCCGACATTTGGCCCGTTGATCATGGCGCCGGTACGCACGTACTGCCAGACCACATCACCTGACGGGTTGTACGCCGTCACCAGCGCTCCGCCGCCGCCACCATTAACATAGATCTTGCCGTCCGGCCCCACGTCGGGCGATGAGTTGCCGGCTCCAACACGAATCCATTTCACGCCCCCATCCGGGGACAGCGCATACAGGTGA
>RFGK01000198.1 GCA_003697045.1 Planctomycetota bacterium
ACCAGCTCATCGGTCTTGAGTCTGGTCAGCTCGTCGAGCTGGGCTTCGATCCAATTCTGGATTGCCTCGGCAGCTGCTCGCGGATCCCGGTGCGCCGCCCCCAGAGGCTCGGGGATGATCGCGTCGATGATGCCGAGCTTGAGGTTGTCGCGTGCGGTCAGGCGCAGTGCTTCTGCAGCAGCCGAGTTTGTCTGCTCATTTGCCTGCTTCCAGAGAATGGCAGCACACCCTTCGGGACTGATCACCGAGTACCAGCTGAACTCGAGCATGGCGACACGGTCGGAGACGGCGATGCCGAGCGCTCCACCCGAGCCCCCTTCTCCGATGATGACGCTGACAATCGGCGTGCGGAGCCTCGACATTTCGCGCAGATTGACGGCGATTGCCTCGGCCTGGCCTCTTTGCTCTGCACCGATTCCCGGGTAGGCGCCGGGAGTGTCAACGAGCGTGACGATTGGGAGTCCGAACTTCTCGGCCAGTTTCATTTTCGCCAGGGCCTTGCGATATCCCTCCGGGTGAGCGCACCCGAAGTGACAGGCGATTTTTTCCTGTGTGGTCTTGCCCTTCTGGTGTCCGACAATCAGGCACTTGCGTTGTCCGATGCGCCCGAATCCGGTCACAAGCGCGGGGTCGTCTCCGAAGCGTCGATCGCCGTGGAGCTCTACGAAATCGCGGCAGAACATGGAGATGTAGTCGCGCGTTTGTGGACGATCGGGATGTCGCGCCACGCGCACGGTGTTCCACGGACTGAGCCTTCGATACAACTCGGAAAGCACGCGCTCGCGTTCTCTTGTCAGAGTCTCAACGACTTCGGGCTCGGGAACCGAGTCGGCCTCGATCCCCCCCAGGGCGGGGACTTCTGTGGTCTTTGAGCGTGCGCGCTCGATCCGCTCTTCAATCTCGCGGACGGGTCGTTCAAAGTCGAGCTGGTAAAACGATGCCATGGCGTGCTCTGGATCTTTCTCGGGTTTGGGATGAAAGTGTATCGCCCTCGGCGCGTCGAGCGTGAAGGACCGATAGCCTGTGGCAGAAGGAGTGTGCGATGCCTCGAAGTCTTGCCGTGATCGGGGGAGGAAACATGGCCCAGGCGATTCTTGATGGCGCCGTCCGGGCCGGAGTGCTCGAGAAGAACTTTGTCGTCGCCGATCCATCGCCTGAGAGGCGCAAACTGTTCCCAAACGCCGTTGAGCGTGCTTCCGAAGCGATCGCATGGCTTTGCGAGCATGAGAGTGCGCCCGGGCGTGGGCAGGTGCTCTTGGCGGTCAAGCCTCAGATGCTTCCGGAGGTGGTGCGTGATCTTCGAGGTGCGCTGGAATCGAACACATGGGGAGAGCATCGCGTTGTCATCAGCATACTTGCCGGTGCGACGATCGCGCACATCACCGAGGCCTTTGCCGGGCGCGCGCGAGTGATTCGTGTGATGCCCAACACGCCCGCACTTGTCGGACGAGGCATGGCAGCGATATGTCCCGCTCCGGATGCGCGCGAGAGTGACGTTTCGCTTGCGCGCAGCCTGTTCAATGCGGTCGGGCGGGTGATCGATCTGCGCGAGGACCAGATGGACGCATTCACAGCCGTGGCGGGGTCCGGTCCGGCATATGTCTTCCGACTGGCCGAGGCGATGGTTGAGGGGGCGATCAAATCCGGGCTCAATCCCGACGAGGCGTTGCTGGCTGTGCGAGAGACGATTGCCGGCGCAGGGCTGTTGCTGGCCGGCTCAAACGATCCGCCCGGCGTGCTGCGCGAGCGCGTGACGAGCAAGGGCGGAACGACCGCGGCTGCACTCGAAATCTTCGAGCGCGCACGCTTCGGAGAGACTGTCATCGACGCAATTGCCGCTGCGACGGCACGCGGGGCTGAGCTTTCGGCACTGGCATCACGAAAGACATCGAGCCAATGAACCGGCAACGCATGCCGTTTGTGCCCCGGGCCTGCAAACGCGATTTGGGTGAGCAGGATGTCAGCCCCCGTCCGGTCGCGTTGCAAGGCACGAAGAGCTTGCCTGCGCCTCCGTCGCTGCGGATGACATGCATACCGAAGGAATCACGATCGCTTGACCGAACTGCACGACCGACATCGCAGGGTCCGGCGGCGCCTGCGCAGGCACGTCAGTTGAACCAGAATGAGAATCGGAATACACGGTCGTCGAACACTTCGACCAGTCGCTGCCAGGTTCCTTCGGATGTGAACTCGCCCTCGCGCAGGTACGGCGCGGCTGCCGATCCCTGAATCCAGTACAGCAAGTTGAACTCGCGTGGCTCGAGAAAGACCCTGGGCACGTCAATGCCGCGCTTTCCGTCGCTGCGCCAAAACCGCAGCACTTTCCTGCCCGAGAGGATTCCTTCGCATTCGTCGAGGAAGAGGATCCACGCGTCATGCATGTCCTGGTCGACTTTGACCTGCGAAAACGCCGCGGTCTGATGCGGATTTGGAATCCACTCGCGATCATTGTCGCGCTCGCGATCGTAATGCGTCCACATCTCCCTGCCGTGACGGACTGTCTGGCGCAGGTGTTCGAGCGAACGGGCCATGCGTTCGGGTTCGTCTACCTCAAACTCGATATTGCCCACGAAGGCAAGAAGGTCAGTGAGATCAAATGCTGTGGGTGTGCGCTCGCCGGAGACAAACTCGAGGAAGTAGGTTGAGTTCTTGAGAAAGTCGTACTTGATCTGCGCTTCGGGGAAGAACACGTGCCCCGTGCGATCGAACAGATCCTGCGCATCATGGGCGAGCAGGAACTCCCCCACAGCCATCAACAGGTGCGAGTATCCGCGCAGCCATGACGCATCGCCGCGATCGAACGCAATGACAAGATCCCCGGGCACCAGCGGGAGAGGCTCATACCGCCCGGCGTCGGCGTTGAGCACGTACCGGGGCGGGAGCGCGTCGAACAGCGTCCGCATGCCTTCCTGCGATGAGGCGATGCCGTCGCTGTCGACGTCGAAACGGATGTTCGACACGTTGAGCACACACTTGAAGTCACCGTCAACGCGGGACAGCGACGCATCGGCCTTGCTCAGGTTGGCTACAAACCCGCTCAGCGCGGCTTCGATCTCCGCATACGTCACCGGCTCGGGCTGCTCGGTCACGAACCATGAGAGCAGCTGCGCCTCGGGACCCACCATGCCACGGATCGGCGCAGCGGGCATCATGAACCCCTTGCGATGCAGTTGCTGGATCAGCTGCTCGCCCGCCAGCAGAAAGTCGACCGCGCCGATGGCAAAGTCCACTGCATCATCGCCCGCGTGTTCGACCAGCGCCTGGCGCACCTGCGTGAGCGTTGCACCTTCGGCCTGCATGCCGAACGCTGCGTCAATGGCGTCTTGTGGTGCTGCTGAGACCATCGAGCAGGCCGCGACGATCAATCCCCCGGCCCATCCGCCTCTTGCGCGCACACTCATGGACTGCCCCTTTCTGTGATGATGCGCGATTCTAGGGTTGAAGCGGTCCGCACCCCGCCTTCTGCTGTGCGCATGTTTGCGGGGCTTCCTTGTGGTGCGTTTTCATTTGGTCCGGTGTTCTGGGAGCCGCTTTGGATGCTGCGATCCGGAGGGCACATGGGCACATGAGCGGGGCGCTCCGGCTTGACCTACGCTCCGGCATGGCACTCAAGGATGACGCAGTTCGGCTGCTGGAAGAGATCGCAGCCATGCTCGAGCTGCTCGGGGAGGACAAGTTCCGGGTCAATGCCCATCACCGGGCGGCTCGCTCGCTGGAAGGATTCGGCGGCGATCTCGAGTCATTGGTGGATGATCCGGCCAAGCTGAAGCAAATCCCCGGGATCGGGCAGAAGGTTGCCGACAAGATCGTGGAGTTGCACACGACGGGTCGGATCCGCGAGCATGACGAGTTGGCTGCGCGTGTGCCGAGGGGTTTGTTTGATGTGCTTGCGGTCCCGGGGCTTGGGCCGAAGACGGTCAAGGCCATGTGGGACCGGCTCGGAGTGGAGTCGATTGACGATCTGAAGCGCATCATCGACGACGGCTCCATTCTGACGCTCGAGCGCATGGGGCAAAGGTCAGTGGACAAGATTGCCGCTTCGCTTGAGTTCCTGCAGACCAGCGCGGAGCGGCTGCCTCTCGGGCTTGCGCTGCCTGTGGCTGAGCGCATGGTCGAACATATGCGCGCGCACAAGAGTGTCACACGGGCTGCGTATGCGGGCTCGCTTCGACGCGGGCGCGACACGATCGGCGACATTGACATTCTGGTCAGCGCGACAGATGCGGCAGCGGCAGGTGAGCACTTTCGCTCGGCGCCGGGAGTCGTTGCGGTGCTCGCGGCTGGGGAGAGCAAGTCGTCCGTTCGCGTGGCGCTCGATGCCGACCTGGGACGCTGGGGCGCGGAAGAAGGACGAGCGGTGCAGGTTGATCTGCGCGTCGTGCCTGAGGAGAGCTGGGGCGCGGCGCTGATGTATTTTACTGGCTCGAAGGAACACAATGTCCGCATGCGCGAGCGTGCGCTCAAGAAGGCAATGACGCTCAACGAGTACGGGCTCTTTGCTCAGGACACCGATCCGGAGCCTCCGCACAAGCGGGGTATTGCGCCCATTGCGTCCAGGAGCGAGGAGGAGGTCTATGCGGCGCTCGATCTGCCGTTTCTTCCGCCGGAGATCCGCGAGGACCGCGACGAGCTGAATGCGGGCGAGACTCCGCGTCTGGTTGAGTGTGCAGACATCAAGGCGGAGCTTCACGCACATACGACCGAGTCGGACGGGCGTTTGTCGCTCGATGAGCTCGTTCAGGCTGCGATCGACCGCGGGTTTCACACGATTGCCGTGACCGATCACTCGCGCAGCAGCGCTCAGGCCGGCGGACTCGATGTCGATCGTCTCCGCGCCCAGCGTGAACAGATCGAACGCGCCAGAGAGACGTTTCAGGGCCGCATCACGATTCTGCACGGCTGCGAGGTAGACATCCTCGCCGACGGGGCGCTCGACTTCGACGATGACACGCTCGCATGGCTCGACCTCGTCGTGGCCAGCCCGCATGCGGCGCTGTCGCAGGACGCGAAGGCTGCGACCGCGCGGCTGATCAAGGCGGTTTCCAACCCTTTCGTTCATATTCTCGGGCATCCCACCGGCCGGTTGATCGGTCGGCGCAAGGGACTCGAACCTGCGATGGATGAACTGATCGCAGCAGCCGTGGAACATGACACGGCTCTGGAGATCAACGCCCACTGGCTCAGGCTCGATCTGCGTGACACGCACGTGCGAGCGGCCGTCGATGCCGGCGCCACGATCGCCATCGACTGCGATGTGCATGCTCTGGCCGACTTTGACAATCTGCGCTACGGGATTTCGACAGCCAGACGAGGCTGGGTCAAGCCCGAGCACTGCATCAACACATGGCCGGCGCACAAGTTGCACACATGGCTGGCCCGCACGTAGACGCGGCGAGCGTTCACTTGAAGCGCTCGTCCTGAGCGTTTGCTCCCGAGAGCACAAACGCGACGAAATCGCGCAGCTCATCTTCGTTCATGGCATTGATGAGCCCGGGCGGCATGGGAGAGGTGGATGAGCGCGTTATGGTCGTGATCGCGCTTCGCTCGATGCGGATGGTTGCGCCTGCATCCATGAAGTTGGTCGCCAGCTCGATCGCCTGTTCATCGGCGCTGACGATCAGCCCGGAGAGGCGCCTGCCGTCGTTGAGCACGATATCGGTGATCGCATACTGGTCGGTGATTGCGTCGCCCGGATCGATGATGGCACGCATCAGGTCGGGCAGAGCATACTTGTTGCCGACGCTGGTCAGGTCGGGTCCGGCGTTGGCGCCCATGCCGTTGATCTGGTGACAGTTGGCGCACATCGCGGCGCGATACAGGCCGGCACCGCGGGCGAAGTCGCGCTTGCCGCGGCCGGTTTGAACTGCCCTGACCGCTTCTTCGACCGTCCATGCTCTTCCGGGTCCTCGCGGCAGGACGATGGGAGGCAGCGCCGCCTCGGCAGCCGGCAGCGCGAGTGCCGAGAGCACCTCGCGTTCTTCTTCGGTGCATGTCGCCAAGGTGCGCTCGCGCATGCGTTCGATGTATCCGCGGTAGCTCATTCCCCCGCCGGCCGACGCTGCCCGCGCAAGAAATGCGAGATACTTCTGGCGTTGCGGCAGCGTCCACCCCTTCGCAACGAACGAGAGCACACGCGCATAGTGAAGCTGTCGAGTGGGAGGCGGGCTATCGATCATGGACCGGATTGCCGAGCCGTATTGATCGTTCTGCTTTGCAAGTTCGGCCCATTCGAAGGGGGACTCGGAGCTGCCCTGGTCCAGCATTGCAAGACACCGATCGATCAGGTCCGGTGCATCCAGTGCGGCCAGCAAAGTTGCGAGCAGCTCGTCGGCCAGCGGATCACCCGACGGAAAGCGTCCGTTGAGCACTTCGATTGCCCTTGCTCGCTCGTCGGGGTTGGGCGGACCGAGACGAATCAGCGCCAGCTCCCATGCCCGCAACCAGGCCAGGCGTCGTGCGCGATCAAGCTGCTCCACGTCGATCGAGGCCAGTGCTTCAAAGACGGCCGGTCGATCGTCGGCTGAGCCGTGTCGTGTCAGCGCCAACAGCGCAATGACCGCGCGGCTTGGGTCTCGCTCATTCAGTGCCCGGTCTTTCCATCGCGCAACCGGCTGATGCTCAAGTGCGACGCGCGCCGCATGTCGCACGAATCGATCGCTGTGACCGATCTGCGTCCAGATGGTTCCAATCGCACCGGCCGGGGCATCGGCACGATGCAACTGTTCCATCTGTCGCCGCATCGCACGCTCATAGCTGGGGTTGAAGCGTTCGACCAGAGGTGTCGTGTCTTGCTCGCCGCGGTAGACGACCCGATACAGGCCGGACTGGATGCGGCGTCCGCCGGTGATGAAGTAAAGCGCGCCGTCGGCTCCGACGGTCGCATCACAGACCGGAAGCGGCTTTCCGGAGATGAACTGTTGTACCTCTGCCTGGAAGCTGCCGCCGGAGGGCTTGAGACTTGCGGCGTAGATGATGCCGTAGGTCCAGTCCAGCATGTACAGCATGCGCTGGTAGGCTTGCGGAAAGCGAAGCCCCGTTCCGAAGAGCATGCCTGTGGGGGATGCGGGACCGATGTCCTTGACTGCGGGGACCGAGTCTTCGAACCAGGGCCTCCACTTTCCACTTCCGTGGCGCCAGCCGAAGTCGGCACCACTGACCACGTGGCAAAGACGTGCGGGGCGATACCAGGGCAGGCCCAGGTCCCACTCCATGTCCGAATCGAATGTGAAGATCTCGCCGTCGGCACGCACCGCCAGGTCATAGGTGTTGCGAAACCCGCAGGCGATCAGCTCGAGCTGCGACCCATCCGGGTTCATGCGGTAGATGCACCCACCCGGCGCCATCACACCTGCGGCGTGCCCGCGTGGGTCGTTGTCGCGCGGGAGGAGCAGGTCTTCCTGCCACACCTGCGGCACGCGCGAGCGGTCGATGGGCGCCAGGGCGGTGTGATTGCCACAGGCAAACAGCAGCGTCTTGCCGTCCGGGGCGGCGACGATCGCGTGTGTGCCGTGCTCGCCGGCTTCGGGCATCTCGACCAACAACTCCGGCTGATCGGGCAAGTCGTCGTCATTGGAATCGATGATCCGCATCAATCCGCGTCCGCTGGCCATGACATACAGGGCATCAAAGGCCCAGCACAGGCCCTGCGCACCGGAGAGCTGCACATCGAGCGCCCTGATCTGGACGCTGGTTTCAAAGTCATCGACGGCCGGCGGCTCGACGAGGTAGATCGTGCCGTATTGATCGGCTGCGTAGAGATGATTTCCTGCGCCGGCGCACAGCGCGACCCACGAGCCTTCGGTCTCCAGATCGGGGCGATAGAGAAGCTCGGCCTCAAAGCCGGGCAATGTCCGAATGCCCGGGTCAATGCGTGGGTTGTGCGTCGGTGCGGCGTGGAGCACCGGCTGATCGATCGGTATCTGCTGCCGGTCCGGGCGTATCTCCGCCAGCGCCGCGAGCACAACCACCGC
>RFGK01000199.1 GCA_003697045.1 Planctomycetota bacterium
AACAGAGCTTTCCGATCGATGGACGTGACCATTTGTTTCACCCCCGATTCAGGCTGTCGAAAGACCGAACAACTCCCTTTCGGCATGTCCCGGATTGGAGCTGTTCCGGCGTACTGGATAATGCTGCGGGAAGATGCCGATGACGATCCGAATGCCGGACTTTCCTATATTTTTGTTGCGTAGTATCCATTTGTCCACTTGTCTTGGCAAGTTTTTCAGATAACATGATCCAGTAGTCATGTGATTTCGTCTCGGTGGAGATGAGTCGAACGTTTCGGGGGCCTCCAACACGACTGGACGGTGCACAATGCTGAACCCCTTGACCAGACCCAGAGGTGCTTTCACGCTGATCGAGCTGTTGGTCGTCATCGCGATTATCGCGCTGCTGATCGGGATTCTGCTCCCTGCGCTGGCCGGCGCCCGCGCGGTGGGCCGGCAGTGCGTGGAGATGTCCAAGGCCAATCAGCTCATGGTGGCCTTTGGGCTGTACGCCGACGACAACGCAGGGCGCGTGCTGCCGGGGTATCCGACCAATGAGATGGTGCGTGGTGAGAATGCACCGTACGACATGAACGGCGACCGGATCGGAGGCAGCGCCGCGGCTGAGGAGATCGCCAAGCGCTATCCGTGGCGCATTGCCCCCTACCTGGAGTACAACTTTCAGGGGCTGTACGACTATCCGATCGACTTCAGCCTGCCCGACATCCACTACCGCATCAGTCTTTATCCGACGCTGGGGATCAATGCGAGCTTTGTCGGGGGCAACTCGCGCGACCTCGCGTTCGACGCGCGCGTTCAGCAAATCTATGGACGGTTCTTTGCCAAGACACTCAGCGAGGTCCGCGACCCGACGAGCCTGATTACCTTCACCTCGGCCCGGGGGATGAACGAAGGGGAAACTGCGATCGAAGGGCTCGACCCGCGTCAGCAAGGGTACTTCCTGGTGCGAAGCCCGCTGATGTATGCGCATAACGGACGACAGTGGCAGGACCAGTACGAGCCGTATGCCGAAGACGTGGGCATCAACTCCGGTTACGTGTCGTTGCGCCATCGCGGCAAGGCAGTCGTCGCGATGTTCGACGGACACGTCAGGACGATGGATTGGGCCGAGCTGAACGACATGCGAAACTGGTGTGATCTTGCAACGAGCGCCGATTGGTCACTCCTGCCGCGCTGATGGACACCCACGGGCGTTCACAAGCCGAGGTTCTTCTCCCCCGGAGCCTTTCCCCCCCAACGGCAAGGCTCCGGTCGTTTTTGGTCGGCGCATCAAACAGACAGGGCCGCTATCGTTGCCCGCTATGGCGATGGACTTGCTGGATGAACTGAGCTGGCGTGGGCTGGTGCATCAGTGCACCGACCAAGACGGGCTGCGCGCGCACCTCCAGTCGGGCCGACGGCGCATCTACGCCGGGTTTGACCCCACGGCCGACAGCCTGACGATCGGCAATCTCGTGCCCATCATGCTCCTTGCGCACGTCAAGCGGGCGGGACATGAGCCGGTGGTCGTCATGGGTGGCGGCACCGGGCTGATCGGCGACCCCTCAGGCAAGAGCGCTGAACGCACGCTGATGACGCGCGAAACCGTGGAAGCAAACGTGCGCGCACAACGGCCGATTTTCGATGCGGTGCTCAACAGCCAAGCCTGCGCCCAAGGTCCGGCGCACAAGGTCGTCAACAACGCCGACTGGCTGTGCAAGCTCGGCTACCTCGATGTCTTGCGCGATGTGGGCAAGCACTTTTCCGTCAACATGATGATCCAGAAGGAATCGGTGCGAGCACGGCTCGTGGACCGTGAGCACGGCATCAGCTATACCGAGTTCAGCTACATGATCCTCCAGGCATACGACTTCTGGCACCTTTTCGAGCATGAAGGCGTCAGCGTACAGCTTGGGGGGAGCGACCAGTTCGGGAATATCGTCGCGGGGCTGGACCTGATCCGCCGCATGGAAGCTGCCAGAGCCGGCCGAGACGCGCGCCTGCAGGAAGCCGATGAGCCGCACGTCGCATTCGGGCTGACCGCTCCGCTTGTCACCAAGGCCGACGGAGGCAAGTTCGGCAAGACCGAATCGGGCGCGATATGGCTGACGTCCGATCGCACCAGCCCATACGCGTACTACCAGTTCTGGCTCAATACAGCCGACGAGGACGTGGTTCGGTTTCTCAAGACGTTTACGTTTCTTCCGAAGGAGCGGATCGACGAGTTGGCCGAGGCGACACACGACAACCCCGGGGCACGCGAAGCCCAGCGAGCCCTTGCGCGCGAGGCAACTGCGATTCTGCATGGTCATGAAGCGATGGAGCTTGCCGAAGCGGCCGGGCGGGCGCTGTTCAGCGGCGAACTTGGCTCGCTGCCCGAAGCGACGCTGCGCGAAGTCTTTGAGAATGTGCCGAGCAGCGAACACGCCAGGGCCTTGCTTGCCGGCGGCGTTGATCCGGTCGAACTGCTCATCGAGATCGGGCTTGCCAAGAGCAAGCGCGAAGCGCGTGAGTTTCTTGCCAACGGCTCGGTGAGCGTCAACGGGCAGAAGATCGGCCCGGACACAAGGCTCGACGCCTCGCACCTCTTGCACGGATCGATGATGGCGATCCGCCGCGGCAAGAAGGCATGGCATATGACCCACTGGGGCTGAGAGACAGCGGCCCCGCTCGCAAAAATCAAACGCAGCGGATTCGGCACAGATCGAACGACCCGCCCCCCGCTTGCCCGGTGCACCTCGAAGCTCATTCAACAGACACCCGGCACTGGTAATCGAGAAATCGTCCTTTCCCATCCTGCCGAGTGGCAAAAACTGGGGTTTTCACCCTTTCATGGCAGGCTGCGATTTGGCACAATATCTTCGGGCGCGGATGGTCCGTGCCCGCAAGGAGGCATGTATGGACACCGTGTCATTGATTCTGGAAAGGAACGGAGGGAAGGTTCATTCGATCGAGCCTGAGGCCTCGGTGCTCGAGGCGGCCCAGCGCATGAACGAGGCGAAGATCGGCTCGCTGGTC
This sequence comes from Planctomycetota bacterium, assembly GCA_003697045.1. Classification (GTDB taxonomy): domain Bacteria; phylum Planctomycetota; class Phycisphaerae; order Phycisphaerales; family UBA1924; genus J022. Next base: position 2,998 of record RFGK01000199.1, read on the forward strand.
GTACTCGAAGGCCGAAGCATGAAAGGCATCGTCACCGAAAGGGACATCATGACTCGCGTCGTCGCTCAGAAGCGAGACCCGGCCACGACACGCGTTGCCGATGTGATGACCTCCGAGGTCATCACATGTCCGCCGGACACGCCGATTCACGCGGCACGCGACATCATGCGCGAGCGGCGTATCCGTCGGCTGCCCGTGCGAGCGGGCGACGAACTGATCGGTGTGATTACCATCGGTGACTTGAACGCCATCGAGACGCAAAGGCTCAGTGAACTGGTCGACTCGCTTGAGACGTACATTCACAAGACCTGACCTTCGATCGAGCCGGCGACGCGAAGAAGGGTGGCGGGCGACTCGGCGTTGCCCGTGCGAGCGCTGAGCAGTGCTGTTTCCGCCATTGCCAGGACCAAGCCGTGCGATGTGCGCGGCCGGGGTGATTCCATCGCTCGGCCGATGCGCTCGCCCAAATGCCGCGCTGCCGGGTCAACCTGGTGATCGACCTCGAGCCTGAGCTCATCAACGATGCGTCCGGATGGGTCCGTCCACACGAAACCCTCATCCCAAATGCGCAGCCTTCCGCCCGGGCCGAGGATCGTGATCCCGTGATGCCAGGGCTGACTCTGATTGCTTGCGAGGATTGTGGCGGCCCGGTGATCCGACAGTCGAACACTTGCGGTCAGCGTGCCATGCATGTGCGTAAGTCGATCGACACGCGCCGATCGCAGCTTGCGCGGCTGAACAATCGCAGCGCTGATGATCTCTGGCAGTCCTGCAAAGAGGAAAAGCAGGTTCATCGCTGCGTAGACGCGTGCACCGAGCGAACCGGCCTCGGGACCGGCAGTTGCGCTGACCGCAATTGCCGTTATCTCGCCGAAGGAATCCATACATTCGTGTGCCTCGTCGATGGAGCGGGTGGACTCGGGAGACGCCACGTTGACAATCTGCGCCAACAACGGCGTGCCATCAACGGGTTCGGCCCAGTCGGAACCGTCCAGCACCGACACACTGTTGGGCATGGGTTCCAATGAGCAAACCGCAACGCCGCGAGTGCGGGCGGCCGCGACGGCTGCCGCGTCGGTGTGCTCCGATCCGAACTCGCCCGGGTCAGCAAGCAGCACAAGGCCCGACTCGACCGACGTGAGCAAGGCTCGCAGATCGCTCTCCGGCCGCACATTCGGCCCGAACTCTCCGGCAAGCGCCGCGGATCGACCTCGTTCGTCGGTGCCCGCCGCGACAATCTCAAGCCCCGCTCGCTCGGCAAGAGCACGCACGAGCTGGACCTGATCGGGGCGGAGCCAGCAAACAGTCTGAATGCGGGTCATAAGGACCATGGTAAGCGCCGCCGAAGCGCATATGATTTCTGGACAGGTGCGGCAAGGCGGCCGCGCGCCGGCCCCCGGGTCGGCGTGAGGAAAGTCCGAGCACGGCAGGACACGGTGGTGGGTCATTCCCACCCGCCCGAACAGGCCCGGCAGGGTGTGGTCGCGGGCGAGGGAAAGTGCCACAGAAAACACACCGCCGATGGCCCGCAAGGGCACAGGTAAGGGTGAAAAGGTGCGGTAAGAGCGCACCGCCCGGTTGGTGACAACCGGGGCACGGTAAACCCCACCGCGTGCAAGCCCAAGCAGAGCCCCGGGGCTTCGGCCCCGTCCCTGGTCCGGGGATCGCGGGTTCGGGTAGGGTGCAGGGGAGCGTGCTCCCCCACTCACGCCGGAAACGGCGCGGGTGAGAGAAATGGTCGCCCACGGTCGAAGGTCTCGCCCAGAGCCCCCGTCAAGGCGGGCGGGAAACCACGATCGGGACAGAACTCGGCTTACCAGCCGCGCCCGACCACAGACGCGGGTTCCCGGGAAACCGGGAACCCGTGGCCGTTTTTGCCA
>RFGK01000029.1 GCA_003697045.1 Planctomycetota bacterium
AAGTTTGAAGTACCTACCCGTTCGGCCAGCAATACGAAGTGGAACAAGAGCCGCGGCATTCTCCAGATGGGCAGCGCCACCAACACGCGCCAACTGTTCAACCTGGGGCAGGCACGCAACTTCATGCAAACGCTCCTGCACGGCGAGGGCATCAAGGACCTCATCGCCGAGGGCAAGACTTCAAGCCTTCGCGGCATGTACTACAAGGGCCTGCACACCATCGCGGGGACCAAGGAAAAGACGTTCAACGACCAGGCCGAGAGTGACAAGGTGCTCGAAGACCTTGAAGTCACCCTCGGGGCGCTGCGCGAGGAGCTCCATGTCTTTGCCAAGAAGCGCGGCACCATGGTCGGCAACATCACCGTGATCGACTCGGGCGACGAAATCGACTGCCGACGCATGGGTTCGGGGGGCTACGCCATCCCCAGCATCTGCGAACCCGAGGTCATCCAGTTTGAAAACGTCGAGGCCGACTTCGTACTCCATGTCGAAAAAGACACAGTCTGGCAGCGCTTCAACGAAGACCGATTCTGGGAACAGCACAACTGCATCCTGACCGAAGGTTCCGGCCAGCCCACGCGGGGCGTGCGACGAATGCTGCATCGCCTGCACAAGGAGCACGGCCTGCCCATCATCTGCCTGCTCGATTGCGACCCGTGGGGACACTACATCTACAGCGTCATCAAACAGGGCTCCATCAGCCTTGCCTTCGAGAGCGAACGACTGGCCATCCCCGATGCCAAGTTCCTCGGCATCCGCGCCAAAGACTACGAGCAGTGCGAACTGTCCGATGACGTCCAGATTGCACTCAACGACCGGGACATCGCCCGGGCCAAGCAGATCCTCAACTATCCCTGGTTTGCAGACAATCGCCAATGGAAGCGCGAGATCAACCTGATGCTCTCCAACGGCTTCAAGATGGAAGTCGAATCGCTGATCACCAAGGACATCAGCTACGTCACCGAAACCTACGTGCCCGAGCGGCTCGCGGCCGAGGACTGGCTGAGCTGAGAACACAACCATCGCGTCAAAGTCTCGGATGCACGCTGCACACGAACACTCAAGGAGCTTGCCAATCGAGTCGCTCTGAAACGCCTTTTTCTGATACGCTGGCGTTGATCCCGGAGGCTCGATCATGCGATGCGCACTGCTCACTTTGCTCTTTGCACGTTTTGTCGTCTTAAGCACGGCTCAGCCTGTCGCACCCGACCCAGAGCCTCGCTGGTGGAAGGGCAATCTGCATACCCACACCTTGTGGTCCGACGGCAACGACTTTCCAGAGATGATTGTCGAGTGGTATCGCGACCACGGGTACAACTTTCTCGCACTGTCCGACCACAACACGCTCAGCCAGGGCCAGCGCTGGATGCCCCTGACTGAAATCGACCGTCGCTCCGGGGGGGATGCCTTTGACAAGTACCTCGCCCGCTTTGGCAACGCATGGGTGGAAACGCGCGGCAGCCGTGATGACGGATCGCTCGAAGTGAGGCTCAAACCGTTCGACGAGTACCGCGCCCTCGTGGAAGAACGCAACCGCTTTCTCATGATCCAGGGGGAGGAGATCACAGGCAGCTTTCAGCGGCGACCGATCCACATCAACGCGACCAACCTTGCCGAGATGATCCCGCCGCAGACCGCCGACACCGTTGAGCAGACTATCCGCAAGACATTGCAGGCCGTCGAGACGCACGCTGCCGAAACGGGCCGCGAGATTCTCACACATCTGAACCATCCAAACTATGGGTGGGCTGTGACGGCCGAGGATCTCGCTCCTGTCCTTGAAGAACGGTTCTTTGAGGTCTTCAACGGACACACGAGCGTCCACAACCACGGCGACGAGCTTCACGCATCGACCGATCGCATGTGGGACATCATCAACACGATCCGGATTGCCGGGCTCGATGCACCTCCGATCTTCGGCGTGGCGACGGATGACAGCCACAGCTATCACGGGTACTCCTCAGTTTCGGTGCCCGGCCGCGGCTGGGTGATGGTCAAAGCGCGTCACCTCACGCCCGAGTCGCTGATCCGGGCGATGGAAGCCGGCGATTTTTATGCCTCGACAGGCGTCGTGCTGGAATCGATCGATTTCAACGAACAGAGCAAGCGTCTGACGATTTGCATCGACGCCGAGCCGGGCGAAGCGTACACCACGCGGTTTATCGGTACGCTTGAAGATGCCGCCCTCTCGATCGGGCAGACCGTCGATTCCGAAGGCAACCCGATCGCCGCACCCCGACGCTCCAACGACCGGATCGGCGCGGTGCTCAAGACGGTGCACGGGACGGTCGCCTCGTACGAGTTCACGGGACGCGAGCTTTACGTGCGGGCGATTATCGAAAGCGACGGTGTGCCGGACTTTCCCAGCGAGGAGAACACTCATAAGCGCGCCTGGACTCAACCGGTCGTCACCCCGAGACCCAACTGAAAGGCGCCGGACGAAGCATTCCCCACACCGCCCGATGCGGTTAGGATGATCCTGGCGCACTCCTTTCACGCGCGCCGACAGCCGGGGAGGCGATGAGCGAGCGCGACAGGCAGAATGATCCGGAAAGGGACGATGAAACCTCGGCCGAGGGGATGCCGTGGACGAACCGTCCATCTTCGCCTGCGCAGGTTCCTTCGAGCGCTTCAGAAGACGAAAGCGCCGCGCAGACCATGTTCACAGTTCCCTGGAATGTGCGTGCCAATCTGCTCCGCGAAGGGGACACTCTGCCGGGGTACCGCATCGTGCGTCAGATCGGTTCGGGCGGCATGGGCGCGGTCTACCTGGCCGAACAACAGCGCCCCACGCGCACCGTCGCGCTCAAGGTCATACGCCCTGACCGACTGACTGCGGCAACACAGCGCCGCTTCGACTACGAAGCCGAGATCTTGGCGCGCCTTCAACACCCGGGTATCGCCAAGGTCTACGAGGTCGGCAAGTTCGACCTGGGCGAGGGACCCATTCCCTATATCGCGATGGAATACATCGCAGAAGCCCAGTCTCTGACGGCCTATGCGAAATCGAGATCGCTGGATACGCGCGAACGGCTCGAGCTGTTTGCCCTTGTCTGCGATGCTGTTCACCACGGACACCAGAAGGGCATCATCCATCGCGATCTCAAGCCGGCGAACATCCTCGTGGACGGATCAGGTCTGCCCCGGATCATCGATTTCGGCGTGGCCCGGGCCGACGACTCCGAACAGGCACTGGCAACAATGCACACCAACGCCGGCCAGATCGTCGGCACGCTGGCATACATGGCGCCCGAGCAGTGCGGGGGGGCTACCGATTCGATCGACGTGCGGGCCGACGTCTACGCGCTGGGCGTCGTTCTGTTCGAACTGCTCACAGACAAGCTGCCACACGATCTGCGCACACTCGGGCTGGCCGAGGCGTTGCATGTCCTCACGCAGGAGCGCGCGCCCTCGCTGGCGTCAATCCATCGCCGGTTCAAAGGCGATCTGGCTGTCATTGTGAGCAAGGCGCTGTCCAAGGACCGGGAGGAACGCTATCAGTCGGCGTCCGACCTGGCCCAGGACGTGCGCCGGTTTCTGGACAATCGCCCAATCATGGCACGACCGATCGGGCCGGTCGGTCTGCTGCGCAAGTGGATCAAGCGCAACAAGCAGCTCAGCACGGCCATCGCGGCAGCAACGGTCGTGCTGGCAGTCACATCAACCGTGTTGATCGGGCGCATTGTGCTGGCCGAACGGATCGCCAGAGAAAACCTGGCAGCTGCGCGAAGCACCGTCGGCGTGATCGCAAACGTATTTCAGTTTCGCAGCCCCGACGGCACAAGCCTGTTGAGCGAGGGCAAGGTTGACATCCAGGAACTGCTGGACGGCACGGCTGAGAACCTTCGCCGCTCTCCCCCGCAGCATGCCGGCACCGAGGCCGACCTCCGCGAGATTCTCGGCGTGGGCTATGTGTCTTTGCGCACGATGCAGGCCATCGGGCAGGCACGCGAGGAGCTGACGCGCGTGCTCGAGATCCGCGAGAAGGCCAACCCCCCCCAACCCGAGGAGATTGCGCGCGCCGCGCACAATCTCGCCGTCACTTACTACTGGGACGGGGACTACGAATCTGCCCGCCCGTTGTACCTGCGCGCCGTTGAACTTCGGCGAAAGCTGCATCCGGGCGACCACGAAGACACAGCGACCAGCCTGACACACCTGGCTGCAACAGAGCAGAAGCTCGGAAGACTCGAAGAAGCGGAAAAACTGTTCGTCGAAGCGCTCGAAATGCGCCAACGGCTCTTTGGAGAAGAGCACGAAGACATCGCAGCAAGTCTCAACAACATCGGCAACCTGCTGGTCTCGCAGGGACGCTACGCGCAGGCCGAGCAGTATCTGCGCCGGTCGCGCGATCTGGTCCTGAAACTGCGAGGCCCGGACAGCATCGTCACCTCGCACGCCACGCACAACCTGGCCATGTGCCTCATGCGACTCGGACAGTTTGAACAGGCCGAGGAGCTGTTTCGAAAGGCGCTGGCGATTCGCGCAGCCCGCCTGCAACGCGGGCATGTCAACATCGCCACATCCCAGCTCGGGCTGGCGCGGGCGCTGGTCGAGCTTGGAAAGAGCGAAGAGGCCGAAACCTTTGCACGCCAGGCCGTCTCATCGTTGGACGAGTCACAGCGGGCCGATCATCCAGATGTGGCCTGGGCCCACGAAGTGCTCGGACGCGTGCTGATGGCCGAGGGCAAGTTCAAGGATGCCGAGCCGGAGTTGGCCCGCTCGATCGAAGGAACACGCGCAAACGAAACCAGCGCGACTGGCGATCTTCCCACTCGATTGCTGCTGCATGCTCGGTGCCTGACCGAGCTTGATCGGCTCGACGAGGCAGAAGCGGCTGCACGCGAGTGCCTCACCATGGTCGATCGCATCGAGAACCCAGCGATGTGGTCTCAGACGATGCGCCTCCTGATTGATGTGTATGAGCGCACCGGGCGAGCCGAGCAGGCCTTGCAACTCGCAGATGAGCTCGCCCGGGACTAACGCTTGCGCCGTCCTGTCAGCCCCACCGCGAGCAGCGCAACAGCGCTTGCCGGCGCGGGAACGGCCGGAAAGACCGTGCCTTCCATATCGACCCGGTAGCTGCCGGTCTGGCCCTGGCCTTCCCACCCGGTATGGCGCATCAGTCCACCCGGTCCATCCGCACCGGAAATCTCGGTCGGGTCTTCGATATTGAAGATCAATCCGGAGACCGAAACGGGGTTTCGACCCTTGCCCGCCACCGCGACAAGGTAGTCGCCGGGCAAGTCAATGAACACTTCCGTGCCGTCGGTCGAGGCACTCACCAGGCGCGGATTGAGGCTTTCAACATCGCGATCGTCGTTGGCCAGCAGCCCCAGGGCCCCGCCTGCGAGTGTCACGTGGAAGATGAAAAGCTGTGCGTCGAAATCGGTGTTGTTGATCTCGAGGACGAAGCTTGTCGGCTCGGCAATCCCGATGAAGTACATGTCCTCATAGTCGGGATTGACGCCTCGCGTCCCCAGTCGTCCCGAAAGCGAATGGATCTCCCCATTTCCGAGGGGGACTTGTGCCGATTCAATCGTGCCGCCAGCATCTCCGACTTCGGTCCAGTCCGGCCCGGCAAGGGCCATACAGGTCGACAACGAAGCGAAGGCGATGACGAGTTCCAGTTTCATTTCCAACCCCATGACTGCGAGCGCACCTGAAGCCACACATCCGCCGCGCGCAGAAGTGCCACAGCAAAAGGTGCGCCCGGAGCGAGATTTGGCCACAGAATCGAGGGGAATATCTGCCTCAGGATCGGACCCTGATCCGATCATCATTCAAACATTATTGAAACGGATTCGATCGAGGCATCGGTGACTGCCTTGCGTTGTCGCCGAGCAGGTCGGCGATGGAGTGCCGCTTGACATACGTCCCGGGCGGCCCCGCGTGCACGATGATCTCGTCAAGAAATACGTGATAGTCGGTCGGTGCCGGATCGCCCCCGTAGTGGATGTTGAACCACATGCGGTCGATCCGCAGTTCCGGGCTGTGGCGATACACGACGTTGTGCTGATCGACGGCAAGTTGTCCATCGACCCAGACCTGCAGGACGCCGTCGGCCTGGCCGACCGACCCGCTCACCGAGTTCATGCGCACATGCTGGACGATGTGATACCAGCGATCGCGCTCGAACATCGGGACCCCGCTCTTGTGCCAGTCGTAAAAAGTCGAGCTTCCCCCCCTGCTTTTCATGTCGGCCAGATAGCAGAGCGAAGCGCAATGGAGCGGCTCGCCGTTCGGTGCCGGATAGAACATGCCGCGTGCCGACCAGCCGTTGAACCCGTCGGACACGCGTGGCCCCCAGCCGGCGCGGTCATACGTCCCCGCAAACCCGGGCAGTTTGCCCGGCTGAGCAGGGGTGAAATCCGAGGCGAATCGAATGAGATAGCTCACCGTCGCCTCTTCCGGGTCGCGGTAGGCATGATCCTTGAATACGTACTGAAGCTGAAACGTTCCCTCGTGTGCGCCCGCCGGGATCGTCACGCGCAGCGCGTCTCCCCCACGCCCGTCAAGAGAGGGCACAAACCCAAAGCGTTGATCGTCGGCCTTGTGGATTGAGACTGTCGGCTCAAGGTATTTGCGCTTCCAGCGTGTGCGCCACGCGGCGCTGTTGAATCCGCTTTCAAACGAGTCGAAATCGCGCCGGATCACGCTGCAACCCGGCCCGAATGCCACTCCGGCCAGAACCAGGACACCGAGCATGCAAAGGCGAACAGTTGAATCAACCAATGGCTTCCCCCCCCATCTCGCCCAAGGCTCTGCAAACGCGGCCGGAAACTCCTGAACCCGGGGTTTCCGCCCCGCCCATCGCTCGGGGTGGTTCACTTGTGCCGCGAGAGGATCGAATGAGTCTAAGTCTCTCCCCATACGTGTGTTACCTCAAGCCGTTTTCCACAAGTCCAAGATTGGATCTTGCATGAGCCCGTCGCGTGTGATAAAGTGGTCGCAGTTGGGAGA
>RFGK01000200.1 GCA_003697045.1 Planctomycetota bacterium
ACCCAGCACAGCCAGTAGATGTGAAACCCGATCGTGACGGTGGAAAACGCGGAAACTGCCAGGCGATGTCGCTGGGCAAGTGTCGCTGCGGCTCGGCGCGTCACGAGCACCCAGCCCAGAGCGGCAGCGCCAAGCACATTCGGGATGGCAAAGACAAGAAACGCCCGCGGCCCGAAGTCGCGCAGCAACAGAACCGGCAAAAACATGCCGATACACCACGTCCACGAGCACGCAAGAAAGGCACCCCACGCAATGACGTGGAGCAGAGGGCGTCTCCCTCGCTCGTGGGCGGCGTCCATGTTCGACTCAGCGTATGGCAGACCTGAGCGCCTCGACCTTGTCGGTGCGTTCCCAGGTGAAGAAGTTGCCGTCCGGTTTGCGACCGAAGTGCCCGTGGCGTGCCGTACGTCTGTAGATCGGCTTGCGCAGCCCGAGCGTCTCGATGATTCCCTTGGGGGTAAGGCTGAAGACCTCCTGCACTGCCTTGCTGATCCTTTCCGGGTCTTCGCGTTCGGTGCCGGCGCAGCTCAGGTGGACGCTCGTGGGTTCAGCGACGCCGATGGCGTAGGACAGCTGCACTTCGCACTCGTCGGCCAGCTCGGCGGCAACGATGTTCTTGGCGATGTAGCGAGCCATGTATGCAGCCGAGCGATCGACTTTCGTCGGGTCCTTTCCGGAGAACGCGCCGCCTCCATGGCGTCCGCGTCCGCCGTAGGTATCCACGATGATCTTGCGTCCGGTCAGCCCGCAATCGCCGTGGGGCCCGCCGATCTCAAACCGTCCGGTGGGATTGACGTGCACCTTGATGGAAGGGTTCCACCAATCGTCAAGGACCGGCTTGAGAATCTCCTTCGTGACCAACTGCTTGAGTTCGTCCTGGCGGTTGTTCCACGAGTGATCGTGCTGGGTTGACAGGACGACGGTGTCAACCGAAACGGGGCGACGCCCGTCGTATTCGACGGTCACCTGGCTCTTGGCGTCGGGGCGAAGCCCGGGAATGATGCCCTCCATCCTGACGTGGGCCTGTTGCTCAACCAGACGATGGGCAAGCTGGATCGGCAGAGGCATGAGGTCTTCGGTCTCCCGGCAGGCATAGCCGAACATCATGCCCTGGTCGCCGGCGCCCTCGCGGTCAACCCCCTGGGCAATGTCGGGCGATTGCTTGTTGAGCGCAACCAGGACGGCGCAGCTCTCGCAATCGAAGCGCATCTCGGCGGTGGTGTAGCCGATATCGCGGATGGTGCCGCGGACGATGTCGGGGATATCGACGTAGGTCTTGGTCGTCACTTCTCCGGCCACGACGACCAGCCCTGTAGCAACCATCGTCTCGCAGGCGACGCGAGAATATGGATCGTCGGCCAGCATGGCGTCGAGAATCGCATCGGAGATTTGATCGGCAACCTTGTCGGGGTGGCCCATCGAGACAGATTCAGAGGTGAACAACTGCGTATGAGACATGGAGCCCTCGTTCAACCAGGGTGAGTGATACGTGTACGATTCCTCCATCGTAGCAACGGGGAACGTCTGGGCATGCGCGTGCGGGCGAAACGTGGCCGCAACCGGCTTCTCCGGGCTTGGGTGGGCGATATGCTCCGGGCATGGGGACGAGCAGAAGGCGCACACTGACCTATGCCGATGCGGGCGTGGATATTGAAGCCGGCGATCGGTTCGTCGAGTCGATCAGCTCGCTCCTGAGGCGGACGCACGGGCCCCGTGTCGTGCCCAACCCCGGCGGGTTCGCAGGCTTGTATCGCCTGGACTACAACGAGGAGCTCTTTCGACACAACTATCGTGAGCCGGTGCTGGTTGGCTGTACGGATGGTGTCGGCACGAAAGTACAGCTGGCCAAGGACATGCGCCGATTCGACACGGTGGGGATCGACCTGGTGGCGATGAGTGTCAACGACCTGATCGTGCAGGGCGCCGAGCCGCTGTTTTTTCTTGACTACATCGCCGTCAACAAGGTCGAGCAGGAGATGATGTACGACCTGTTGGTGGGGATCAGCAAAGGCTGCGAGATGGCGCGGTGTGCTCTGCTCGGGGGTGAGACGGCCGAGATGAATGACCTCTATCGCCCGGGCGAGTTTGACCTGGCGGGCTTTGCCGTCGGCGTGGTCGAGCTGCGCCGAGCGATCGATCCGACGCGGGTCGAGCCCGGCGACATCGTGCTCGGGCTTGAATCAAGCGGCGTGCACTCCAACGGCTACTCGCTCGTGCGGCGGATCATCAAAAAGGCAAGGCTGCGACTGGACAGGAAGTATCCCGAGCTCGACGCCGAGCGCTCGCTCGGAGAGGTCTTGCTCGAGCCCACGCGCGTCTACGTGCAGTCGATCGTGCGCCTGCAACGCGCCTACAAGGTCAAGAAGGTCATCACCGGCATGGCGCACATCACCGGCGGCGGAATCGAAGGCAACCTCTGCCGTGCTCTGCACAAGGGGGTGGATGCCGTCGTGGACACGAGCGCCTGGGAGCGCCCGCCTCTGTTTTCGTTTCTTCAGAAGCGCGGCGGCGTCGACGAAGCGGAAATGTGGCGCGTGTTCAACATGGGAATCGGTTACTGCCTGATTGTGCGGCCGACCTTTGCCGAGTCGATCGAACGCCGGCTGCAACGTCTGGGTGAACGTGTTCACCGGCTGGGGAAGATTATCAAGGGCAAGGGCAACGTACAGATGCGCTGACCGGGTTCAATGTTGCATCGGCCGTACCGGCTCGAAGGTGGACGCAGGCACCCACGTTCGGGATCCGTCGCGCAGTTCGATCTGTGCCCACTGGTTACGCCGTTCGATCAGCCTGGCTTCGACCCCTGAAACGAGCGGCTGTTCAAACGTCGGCTCATACACTTCACTGCTCGGGCCGTTGTATCCGGTGGTTGTCGTGAGGATCACAACGTCGTGCAGGTTGCGATCCTGGATCGACTTGGCGCCAAGGGCAACACCCGTTGCAGCGATGATCACGGCCAGGGCAGTCACGGCGGCCAGCGGAAGTGGGCGCTGACGCAGCCGCACGACGAGCAGGACAGTCCACAACGCAGCCCATGCAAGCGCAAAGCACCATCGCATGATCCAGATGGGAACATAGCGGGGCCAGATGTTGATGACATCCAGAAGATGACGCGAAGGGCTGGTCGGTGTTTCAATCGCAATCGAAGCGCGGGCCATTTCAAGCGCATCGAGGCTCCGGCGGTCGAACGGCGCATGAAGGAGGGCGCGCCGGTAAGCGAGAATCGCTCGGCCCGGCTCGCCGGCGAGTGTGTACGCGTTGCCCAACGCCCGGTACAGCTCGGCATTGGCAGGTGCGCCCTCGCTGATGGC
>RFGK01000201.1 GCA_003697045.1 Planctomycetota bacterium
AGCAGCTTGTCGTGCAGCTTCTGACACTTCTCGATCTGCTCGACGCTGACGTCGTACACGACGGTCTCAAATCCGCTTGTCGCCGAGACCTGGGCAATCCCACCACCCATCTGTCCCGAACCGATGACCGCGACCTTCTTCACTTCATGCATGGCACACTCCCTGGGCAGATCACTGTGAGGACGCAATTGTAGGGTGCCGCAGCGCATCGAGACACACGCCCAGAACAACTTGACCGGGATCAAGAAGGGCCCGAAATTGACGGCCCGGTGCGACGATTGGGCGCCGCCGCTGTATCGTTTCATGATGTCGCTGTTTGGTCATGCCATCGAATCGATCGCCGCAAGTGCCCGCCGGCCGGGCTGGGTGCGCGTGAAGCTCGAAGATGGGACCAGCATCGAGCTTACCGAATCGCGCTGTGCCGACCTGGGGCTTCGGCCGTCCATGCCGCTTGATGATGGGCGTCTTGCCGCGCTGTCCCGCGCCGCCGCGATTGATGCGATCAAGGATCAGGCGCTCAAGCTTCTCTCCAGGCGATCCTGGGGCACCCGGGAGCTCAGAATCAAGCTCTTGGACAGGTGCGTCCATGCAGCACTCGTCGATGCCGTGATCGACGAGCTCAAGGCTGCCGGCCTGCTTGACGACGAATCCTTTGCCCGCGAGCTGTATGATCGCGAGTGTGCCCGAGGCCCGGCCAGGCAGGCGCTCGCGCGCGCGAAACTTCAACGCGCAGGCATCGACCCGAATCTGATCGATCGCGTCGAATGCGAAAGACAGCTCAATCCGGCCGACGAAGCCCGCCGACTCGTCGAACAGCGCATCAAGCGTGCTGCCGACACCCCCAGAGCCAGGCTCATCCCAAGGCTTGCCCGCCTGCTTGCCTCGCGGGGATTCGATGAAGACACGGCACGCCACGCCATCGAGTGCGTGATGGGTACGATTGACCATGAACTCGACGATTAGAGCTCGCCTCGTTGCTGTGAGTCTCCTGCCGGTGATCGCTCTGGCAGGGTGTGGGTATGAACGCGCTCTTGCCACGCGAAACGTCCTCGGAGGCTCAACCACGCTTGCCACGCTCACCGGGCGCGCAAGCGACGACATTCCAGTGGACGACTCGCCCAGCACCCATTCCATCATGCGAGCGGAGTGGCAGCCCATCGACGTGCTCGTTCCGGTTGATGGCACCGTGCACGGCCCCACGTGGCGCATCGATGCCCGTGCCGATGGGCCAAGCCCCCGCCAAAAATCACTTCACCCCACCTTGCGCTCGGCCCTTGCCCTTGCGTCGAACAAGCGCGTGCAGGTTTGGGAAGGGGTTCTGGCGCCATTTGTGGGGCTGGCCAACGTGGCTGCCATGCCCGTATTGATGCTCAAGGACCCACCCGCCAGCTACATGAGCCCTTCACGCACGACGCTGTATAAGCGTTCGCGCCCCGGGCGCACGGTCGCCGGCACCATCCCTGCACAGGATGATTCAGACGTCGGCACCCAAGCGGTGGAGGATGCAGACCATGACCCGTGACCGACGCGGGCTTTCACGCTTCTATCGCCTGAGCTCCTCGCTTGAAATCACGCCGGCCGAGCTTGACCGACGCCGCCGCGAGGGCCCCGCGATCGTGCTTCTCGATTGCCGCGAACCGGAGGAGCTCGAGTGTGCCCGTCTCGAGCCATGTGTTCATATTCCATTGCGCCAGATCGAGTCACGCATCGAAGAAATCCGCTCCATGGCGGCCGAGCGAGATGTTGCGATCATCTGCCACCACGGCCGTCGCTCGCTCATTGCCACCCGGCTGCTTCGCGCCGCCGGCATTGCCAATGTCTGGTCGGTTGCCGGCGGGCTTGAGGCCTGGAGCCGCGGAATCGACCCCAGCGTGCCCGAATACACGAGGCACCGCTGAGTCGCGCTCATCCCAGCCCTTCTGAGAACAGACCCGCGAACGCGGCATGCGGACACCCAAGGCGTGCCCGCCGACGACCTTCCCAGGTTGGTGCGCAACATCGGCGTCAAGGCGTCAGCGCCTGAGCATTGAGCGCGCGCTGTGGAATCCTGCTGCGATCTTTGACAAAAAGAACGACGCCCGCGCCGAAGCACGGGCGTCGATTCAAGCGATTTCAGCCTTCAGACGGAAACCCGATTACGGGCAGCCCGCGCTGAACTGGCCGAGGAACTCGAGCACGTCGAAGAAGTCGAGCGTGCCATCCGGCACGAAGTCGGCCGCGAGATCGCCGTTCGAGAACGCGCTGAGGAACGCGAGGACGTCGAAGAAGTCAAGGACGCCGTCGCCGTTCATGTCCGCCGGGCAGGGGTTTCCACCGCCGCCGTAGAGGCCGAGGTAGTAGTCGCCCCAAGGCGTCCACGCGAAGCCGGCGCCACCGGTGCAGTCATATCCACCGAACCAGTAGAAGCCGTCCAGGACGTTCCAGCCGTCGATGAAGAACAGCGCCATCACATCCTCGGTACCGAGGCTGTTGGGCTCGACACCCTCGGGCGGGGCCACCAGACCGCAACCCGTGACGCCGCTGAGCAGAGTCTCGGGGTGGTTGAAGTGGTAGCCATAGGCGAAGTCGCCGCCGTTGCCGGCGCCGTCGGTGTCGCCCATGTTGCCGAGGCTGAACTCAAAGCCGGTGCCGGCCAGGTCGATGGTGATCAGCCACGCGGCGCCGCCCGAAGCGGTCCCGGGGATACCTTCGACGATGAAGCCGTTGGACAGCAGCGAAGCAACACCCGAGTTGATGTTGCAGCACCAGTCAACGCCATCGAAGAAGTCGAGGCCCATCTCGAAGCCAACCTCACCGTCTTCCTCCGGGTCGGGGACCTCGGTGAAGTACAGCGTGGTGAAGCTGTCGACGGGTGCGCCTTCAGCGATGTCGCCCCAGTCCATCCAGTAGGTGTTCTCACCGGTGGCCGAGTCACGGATCGGGGAGTAGAACCACTCGCCGAAGCCGCACTGATCGTACATCTCGTTGATCCACTGGGGATCGCTGGTGCCGCGGTCGGCGCTGCCGGCCGGGGTCTTGATGACTTCGCCCGTCGCCACGTTGTAGTAAATGTGGCCGATGATGTCGGTCGTCACGCCGACCTGGTTGTTCAGGATATTCTTCTCAGGGTTTGCAGTCGCGACGCTGGCGCAACCAGCCGCGATCGCCAAAGCAAGACAAGTCTTCGCCTTCATGGAACGCTCCTCTTTCAAAAACAGAAACTGTGGAACCACAACTCAACACAATCCCCAAAGGGGGAACACAGACTCATTCTGTCCCAGACGACGCCGCCTGGGGTGTACTCAAAACATACCAATCCGCCGCGCTACCAACGAATCTCTCTCCGCTGCCGTCTCCCTCTGTCACCAACCCCCACGAGCTGAGGGCCGGCAGGAACGCACGGCATTTCCGAACTCTCTCAAGCCCAGGAATCCCCTTCCCTGAGGCTTGAACCTCGAACTCCACTCCAAGGACACGCCCTGCCTGCAGAAAGCACTTCGGGCTATGTCCCTTGCGTGCAATATACCCGAATCGCTCTGCGATGCAAGCCCTGCGCTGGGCAATTTGCTTGATTGTGACAGAAACGTGTGATGATCGGCCTCCACGTCCGAAAAACCACCGTCCAATGTCAAACTGGGGTGTGGAATTCCCCAATTGGACGCCCGGACAGCTCCGGCGCTCGTCTCGTCCGCATCATTTCGACAAAGGTGTCAAACAACTCGCAGGCATCATGGGGACCGGGGCTTGCCTCGGGATGATACTGCACCGAGAAGACCGGACGATCGGCAAGCCGAAAACCCGCCACGGTTCCATCATTCAAGTGAACATGGGTCATCTGGGCGCCGCAGGAAACCAGAGAGGCCCGGTCGACCGCAAACCCGTGGTTCTGCGATGTGATCTCCACATGCCCGGAAAGAGCGCTGTAGACCGGCTGATTCGCACCGCGATGCCCAAACTTGAGCTTGTATGTCTCGGCCCCGAGCGCCAGGGCCAAAAGCTGGTGCCCAAGACAGATCCCAAACGTCGGGATGACCACGCGCGGGAACGCGTCGAGCACTGTCCGAAGCGTTGCCACGGTCGCTTCAACCGCGGCAGGGTCGCCCGGGCCATTGGAAACAAAAAGCCCGTCGGCTTCGCCTCGCTCGAACAGCGCGATGATCTCCGATGCGGGGGTCTGGTGCGGAATCACACGCACCACGCAGCCGCGCTCACTCAGATGCCGAAGGATGTTCCGCTTGACCCCGCAGTCGAGTGCCACCACCCGCCACTGCCCACACTCGGGGGGATTATTTCCCCATTCGCCACGAGTCTCCGCCCAGTCGATCGGCGTCGTACAACCCACCGCCGCGGCCAGGTTGGCGCCCGCCATGGATCCTGCCTTGCGAGCAAGGCGCACCAGCTCCGCGTCGCTCAGATCCGAGTTGACCGCCAGCGTGCCCATCATTGCGCCTGACGTGCGGAGAATCCGCACCATGGCGCGTGTGTCCACGCCAGCGAGTGCGGGAACATCGTGCGTTGCCAGGTACTCGGACAATGAGGCGGTGCCGCGGAAGTTGGACCATCGACCGGCCAACTCATGCACGACGAACCCCGCCACGTGCACCCGGGCGGACTCGACATCGACGGGGTTGGTGCCGGTATTTCCGATCAGCGGCGCAGTCTGCACGAGAATCTGTCCCGCATATGAGGGATCGGTCAGGGATTCCTGATACCCGGTCATCGCGGTGTTGAAGACAACCTCGGCGGTGACGACACGCTGCGAAGCCGTCTGCCCGAACCCGATTCCGGAGAACACCGACCCATCCGCGAGCGCGAGCCGGGCACGGGGACAAGCTGTCTGATCTGTCATGGATTGGGTCACGGGTGATACTGTAGCGCATCGTGGATCTTTTTGAGAACGAACCGACAGCCGAGTGTCAAGAGGACGACGGATTTGTGCGCGTTGTGGTCGAGCGCGGGATCGAAGGCGCCGCGGGGCTTGAAGGACTGACCTATCGCGGCTCGGGGCTCGACATCGGCCGCTGGGTCCGGGTGCCTCTGGGACGCAAGGGCAAGCAGGTCGGAGGCATCGTCGTCGCCTCGGGCGGGCGCGAGCTGCTCGAAGGGCTCGACCCCAAGCGTGTCAAGCGCGTCATCGAGGCGGGAGAGGCTGCACTCTCACCCGAACAGGTAGCGCTGGCACGCTGGATGGCCCGTTACTACGTGTGCCCGCTCGGCATTGTCGTCAAGGCCATGTTGCCCGGCGCCGTCAAGAAAGCGGTCGGACACAAGACGCGCCGACTCGTCCAGCCGACCGGGGCGCAGCCCGGCGAAGATACCCCGCTCACTCCCAGCGCAGCCCGCGCCTGGAATCGGCTGTCCCAACTCGACCGGAGCATCTGGCCAATCGATCCTCGCACACTGGCGCGCACGCTCGAATGCGCCAACGCAGGCCCCGTGAATCGGCTGATCGACGCCGGGCTGCTCGAGGTCGTGGAAAGACAGGAGATCGACGCGCCTGCAGACGACTGGCAACACGGCGCCCGTGATTCTGCTCCTGCCCCCACGCTCACGCAGCAGCAGCAGCACATCGTGGACCAAATCGTCGCCGAGTTGCACGCCCACTCGGTGCATCTCGTGCGCGGCATCACCGGGTCAGGCAAGACCGAAATCTACCTGCGCCTCATCGAATACACGCGGGCACAGTCCCGAAGCGCCATCGTGCTGGTTCCCGAAATCGCCCTGACCCCGCAGACCGTCCGGCGTTTTGCACAACGCTTCGGGCCCGACCACATCGCGGTCTTGCACTCGCGTCTGACCGGTGCGCAACGTCACCGAACCTGGCGCCGATGTGCGCAAGGCATGGCGCGTGTGCTCATCGGCCCGCGCTCGGCTGTCCTCGCGCCCATGCCCGATCTCGGGCTCATTGTCGTCGATGAAGAGCACGATCCATCGTACAAGCAGGATTCGGCCCCGCGGTATAACGGACGGGATGTTGCGATCAAGCGGGCACAGCTCGAAGGCGCGAGTGTCGTGCTCGGCTCGGCCACGCCGTCGATGGAAAGCTGGCACAATGCAAAGACAGGACGCTTTCAGCTCTGGGCGCTCGACGATCGCGTGGGAGGCGGCAAACTTCCGCCGGTGCGCATCGTCGATCTTGCCGCCGAACGACGAGAACGATACCGCCTGGAAGGTGGACAGCGCTCGTCGCTTGATCTGATCGGCCCGACCATCGAATCGGCCATGCGGGAGACGCTTTCGCGAGGATCGCAGGCGATTGTGCTGCTCAATCGGCGCGGCCTGGCCGGCTATGTTGGCTGCGCCAGCGCGGCCTGTGGCTGGTCGATGCGATGTGACGCCTGTGATGCGCTCATGACCTCGCACCGCATGCCAAGGAACCCTGCCCAGCGGTTTCTGCGTTGTCATCACTGTCAGGCGGGGCAGCTGGTCCCGGATGTGTGCCCCGCCTGCGGGGGGAAGATGGTCCTGCTCAACGCAGGCACCCAGCACGCCGAGGAAGAACTCGAGCGCCGCTTCGGGCTGCGCATGGGCGAGGACCTTGTGCGCGTCGATTCTGACTCCATGCACTCCGGAAAATCATACTTCGACGTGCTCGAGCGTTTCGGAGATGGGCGCATCAAGGTGCTGATCGGGACACAGATGATTGCCAAGGGGCTGGACTTTCCCAACGTCGGACTCGTGTGCGTGCTCAATGCGGACACCTCGCTGGTGCTTCCCGATTTTCGCGCGCGCGAGCGGACCTTTCAGCTTGTTTCCCAGGTGGCCGGACGTGCGGGGCGCGGAGACGAAGCTCAATACGGCCCGGCCAGGGTCATTGTGCAGACGATGCACCCGGCCGATCCTGCCATTCAGCTGGCGGCCCGGCACGACTATGTCAGCTTTGCCCAAAGCGAGCTGGACGATCGCCGAGCGTCCAATCTTCCACCGGTCACGCGGATGGCGCGCATCGTCGTGCGCCACGAACATTTGTCCCGCGCGCAGTCCACAGCCGAGGACGCTGCGTCCAAGCTGCGCAACGTCGCCCGCGGGCGCGCACATGTGGAAGGACCCAACCCGTGCGTGCTCAGCCGCATCGCCGGGCGATACCGATTCGAGATACGCATCATCGCACGCTTTGCACGTGATCTGATCGCAGTGCTCAACACGGTGCGCCAGCAGGAAGATCTGAGCAGCAATGCGACCTTTGCCATCGATGTCGATCCAGTGTCGCTGCTCTAGAGGATGAACGATGGACGTGCGTGAACGACACAGAGCCGTGGTGCTGGGGCTTGGAACGTTCGGCGGAGGCGTGGGCGCCGTGCGCTTCCTCGCCCGGCAAGGCCTCGATGTCCTCGTGCTCGATCGTGCAAAGAACGAAAGGCTCGCAGATTCGATCGGGACAATCGCTGATCTGATCGACTCGGGGCAAGTTTCGCTGTCTCTGGAGTGTGACCAGGTGCCAAGGCTGTGCGCGCGCGATGTGCTGGTCGTCAACCCTGCGATCCCCAAGCCCTGGCTCCGCCCGGACATCAGTCGCGCGCGCGCTGAAGGCGCCTGGGTGACAAGCGAAATCGAGCTGACGCTGTGGGCGCTGCGGGACAAACTGGGAACAGAGTTTGACCTGATCGCCGTGACGGGAAGCGCCGGTAAAAGCACCACGACTGCCATGATCGGGCAAGGGCTCAAAGCGTGCGGGCGCGAAACGTGGATCGGCGGGAACATCGGAGGCTCGCTGCTCGACTCGATCGAACACATCGGCACAAACGCAGCGATTGTGCTTGAGCTCTCAAGCGCGATGCTGTGGTGGCTTGAGAAATGCCCGGCTTGTGCGCCCAGAGTCGGCGTCGTCACCAACTGCACACCCAATCATCTCGACTGGCACGGGAGCTATCCCGAGTATGAACGCTGCAAGAGGATCCTTGCGATGTGGGTCCGACCCGGCGGGCGCGTCGTGCTCGGACCGACGCTTGCCGACTGGCCCACCGCTGTGCAAGCCGAGCGCGTCGTGGTGAACAGCGACGAGCGTATTTCCGGGCTTCGGATTCCGGGACGACACAATGAGCTCAACGCGATGCTTGCGCTGGCTGCGTGCGAGGGCCTGGGCGCAGACCCGGCGCGGGCACTCCAAGGCGTGCGCACATTTGCGGGGTTGCCCCACCGCCTGCAGCTGGTGCACGCACACGCGGACGTCTGCTGGTACGACGACTCCAAAGCGACGACGCCCGAAGCAACCGTCCTGGCTGTGCGCGCGCTGCGCGAGGCGGGGTATAAACGCATTCATCTGATCGCCGGCGGCTACGACAAGGGCGTCTCACTCGACGCGATCAGTGCCCTGAGCGACGAGCTGGTCACGCTGGCGGGGATCGGGCAGACCGCGCAGGCCGTGTGCAGCCGGGGAGGGCAAGTGTGCGACACGCTCGAGCGCGCAATCACATACATCCGTCCGCGTGCTCTTGCCGGTGATGCGGTCCTGCTCAGCCCCGGATGCGCCTCGTGGGACCAGTTTACAAACTACGAACAGCGTGGCGATCGCTTTGCAGCTCTGGCGCGGGGGGCCTCGGCGTGAAAACGATGCTTGCACTCGGTCTTGCGCTGCTTGTTGCAGGTTGCACCGGTCACCAAGCCGGGCGCAATGAACCGGCGCTGCGCGAAGTGTTCAAGGGCGTGCGCGTCGATCCGGCGCGCGGGCTGATCGAAATCGACGGGCGTGTGGCGACCGATGTTCACGATCAGGACACGCCCGATGTCTATCTGGAAGTCATCGTGTGCACGCGCGATACGCGTGAGCATGAGTCGCTCGTGGTCATCGACGCTGCGGCTGCCCAGGTCCACGCGGCGCTGCTGCTCATCGGTCTTGAGCCTGGTCACCCGGGCGGATGGAAAGACGAGGGCGGGCGGCTTGTGCCGATCAAGCCCCAAGGTGATCCTGTCCGCGTCACGCTCGCGTATACGCTGGACGGCAAGGCCTGTGAGTCGCCTTGCGAAGCGTGGATCACGGTCGGACCGGGCCGGCAGGATCCGGGGCCGCTGGAGTTTGTCTTCGCCGGCTCGGGCTTTCGGGTGTACGACGGCGTCGAGCGCTACCTGGCGGATCTCGAAGGAACAGTGGTCGGCCTGACAACGTTCGGAACCGAGCTCATCGCTCCGACATCCATGCACCATCCCGATTCAAGGGTGGAAACGCCGACGCTGATGGCCCGCAGCGATGTCATACCCGCATTCGGCGAACCCGTGACGGTCAGGATTCACGCCATCAGGGATAAATCCGCACCTTGATGGTGCGCTTGCGCTCGGGCTCGTCGATCGGCGCCACGACGAAGGGCAACTCGCCCCGCGTCAAGAGCCCCTGGAGATAGATGGCTTCGTAGAGGTCTGCGCGTGACTCGATCGGCATGGAACCGATGCGTGTGATGATCTGCCCGGGCCGCAACCCGACGCGTGCGGCTATTGAGCCCTCTTCGACGCTGTAGACCGCGGCTGCCGATCCAGAGCCAAGGGCAACGTCACGGACCCGAATGCCGAGCTGACGGGTCACCTGCCCGGCGATGCGGTCGAGCATGTTGGACAGCGGCATCTCGCCGAGCGTGATGGTCAACGGCACAATCTGCCCATCCCGCAATACCTCAATGGACACATCCTGTCCGGGCTTGCCCGAACTGATGAGCGACTGGAGCGCGTCGGAGCCGATGACCGGGTAGCCGGAGACGGAGACAATGACATCGTCGACGCGGAGACCGGCCTTGTCCGCGGGACCCGATGCGAGTATCTCAGTCACACGTGTGCCGACGACGCTCGAGCCGTCGGGCAGCTCGATGCGGTCCCCACCTTCGCGGAAAAACACACCCACGAACCCGCGAGAGATTTTCCCGTCGTCGATCAGTTGTCGGATGATCGGCTCGATGGTTCCGGTGGGAATGGCAAAGGAGATGCCTGCCGAATCGCCGGATTCGGTGGTGCCCTGGGTATCGCGTCCGGTGGCGATTGCGACGTTCATCCCGACGAGGCGGCCTCGCACATCGACGAGCGGGCCTCCGGAGTTGCCCGGGTTGACCGCAGCATCGGTCTGAATGAAGTTGGTGTACCCCCCGAACCCGAGTGAGCCCTGTGGATCACGTCCGAGCCCAGAGACGATCCCCTCGCTCATCGAGAACTTGAACCCAAAGGGTGAGCCGAAGGCATACACGCGGTCCCCCTTGCGAGGAAGCGCCCCGCGCGCAAGCTCAATGGGAAACAGCCCCTCGTCGGTGTTGACGCGAAGCACGGCAATGTCTGTGAAAGGATCGGCGCCGACCAACGCGGCTGGCAACACACGCCCGTCGAAGAACTGGACCCGAATGGCATCAGCACCACGAATGACGTGGGAGTTGGTGACGATGTGCCCGCGTGTGTCGTACACCCAGCCCGATCCCGTCGTCTGGGCGATGTCCGTGGACCTGACATCAATGTGGACAACCGAAGGCTCAACCGCATCGGCAATGGCATTGACCGCACGATCAATGCGCTCGAGGATGTCGTCGGAGCCAAGGCTCTGGCGTGCGAACTCGACCTGCACCGCCGTGCGGGCAAAGCCGATGCGACGCAAGGCCGTCGGCGCCGCGAGCAGAATCGCAGCAGCGGTGATCAAGACGATCAATGCAGGCAAGATGCTGACGAATCGACGCATGCAAGGCTCCGTCGAGAAGAACTTTCCTCGTCACACGCAGGATACACGCCAAGGCCCGACCTTTGCACGACTTATCAGCGCGTCCGGCATCCATGAACAACGATCGTATCAGTCTTCGGCCCTTTGCCGGTCCGGTTCCGGGACTTTAGACCGCAGCCGGGCAAATCGGGCCGCCTCATCGTCGGGCATGGTGTAGGCATCGGTCGGCAGCGCTCTATCGGAAACCCTGGAGACCCATTTCGAAGCGGCATCGCGAATTGCAGGCCCAAGTTCGGCAAACGGCTGGGCAAATCGCGGCGGCGTGTCAGTCAGCCCGAGAAGATCGTGCGCGACAAGAATCTGGCCGTGCGGAGCCGATCCGGCACCGATGCCAATGACCGGCACGCGCGATTCTTCCACGATCGCTGCAGCGACCGGATCCGGCACCGCTTCCAATAACAACAAGACAGCGCCGGCATCCTGCAATGCCCTGGCATCTGCGAGCAGGGCGCATGCTTCCTCCGCCGTCCGCCCGACCGCTCGGTAACCCCCTTGGAGCCCCACATTCTGGGGGCGAAGCCCGATGTGCGCACAGATCGGCACGCCCGCCCTGGTCATCTTGGCCACCAGGTCGGCGTGTGATCCATCCACCTCAACTTTGACAACATCGGCAAGCCCCTCGGTCATGAATCGGGCGGCGTTGCGCAACGCGTCGGCGTCATCGGCCTGATAGGACATGAACGGCATGTCGGCCATGACCAGCGCATTGAGCGCCCCCCGACGAAGGGCTGCGGTGATCTGAATGGCGTAGTCCAGCGGCATGTCGATCGTCCGCTCATACCCGAGCGCGAGCTGCGAACCCGAATCGCCCGCGAGCAGAACGTGCACGCCCGCTCGATCCAGCCAGCGAGCCATGGTGGCGTCATACGCCGCCAGGCAGGCGAACGGCTCGCCGCGCTTGGCCATCTTCACAAGCGTGCGAAGTGTCACCCTTCGCGGGACGTTGGGCTCGATGCACGTGCTCATCGGGCAAGTATACGGGTGTGTCGCGCGCTCGCCTCCAACCGTAGGATGCAAGGCGATGGACTCAGCACCGCAGACGGCAGAGCAATGGGGTCCCGAGGCTGCCAGGCTCGTGGTCCGGCAAATCGACCGCTGGGTCCGGCGCATGCCCCAGGGCACAACGATCACGCTGCTTGATACAGGCATCGGCTCGGGCGAAGCGTGCATGCGGCTGCTGCGTTCGGCCCGCCAGCGCGGCCGAGCGCTGCGCGTGGTCAGCATCATCGACGAGCACGCCGGCGTGGAGCCTTATTCTTCAGAACAGCTCGAAGCATTTGAAACGGTGCGTATGGATCCGTTCGCCATCGTCGAGACATTTGGTGCCGGCTCATTTGATTTCGTTTGTTCCCAGCTTCGCGTTGCGGATCTGCGCGACGTCCCTCGACTGACCTGGCTGCGTCTGCTTGATCGCGTCGCGGAACGAGGCGTCGTGTGGGTGGAGCGATTCGGAGCGGGCGGGCTTGATCGACATGCCATGCAAGAGCTCGTGGATCGTGTGGGGATGGACTATCTGCGCTACAGGCGACCGATTGGATCGGTGTGGCAAGTCATGAGAGGCCTCAAGCACCGCCCGGGCAGTGCCTAGGCTTTGTCCATGCACAGAATGCTCAGCATTGTCGTTGGCGCGGTTGTTTGCGGCTCATCGTCGGCGCAGTCACTCCAGCCGTTCGTTTCAGGGCTGCACCTGCCCGTCGACTTCGTCGCCGACCCGACCAGCGATGAGCGGTTTTACGTGGTCGAGCAGTCCGGGCGTGTGCGCGTGATCGAAGACGGAGCGATCCGGGAGGAACCGTTCTTTGAGGTTGACCGAAGCAACTTCAATCAGAACGGCTGGGAGCAGGGACTGCTCGGAATGGCACTCGATCCGGGCTTTGAGACCAACCGCCGGTTCTACCTCAACTTCACGGGCAAGGACGGCTCGACGCACATCGTGCGCCTCGTCGCCCAAACACCACAGCATGCCGACGCAGACTCACAGGAAGTCATACTCACGTATGCGCAGCCCTACGCAAACCATAACGGCGGCTCGCTGCGCTTCGGACCCGATGGAATGCTCTATATCGGCACCGGCGATGGAGGAGCAGCCAACGATCCGCACGCTTACGGGCAGCGCCTTGACACGCTTTTGGGCAAAATGCTGCGGATTGATGTGACCGGGACGCCGGATGAGGGCAAAGCGTATGCCGTGCCCGCGGACAACCCATTTGTCGGGCGTGATGATGCGATGCCGGAGATATGGGCGTATGGGCTGCGCAACCCATGGCGTTACGAGTTTGACTCGCTCGGACGGCTTTGGATTGCCGACGTGGGGCAGAACCGCTTTGAAGAGATCAACCTGCAACCTGCCGATTCCAAGGGGGGCGAGAACTACGGATGGGCCAAGATGGAGGGTTTCGGCGAGTTTCGCCCGGGTCGAAGCCGCATGCGCGATCCGAAGAAGCTCTCACCCGAGGAACATCGCGCGAGGGGTTTTGAGCCGCCGCTGTATGCCTATCGCCACGATCCCGATGGCTCGATCACGGGGGGGTACTTTTACGAAGGTCAGGGCGTGCCGGCACTGCGAAATCGATA
>RFGK01000202.1 GCA_003697045.1 Planctomycetota bacterium
CGTTGCGCTCGCGGGCGACTCCGGGCAGTGGCAGAGGTTGAATGCGTGCAGCCGGATCGATCGAAGGACGCGGGTCGATGACGGCACACCCGCCCGCCATGAGCCAGCCGTCGTAGAACGCCTCGATATGCTCACAGGATTCATCGCATCGCGTGATGCGCGGCACGATCCAAGGCAAAGCCAGACCCAACTCGCCTGCTCGCTCGTTGCGCTCCTGCATCATCCGTTCGACCCGCTCGCGCACGCGGTCGTAGGCGTCCTGCCCTGTCAGGTGCTGGTAGGTCTCGCTTCCCGCAGCGAGCACATCAACGCTGAGCACGTCAAGGTCGGACAGAGGGGCGGTCAGTTCTGTGCTGCACATGGTGCGCAGGTGGGTGGCGATGCCGCGCGACCGGGCTGCGGCGATGATTTCGCCGAGGGCGGGATGGTCGAGCGGATCCCCCATGCCGTGCAGCGTGAGCGTGCTCACGGGGCCCATGGTGTTGATGATTGAAAGAGCAGCCTCCGTCGGCATGAGCGCCGGTTCTTCCATGGATCGTCCCTGCCCGAGCCAGCCGCCCCAGAGTCCGCCTCGCGGCCGGGCCGAAAGCTCGAGGATGACGTGCTCTGGGAGCACAGGACGAAGGCGGTTGTGCCTGAGTGCATCAGCCAGGGCCGATGCGTCTGCGTGGACCGGGTCCAACGCGTGCACGGCCTGGGTGATCTGTGCGCGGGCGTGCGGTGTGTCGAAGATGCATCGCATCGCCAGGTCGCGCACCGACGGCGGAATCTGCACGCACATCGGCCGCGCGATGGGGTCGGACTGGGGCGCGAAGGGAACATAACCCAGCAGTGCGCCGATGGTGGCAAACGTTCCCGCACTTGCGATGTTTTGTCCGAGCGTGGTTGCAGCCGAGCGATCGACCAGCACGCCGCACAGGCCGGGCGGTGCCTGCGTAAACGTCAACCGCAGGGCGTCGGGGTGTTCGAGGTGCCGTTCGACGATGGCGTCAACAAGGGATGGATCGACCAGGCACCAGTCCGGCCCCACGAGCACGGCGGCGTCGAGGTTGCGCCGCTCCATGATCTTCTGCAACTGCCACGGGTCAAACAGCTCGTCAAAGCAGGTCAGGCCCGCGATGCCGCCCCGCCACGACGAGGCTGAGAATCGGCGGGCAGCCCCGATCACGCGCGTGCGAGCCCGGAAGCGGTCGAGATCGAGCGGGGCATAGCAGACGCGGTCGGCCAGCTCGCCCAGTGCCGCACGCAAACGTGGTTCGTCGTCGGTCAGGCACACGATTTCGCGCAGGCGCCGTGCCGAAAGCAGTCGGGCGACGGTCAGCCGAACAGGGCACATCCCGGCGATGCCGTCATTGTCGATTGAGCGCAAGGTGCCGAGTCCGCCTTGTTCAAAGTCGATATGCAGAACGGCAGCAACGCGCCGACGGCTGAGCTTGGCGTTTCGATGCGCGGTGATCTGGTCGCGCGTGCGCTTGGGCGTGCCGTCAAATACTCCCGCAGCCTCGTCGAGCAGTGAGCACAACTGCTGGGCCGATTCGGCAATCGCTTCGACATTGCGAATGTCGCGTTCGGTGCGCTGCAGCTGCTGGTCGAGCGGGCTTGCATTGGTATCGAGGTTGATCGCCCGATCAGCGCGCACGCGGTTGAGTGTGCCGGCCTGATTGAGAAACTGCGACAGACGAAACGCCGGCTGAAGTTGCGTGACTTCGTCGCGAATGCGGTGCACGCGCTCGACGATGCTGTTGATCCGCTGCACGTCTCCTCCGGATCGGCGGATCTTCTTGAGCAGGCGCACGGTGTCGCGGCTGAGCAGATTCACGCGACGGGCGTCCTGGCGGATGCGTATCAGCCGGGACTTGAGCATCGCCAGGGTGTTCGGGTCGTGCCGGACGGGCTGACTCGAAGGAATGAACGCCGGGCTCGAGGCTCCGAACTGCTCGATCGCGTCGGCAAGCGACATCGCTGGGGCATGCTGCTTGGCAACGCCCCCCTCGGTTGCATCGACGACGCGCAAGCCCGCTTCGGCGTCGGCGGCAAAGTCGGCTTCGAACTGCGCCAGATAGGTGGCCATTTGTTCGTCGATATAAATCCGACGGCCGAACACATCCTCGCGGGCGCGCAACAGAGACTTTTCGCGCGCGATGCGCTCCCATTCGCGCATCTCAAGGGTTGTAAACTCGTTCAACTCGCACGCCCAAACGTCGTGGATGGCCGCCCCGGCCGCATAGTACTGTCCGTCGGTAAAGCCCAGGTCCTGACCCACGTAGATCACCGGGTCGCAGCCGAGATAACGCGCGAGATAGTGACAAAGGTGGGCAACCGTGGCGCCAGGCTTGAGCGTGTCGCGCGCCTGCCAGGCAAGGCCGGCCTCGGCCACAATCGATTCGAGCAACTCGTCACCGATACAGCGAATCGCACCGGGAAATGCGTCCAGAATGGCAGGATTGGCCTTGGGCTCGACGACAAGCGTGACGCCTTGAACATCTTCCGGCGTCAGGCCCTCATAAAACCTCCGACTGATCTCGTGGTGATCGAGCGCGCAGACGAAGTGCGGACGAATGCCGCGCGCGAGCAGCGTCTTGAGCACCGTCTGGACGCAGATGATGATGACGCGCTCGCGCACGCCAGAGCGCGAGAGCACCTCGATATTGCGCGCCAGGCTCGGCCCTGCGGAGACGATCACCGCCGGAAAGCCCAGGGCGCAGGCACGCAGATCATTGATGCCCGGGCTGTGCGCATAGTGGTCGAGATTCATCAGCAGGTTGGTCAGTGTCGTCTCCGACTGAACCAGCGTCGTGACGATCGCGGTACGAAACGCCTTGAGCACGTCGGCAAAGCGCTGCCCGAATCGCGTGCCCGTTTCGCCGATGCGCGGCCGGCTCGGGGGGTGGTCGATCAGCTTGACTCCAAGCGCGATGATCCCCTCAAGCCCCGAGAGCGCACGCGAAATGGCCGCCCCGTCGTCCGGATCGGTCAACAACACGAAGTTGGTCGCGAGCATCCACTTCGAGTGATCGACTTTTTCAAACACCGCTCGCAGCAGGGCGATGTCCGGCTCAAAGCACATCACTACGCCCGACTTCTTCATGCGCTCGGCCAGAAGCTGCAAGTGGGTGCCGATTCCGAATCCGACAACGCAGACGCCGGCCGACTCGGTCACATCGACGGTATCCGCGAGCCGCTCGGCCTCGGTTATGGGCGAACGGGCGCTGGCAAGCCGACGTCCGTCGGAAAACGCACCCGTCCAGACGCCACTTTCCAACTCGACCAGCTCGAGATCCTCGCGCGGCCTGGCTGCCCGGATAAGCTTGGCAGCCTGTGGACTCGTGCGCGACAGCGCATCGAGGTTACGCTCGAGGGTTTCATTGGTCGGCGGCGCGAATGGGTCGATCGAGAAAAAGTCCATGTGCTCTCCGGGCGCAGATGTTGCGCAATCGGCATCGCCTGGAGTGCTGATCGGACCTGTATTGTCCACGGCTGTAGGATGTACCCGGAGAGTCTCTCGTGCATGCGATTCTTGCGCAATTCGGGTTGAGCGACGAAACTCGGGTACCTGTGTTGCCCGCGGCTCCGCTCATCGAGCGGGTGTGGCTCGCCAATCCCTGGCCGATCGTGATTCTCCTGATTGTGCTCGCAGCGGCGACGTTCGTCGTCCTCAATGCCCGGGGTCGCGCCGTGCGCGGGCTGGCCATCGCGGCGGCTTTCCTGCTCGCAGCCGTCGGAGCGTATGTGACATCCATGCTTGTGGAGACCGACCGGGAAGCGATCAGTTCGGCCACGCGGGAGCTCGTAAGGGCGACCGCAGCTGCGGATCGCGCTGCGCTTGGCGAGCTGCTCTCCGATGATCTGAGCATGCGTGTGACGCGCGTCCCAAGGTCGGCCGACAAGTCGGAGACGATCGCGCTGATCGAGCGACTCGTAGCCGGACAATATGGGGTTTCCGGCGCCACCGTGCTCGAATGCCAGGCAACGCTCGACGGGCCCCGGCTCGGGCGAACTCATGTCCGCGTGCGCACAACTTCGCAGGTCGGCGTGCTTCCGAGCTGGTGGCGCATTGACTGGGTGCTTGAGGATGACCGCAGCTGGCGGGCGCGCCGGATCGAGGCGCTGTGGATTCCGGGCGTACCCAATCCGGGTGGGTGATTACGACTTGGGAATCGCCACGAGAAAGCTCGGCTGTTCGCGTTCGACGGTTCCGCCCGAGCTGGTTCGGGCTTTTTCGATGATTGTGCGCCCGTTGAGCAGATTGAGCGGGTGTCGATCACGTGCCAGTTTGAGCCGGGCGCTCTCGACGGCCACACCTCGTTCGAGGTGATGATCTTCTTCGCTGAAGATGCCGACGGTGACCATGCTGCGGCTTGGGCCGTGGTAATAGAACGCGAGCTCGCCGCTCTGTCGCAGGTTGATCGCTGCTTCTTCCGCCGCCTTGCGAAACTGTGCCCTTTCCTGTTCGGTTGGTTCCTTGTTGTCTTCGCGGCCGTAGACGGCGATTTGCAGCGTGTAGACCGCATCATCTCCGTATTGGGCCCGGGCGTTGCGCAGGTCATACTCGGGGATGGAGCCTCGCGAGAGCTCACCGGAAGGGGGTGCGAGGAATGCGTGTTCATATGGGCGCACGCCATCAATGACGAGTGAACGAACGCGGTCCAGCTCGATGCGGGCGACTTGCGAGAGGCTGTCATAACTCCCTACAGCGATGACCTGACGGCCGTTGCGCTCCATGATGAAAGCGTCGGGCAGTTGGCCGTGCGTGCGGACCTGCTCGAGCAATGCCTGGGCCTTGGCAGGATCGTCCGAGGCGGTGAGAATGATCGACCACGCGTCGGGACCGGCCTGAGTGGGGATGCGCAGCTCATTGCGTTGCGCATTCGACCAGGTCGGCTCAATGCGGGTGGGACGCCCGAACACGTCATGCGTTGCCTGCGGATCGGGAGCGGCCGTCTGGGTCGAAGTGCACGCGCACAGGCTCGTGCCGAGCACGAGTGCAAGGATGACTTGAACAAGGGGATGGACCAGGGCTTTCATGGGTACGGAACTGTACGAAGCGCACCAACGTACAGATGCATGCATCGGCAGGTGGCAACGCAGAGACGGTTTTCAATGTGTTCATTGGAGCTTTGGTGGACAAATCGTCGATAATTATGTGTGAGGATTGTGGACAAGAAGGTCCACGGGGAAGAAGTTCATCGTTGTTGGAGGCGCCATGAGGGTAGAACAATCGGCGGAGCCGACGGGCCGAGTGGAGGCATCGGCCCGGTTCGAGCAACGAAGCTCTGCGCAGAGTGCTCGTGCGGAGCTGCGCAGGCCTGGCCTGGTCGATCGCGTCGAGATTTCAGAGCACGCCCGCGCGCTCTCGCAAGAAAGTGGCGACCGGATCCGCACGGATCTGGTGCAGCGCGTTCGCAGCGAGATCGAGGCGGATACCTATTTGACGACGAGCCGGATCGATGCGGCAGCGCGGGCGATTTCGCGTCAGTTGAGGCCCTCGTTCAGGATGTAAGCGCAGCGAGATGTTCGCGGGCGAGCAGCGCGGCGCCAATGACGCCGGCGTCGTCGTCGAGCTGGCTTGCGACCACTTCGACCTGCTTGCACACGGCCGGGAAGGCAGTGCGATGCACAGCGGCGCGCACGCGATCGACAAATGGTTCCTGGAGTGCCTCGGTCAGGCCGCCGCCGAGGATGATTCGCTCCAGGCTCAGAAGCGTCGTGAAGTTGCCAAGTGCGCTGCCAAGTCGATCGGCAGCGTCATCGACGACTTCGATGGTCAACTCATCGCCCTTGCGGTAGGCCTCGGCGATGGCTTTGGATTTGATGCGCGGATACTTGTCGCCGAGCATCTCCTGGAGGCAGGACGGGCGGTTGGTTCGGATGAGGTGGACGAGCCGATCGGCCAATGCCGATCGTGAGCAGATGTGCTCGACGGACCGGGAGCCAGGAGGGTTTTGGGGGTAGAGCAGGACGTGTCCGATTTCTCCGGCGGAAAAGTGGTGCCCGTAATAGAGCTCTCCGTTGAGCACGAGTGCGCCCCCGACGCCGGTGCCCACCCAGCATCCGAGCAGGTCTTTCGCGCCCATGCCTGCGCCGTGGCGGGCTTCTCCATACACAGCGACATTGACGTCGTTATCCACGATGACGGGTAATCCGAGTCTCTCGGTGAGCAGCTCTCCAACCGGCGCCAGCGTCCAGCGGAGATTGACAGCCTCACGCACGACGCCGGAGTGAGGGTCCACCGGACCCGGGACGCCGATTCCGAGTGCGAGAAGCTCATCCGGGTCGATCTGTGCGTCGGCTGCAGCCTTTCGGACGCCCTTGACGATGCGATCGAGCACTGCGTCCATCCCTGATTCGGGTTGGGTCTTGTCCTTGGCCCGGCCGAGAATGCGGGCCTTGTGATCGACAATGCCGATCTGGATATTGGTTCCGCCGAGGTCAATGCCGACCACGGGACCCTGGGGTAGCGGCTCGCTGGTGCTCATGTCGGCTCGTTCCTCTCCTGATGGCCTCAGTGTAGTGTTTTTCAAAGTGTGGTCGTCTCGAAGACGCGGCAATCAGGCAGCGCACGGCGCAGAACTTCGGCCAGGTCGCGCCCCCCGGGAACAAAAAGCGTACTGCCGCTGCCGCTCAGGTGTGCCGATACTTTGGCGGTGCTGGCTATGCAGCGTCGAAGCTCAACGAGGCGAGGTTCGACCACGTCCGCAGCGGGGGACAGATCATTGAACAGCTCGTCCAACGATCCGCGAAGCGCGATGTTTCGAACCTGGGTTTCGTCAAGCGGCTTGGGCCCGAGCCGGTCGCAGGCGCGATACACCGCCGCGGTTGAACACTCAAACGGTGGACAGATGAGCACGAGCGGGATGGACCTGCGATCGAGTCGTTCGATGTGCTCGCCCAGGCCTGAGACGATCGCAGGCGCTGGGGGCGATGCATCATCTATGAAGTAGGCAATGTCGCTGCCAAGGCCCGATGCGATGGCGCGAAGTTCATGCTGATCAAGCCCGAGCTCAAAGAGCGCATTGAGGGCGAGCAGTGTGCCGGCAGCGTCGGAAGATCCTCCGCCAAGCCCGCCGCCTGCGGGAATGCGCTTCTCAAGCTCGATCTCGACGGGTAACGTGCGGGCGAGGTGTCGTTCGAGGGCGCGATGGGCCTTGACGCACAGATCAGTTTCGAGGTCCCAGTCAACTGACTGGCCGGTGTGCCAGCGGATGTGGTAGCGCGTGTGGTTGTCTGCACGCTCGATGCGCAGATGGTCGGCCAGATCAATGCTTGCCATCCACGTGCAGATTGGATGAAGTCCTGCGTTCGGTCCATTTCCTGCGATGGGCGGGCCGACCGCCAGTGCGAGGTTGACTTTGGCATGGCAGGCGCGAACCACTGCATCGAAAGACATGATGGATGGTAACCCCATCCGGGGTGAGGGCGCTCGTAGAATGGTCGAACCGTACGCGGAGCAGAAGCCATGAAGTTACGCGATCTGGTCGCGATCATGCAGGATATTGCGCCTTTTGAGTACGCGGAGGATTGGGACCGGGCCGGGCTCCAGGTCGGGGTGGCCGATCGGGAGCTGGATGGTCCGATCCTGTTGACGATCGACCTGACTGAGGCGGTGCTTGACGAAGCGATTGAGTGCAAGGCCTCGGCGATCATCGCGTATCACTGCCCGATTTGGGAGCCGCTTGCCACTCTGACCGATGCGACCGCGAGGGAGCGCGTGATCCGTGGCGCCATCGAGCATGGAATCGCCGTTTATTCGCCGCACACGGCGCTGGATGCGGCTCCGGGGGGAGTGACGGACTGGTTGTGCGAAGGTCTTTCGGGCGGAGAAGAAGGTCTCATTGCCGGTGATTGTCGAGCGCTGGTTCCCCATGTTCACATTGACCGGAATCGACAACTCAAGGTGGTGGTGTTTGTGCCGGAGGAGGAACTCGACGGGCTGCGGAACGCATTGGGGACGGCCGGAGCCGGGACGATCGGCGCCTATCGCCTCTGCTCGTTTGCGACCTCAGGCACGGGGACGTTTTTCGGGGGCGAATCATCGAATCCGAAAGTCGGCCAGCCGGGGCGTTTGGAGAAGGTGGCCGAGTGTCGGCTGGAGATGGTCTGTTCCAAGGCTGCGCTGCCGCTGGTGATTCAGACGCTGCGGGAGTTTCACCCGTATGAGGAGCCGGCGTTTGATGTGTACGAGCTGGTTGGCTCGCAGGTGCGATCGGCGGGGCTCGGCCGACGGCTGGTGCTGGATCGTCCGGCCAGAGTGGCGGAACTTGCCGAGCGATTGGCAGATCATCTGGGTGTCAACCGCATCAAGTATGCTCTGGCGGGTGAAGACGAACCCATTCGGCATGTCGGGGTAATTCCAGGGGCGGGGGAAGACCTGCTCGACCTTGCCTGCCGGGAAGGATGTCGCGTGTTTGTGACTGGTGAGATGAGACATCACGCTGTGGTCGGGGCGCTTCAGCGCGGGGTGAGCGTGATTCTGGGTGGGCACACGCCGACCGAGCGCGGGTATCTTCCGCGCCTGGCAAGGCGGATCGAAGCAGCCGACGCGAGTCTGCGCGTGCTGGTCAGTGAGCGCGACTGCGATCCGTTCAAGTTGGTGAGGCGGCTCGAGCGATGAGTGCTGAGCCTTCCAAGCGCGTGGGCGCCCAGGTGTTGATCGTCGAGGACGAGCCCGAGCATGCCGAGGTGATGACCGAGGCGCTGCGGCGACCGGGGCATGTCTGCACGATCGTGGGTGGTGTGGACGAGGCGCTGGCCGAGCTTGAAGGCGGCGCGTTTGACGTGATCGTCACGGATCTGCGCATGCCCGCGTCCGGGGGGCGTCACGGCGTTGCACCGGACGGCGCCGATGCGGGGCTGCGCGTGCTCGAGGCTGCGCGAAAGCTTCAGCCCAATGCCGAAACGATCATGGTGACGGCGCACGGTGACGTGGCGACGGCGCGGGCGGCGTTCAAACACGGAGCATTTGATTTCATCGAAAAGCCGCTCGATCTGGAGGTGTTTCGCAGCCTGGTCAACCGGGCAGCCGAGAATGTGCTGTTGCGACACGAGTCCGGCGAGTTGTCCGAGCTCGTACAACACGATGGGTTCGAGGGGATCATCGCCGGGTCCGAAGCCATGCGACGAATCCTGCGGACGGTGCGCACAGTCGCCGCCAGCTCGATTCCGGTCCTGATCACCGGCGAGAGCGGGACAGGCAAGGAGCTGATCGCAAAGGCGGTGCACGAGAACTCGAAACGTCGCGCGGGGCGCTATGCTGTGTTCAACTGCGCCGGACAGAGCGAAAGCCTGCTTGAAGATCAGCTCTTTGGTCATGTCAAGGGGGCGTACACCGGGGCTGAGAAGGATCGCGAGGGTGTGTTTGAATATGCGTCGGGGGGCACGCTTTTTCTCGACGAAATCGGCGACATGCCGCTGACGATGCAGGCAAAGCTCTTGCGTGTGCTTGAGTCGGGCGAGGTGGTGCGGCTGGGCTCGAATGAGCCTCGGAAAACCGATGTGCGGTTTGTCAGCGCTACCAACCGCGATCTGCGCGAGATGGTCGCAGAGGGTTCGTTTCGCGAGGATCTGTTTTTCCGCATCAACGGCAGTCATATCCATTTGCCGCCGCTGCGCGAGCGACGCGATGACATTCCGCGGATTGTGCGGCACGCCATCGGGCGCTTCGCCAGCGAGATGGCTCCGGACTGCCCCCCGCCTCCGATATCGGACACGGCGATGCTGCGATTGACAAGCTATGACTGGCCGGGCAATGTTCGCCAGCTGCTCAATGTGACGCAGAACATGGTGATCAATGCGCTTGGGGAAGCAGAGCATCCTTCTCGGGCGAAGATCGATGTGCGGCACATTCCCGACGAAGTGCTCCACGCCGAGCGCGAAGATGCGATGGAAGGCTCGGTCGGATCGCTGGCAGGCAGCAGTTTGGAGCAGCTCGAAAAGCGGGCCATCCGCGAGACGCTGCAGCTGACCGGGGGCAATCGCGAGCAGGCTGCAAGGCTCCTCGGTATTGGGGAGCGAACGCTCTATCGCAAACTCAAGGAGTACGGGCTTCGATAAGAATCCATGGGGATTCTATTCGCCGTTCCCCGGGGAATTGGAGGGGTCTTGCTGGCCTGTCTTGGCCGATTGAGAGGGAAAACACCCGTCGCGTGGCATGGTTGGAATCGCCTAAGGAAAATCCGGCGGGGATTGGCACACGTGACTCAACTGGCAGGGTCACCCGCTCGATGGAATGACTCCGTCGCCCAGGCGTATTTTCGTGGTGGCGGAGTGAGTGGGGACAGATGGGTCAGGACGGGATTCAGAAGGTTCTTTCGTGTTCGAACCTGCCCTCGCTACCCAGTGTGGCTGTCAGGGTGCTCGAGCTGACGCGCGATCCGGACGTTTCGCTCAAAGCGATGGCCGAGATCGTCGAGCAGGACCAGGCTCTGGCGGGCAAGATTCTCAGAACGGTCAACTCGAGCTTCTACGGACTGGCCCAGCCCTGCGGCACGGTCAGTCGAGCGCTCAACTACCTCGGGCTGAACACCGTCAAATCGCTCGTGCTGGGCTTCAGCCTCGTCGATTCGACCAATGCCGTCGGCGAAGGCACGCAGTTTGACCTGCAGGACCACTGGAGCCGATGCATCTACGGAGCGGTGAGCGCGCGCATCATCGGACTTCGGTTTCGACGGTGTGATCCTGATGAAGCATTCACAGCGTCGCTTTTTCAGGATGTCGGCGTGCTTGCTGCGGTCACGGCACTCGGCAAAGAGTATGTCCAGGTGTTGCAGGACGGTGAGCCGGGAGATGATCAGCAAACGGCGCGCGAAAAGGCAGCGCTCCAGTTCGATCACACAACCGTGGGCGCTGCGCTTGCCGAGAAGTGGAGATTGCCCGAAGCATACGTTTCGGTCATCAGATACCACCATGACCCGGATGCGGCACCGAGCAGTGCACTTCAACTTGTGCGCACGTCGGTGCTGGGGCGACTGGCGACCGGCGTGATCATGAAATCGCGGTTCGCTGCTGATTGCCAGAGCAGGTTTGATGCGTACACGCGCGAGTGGTTCGGACAGGAGATCTCCGAGATCGACCAGGTGTTCAGCGAGATTCGATCGGCTGCTCGCGAGGTGGCCAAGCTGTTTGATCAGGAGTTGACCGAAGCACCGAGTGCAGAAGCCCTGATGGCCGAAGCCCAGGAGCGATCGATCGAGTTGCAGATTCAGAGCGAGCGCGAATCGACCACGGACGGACTGACCGGCGTGGGGAATCGGCGTCGCTTTGACGAGCGATTGAAGGCTCTTTTCGAACAAGCCTCGGAGCAAGGCACGTCACTTGCAGTGATTCTCTGTGATGGCGATCGGTTCAAGTTGGTCAACGACACGCACGGGCACCAGGCCGGCGACGAAGTGCTCAGAGAAATCGGGGCGCGTCTGTCCCGCGTCGTCGGCGACCGCGGCGAGGTCTTCCGCTACGGCGGGGAAGAGTTTACAGTCCTGCTCTCTGACGTTTCCCTCGACGAAGCCAGGAATATGGCCGAACGCATGCGTGAAGCGATGGCTTCGAAACCCGTGGAC
>RFGK01000030.1 GCA_003697045.1 Planctomycetota bacterium
CCCGACACCTCGTTCAACCCCAATGCCTCGGCACTCATCCGCGGCGATCCTGGAATCGGGGACTCGGAGGCTGCTTGTCCTTCTGCCCGTAGGCCGAAACGGCTGCACTGCCTCGACCCAGCCCGGCCATCTGATCGGCAAGCTCGTCGCGCAGTCGATCCAGGTCCTTGCTCGCAGCCTCATCGCGCGCCGCGATTTCACTTGCCATCTGTTCGATCGCCTTGACACGCCGCTGCACGTCGCACCGCTTCGATTCGGTCAACGAGTTGACGTTTTGCTCCCAGGCTTTGCGGCCGGCATCAAACGCGGGCACCGTCGCTTCGAGCTGCTGAATCAGCCCCTGCCGTTCCGAAAGAAGCGAGAGCAGCTGCTCCATCTCCCCCGTTTCGATCAGCGACTCCTGGCGTCGGCTCAGCGCATCGAGTTGCCCATACGTGCTCGTGAGCGTATCGAGTGTCTGCTCAAATCCTTCGAGCCATTCGCTCCCGGTTTTGCCGGGTGTCTGTCCGGTCATCCGTGACCTCCTCTTTGTCAGCTTCCATCAGCGTACAACACCGAACTCGATTCCAGCCAGCGCTCCCAGTCGCGCCGCGTCATCGGCAGATTCGGATCATCCCATACCTCCGGCGGGAGACTCTCGTAAAAATACCGGGCACGCTCGTTGGCCGCACGAGCCGCTGCGAGATTGCCCTGACGCACGTAGGCATTGACGATCTGCACCAGCGCCACCAGCGACGCAGGATCCTTCGGATAGCGCTCGCGCGCCGTCTGGTAGTGCCTGACCGCAGCCTCATCGTCACCCAGATCAAACGCGCAGTCGCCCAGATAGAAATACGAGTTGCGCAGACACAGCGTATCCAGAGGCGATCGTTTCTGAGGCTGCATGGCTTCAAAACCAAGCCGCGCCGATTCGTACAAACTCATGGCCGTGCGAATGTGCTCCTCGCGCGTGGCTTCCAGCGTGCGACGCTCGGCATCGGTCAACGAACCGGAAAGACGATCTCTGATGGCACGCGCGTTGAGTCGATACGCCTCGGCCAGCCGATACTCCAGCAGCGGAGGCGTCCTCCCGGAGTCCATTCGAGCAATCACCTGCTCATAGCCCTCGATCGCACGCGCGTAATCGCCCTGTCGGAATCGAAGCTCCGCCAGCGCCTCGAGCGCAGGCAGAAAAGTCACCGCGTCGGGGCTGCCCAGCTCGCCCCCCACCGCCCGCTCCAGCAATGCCTCCGCCTGATCGTCGTTGCTCGGGTCCCCATCCAGCAGATACACCTGCGCCAGAGGCACGTGGCTCAGATCGGCAAACCGCCCCAGCCCGGAGTGATTCACGCCCCGGTCGCGATCATCGATGAGCGACTTGAAAACCTCGGCCGCCTCTTCGTATCGACCCAGCGCCTGCAGCGCCTGCGCCAGGCGGAATCGAGCTTCCGGCTGGCGAGCATCGGTCTCCAGATCCTCGGCAAACTGGCGAAAGACCCTCGCTGCTTCTTCCTGGTCTCCCGCACGGTCAAACAACACCGCAGATTCCCAAAGCGAATCGGCGTAGGTGGCAAGATCGCTGACGATGAACTCCTTGGCATGCAGCCGATAGAACATCGCTGCCTGGATCAAGTGCCGTTGCACTTCCCGCTCGGTCGATGCATCCAGCTCCGGCCCCAGCGGACCTTCAATCTTCGGCGCCAGCTCTGCGATGCGATCCGCCAGCGCACGATGGGCAATTGCCTGTGCTTCAAGCACGCTCGCGGGCGCCTCCTCAAACGAATACAACTGACCCGCAAGCTCGGCATAGCGGTACGAGATGTCCACATCATCCTGTGAGAACTGATCGCGAAACAGCGACAGCAGATGATCGAGGATTTGCTCACGAGCGCGCATCGCCTCAGGTTCCCGGGCACGCACCTGCGCGACCAGATCGCCGAACTCCTGCTGAGCGCTTTCGTGATCGCCCAGCGTGGCGTCCATGAGCGCACGTCCGATCTGGGCGCGCACACGGATCGAATCCGGCTGAAACCTCTCCAGCACGCTCAGATACACATCGCGGGCTTGTTCATAGTCCTGCCGTTGTTCGGCAACTCGCGCCTGGAGCAGCTGAAGCTCGCCTTGTTCGACACTCCCCCCGGGAACCAGCTTGGAGGCAATCTCCAGCTGCAACGCCGCTTCATCCGTCGCAAACCCGGCCAGATACGCCTCGGCCAGCAACATGTGCAACGCACCACGCGCTGAAGCCTCGGCGCTGGTGAGCCTCGGCATGGCGCGAAGCAGACGTGTAATCGCCGCGTCGTGGAAACCCTGTTCGATCTCGAGCCTGGCCCGCTGCCCAATCGCCCATGCCTGGTCTTCAAGCGGAAGCCCCGGCGTGGCAATCATGTCCGCGAGCAACTGCTCGGCCTGCTCATAACGCGGCGGCTGCGCCCTCATGTGCCGCGCAATCACCTCCTTGGCAACACGCACCCGCAAGTCTGTCCGCTCAAGCGGGATCTGCTCTACGCGCGCCATCGCAGCGTCGATCTCGCCCAACGCCAGATAACAGTCGGCAATGATGAACTGGTCCAGCGCCGAAAGCCGGGCCCCCCCGGTCTCTGCGAGTCGCATTTCAGTCAGCGCATTGCGGTAGTTCTGCTCGTGGGAAATTTCGAGCGCGCGTTGTCCGCCGTAGACCGCTCGCGCGATCATCTGATGAAACAGGGCTTCCTGCTTCTGCGAAAGCTCCGGGCGACCCACATAGGGAAGAATGCGAGCATTCAGCAGGGCAATCGCTTCCTTGTATTGCTCCTGGTCGAGCAGGGAGGCAGCCGCTTCAAACGTGGGGATGAAGTTCGGATCGGGCTTGGTCGCAAACGCATACCCCAGCCCCCCGACAAGCAGCGCAATCGCACCCGCTGCCGCGGGCACCTGCCACAGCTCACGCCACCGCGAGCGAACCTGCTCGACCGGATCGAGCTTCGGCGCTTCATCCGGTGCGTCAGGAACAGGCTGGGCCGACTCGTCCGTCACATACGCCTCCGTGCGCACATCACCTGCGCTTCCCGTTGTATCGGAACCGGCAAGAATCGGCCCGCACGACACCCCGACTTTGAGCGCAAGATTGACGGATCGGCATTTCCCGCGCGTTCACGGGCCTTCGGGCTCTGGCTCCAAATCCACGATGACAGCTGCTCCGGCAATCTGATCCCCCCGATGCCGGGAGTTCTCATCCACCGCTGCCAGCGCCGCCACCGGCGGCATCAGCCACTTGATCGCATTCCGAACCAGACATCCCACAAACCCGACGCGTCCTCCGACGACGCCTCGCACGCGGATCACACGCATGCCGGTGAGAAACTTCCCGATTGTCCGTCCCGTCAGCCACTCGGAAAACGTCCCGATAACTCCGCCGAAGATAAACAGCGCCGGAAGCGCTGTCCACGCGCCCCCGGGGTGCAGCAGCACTTCGAGCGTGAGGATCTCCGAGGCGCGAGCGTCGTAGAGCAATCCGGTCACATGGGCTGCAATCACAAGGTCGATCATCGACGCAATGAACCGACGCATCGGCCCGGCAAGCGCCGTATTCCGCGGCAGGGGTACCGCGTCCTGATCGAGATCCCCTTTGAGCACGATGACAAGCACCCCGATGAACAGGGCAACAAGCATCATCGCAAGCATGCGAAACTCGCCGGCGGAGAGGATCTCAGAACGCGGCGCCGGCCCCTGATACAGGATGGTCCCGCTTGAGAGCGAAACCTCCGTCGACTCCAGTCTCGGGTATCCACCCGCACTTTCATCCGCGGACCAACGAAGTGCAAGCAAACGCGGACCATCCACGTACACGGGCACAAACCACCTGCCCGCCGATCGGTCAAGCGTCGCCACATCAACCGGAGGGCTGTCGGGCAAAAGCACGCTGACCACTCGACGTGACTCGTCGCTGCTCAAGGCTGCGACGATCGACCCACAGGTGAACACCTCTGCATCATCAGCCACGCCCGCGAGCTCGTCCAAGCCAATCCACGTCGGGTCGTCGCTGTTGGAAAGGCTCAGGGACCACAGCCGCAATCGTGCACCCGTCAGGTGTGCCGCAACGATGCTCTCACGCGTTGCCCATGCAAACCAGCGCCCGGGGCTTGTGTCAGGAAGATCAAGATTCGTCCACGCATCCTTGTTGAGCACGGCTGCCGAGAACCCGGCAGCCTGACTCAAGATCACAAGCACCACGCCGTCTCTTGCCGCCACGGCCTGGGTCGTGCCCAAAGT
Source organism: Planctomycetota bacterium (assembly GCA_003697045.1). GTDB lineage: Bacteria > Planctomycetota > Phycisphaerae > Phycisphaerales > UBA1924 > J022. The sequence continues at coordinate 4,231 of RFGK01000030.1, forward strand.
CACCAATGTCGGCTGGGCCTCGAGTCGATCGATCGGCAAATAATCCCACGAAAACCCGCGATCAAACGCTTCGACCGAACGTATGCGCAGACGTGTGGCCCCGTCGTCACCGCCTTGCTCAAAAACGACATACACCGTGCGCTCCCATGCCGCCACAGCAACGGGAGACTCCTCAAACGTGCGCGCAAACTGCACATATCCCGCCGGGGCCGGATGGTCGCCCGTGCGCGGCGGCACGTGGACCAGCACACTCTTGCCCGCCCCAACGCGATCGGCGTGATCGTCAATCACCACCCACGCGTGCGACTCGGCCACGCGCGGCGTCACGACAGCGCTCACCCCAACCTGCGCCCGCGCGGAAGTCACCAGCAGGCACGTTGCCAGCGCAACGAGCCCCCACGCGGCACGCCGCAACTGCAAACACCCGTATCGCACGGACGCCCTGACGGCAGGCAATACACACCGGTACGTGACAAACCATTGCAACATCAGGGCTCGATCGTCGAAAGTGTGTCAGGAGCGTCGAGATCGTACACAAGGTCGATTCGATAACCCTTGATCAGACGATCGATATCGAACGCCGTCGGGCGTATGGCGCGATTCTCCGGCGCATAGAGCGACAGCTTGATCGCAGTCTGATCGGCGGGGATCGTGATGTCGGCCCGCTCTGCAATGCGCGGCTTGGAATGCGCATCGCCCACGACTGTCACATAGTCGTAGCGGTCAAGCTCAGACTCAAGCACAAGATTGCCCCGCGAATCGAACATCTCGACCCGCCTCGGCTCAAATGTGAATGGGTCGAACCACACGCGGCGCCAGCCGCTGTCGGTGGGCGCGCGCACACCCGCTCGCGATTGCGAGTCCCATTCGAGGCCCGCACTGGCACGATCGGCCGGGAGCGGAGTGATACCGAGCAGATGCACGAGATCACGCGGATAGACCGGCACGCCCAGCATCGCAGCCTTTTCCAAGGTGACCAGATCGTGTCTGCCGATCAGAGCGACCTTCTCATCGGCATCGATCAGGTCGAGCCACCAATACACGCGCTCGTTGGACCCGAGATAGAGCTTGGTCTTGCCCATCTTGCCAAGCGTAAGGGCAATCGACGACGGCTGCACGATCTGGAGGTGGCCCTCTCCCTGCTCACGCAGTCGATCTCCCCTGTTGTTCGTTGACGTAACCTGCACGCTGGTCCGCGCCCAGAGCCGATCGAGCATGGACACCCGGGCGTTGTGTGCTTCCACAATGGCTGCAGCGGTCACGCCCTCGATCGGCTTGCCCGTGCGCTTTTCCGCTGCACAGCCCCCCAGCAGCGCAGCAGCCAGGGCAATTGCAAGCAGGATTCTCACGACGAATCTCCGCGCGCTGTCGGCCTGGCGTCAAGATTCATGATGCGGCCGATCTGCTCGGTCACCGCCTCTACCGTTTGGTCATCCATCCCCGGATCGACAACTTCGGTCAGTTCATCGCTCTTGTCACCGCGTCGACGCACCCGGAGCACGCCCGGCGTCGACCCCGTTGCGGGGACGCCCCCTTCATAGACAAGCAGCCGCTTGCGGATGAGTATCAACGCGAGCACAAACCGAAACGCCACACGCCGATCGTCTTCTGTCTCACCGAGCTGATCAAACAGGTCGAGCAGGTCTTCATCATCAAGAAGTGGGTTGGCGTTCGTCTGCGCATCGGCGAGAACCGTCTTCCAGAAACCAAACAGACGCAACGGGGGCTTCGGACGCGCCCCCTCGTTCCAGGCCGAGACGGAAAAATCCAGGCGAATCAGATCATCGTCGCCCGGACGCTCAACGAGCGTCGAGACGAACGTCTCTCCGGGATTGATCGGTTGCCCGGTGGCGGCACACTGTCGCGTCGGGCGAGCAACCGAATACGCTGAGTTTCCGACACTCATGCCCCAAGTCTATTCTTTCAGTCGGGAAAGCTCCCCTCACAGGTGACTTCATAAAACCGCTGCTTCGACCCACCCGGCGCGACCGTGAAACGAACACACCGCCCACACCGCGGACACCGGGCGCGATAACACCGACCGTCGACGTCGCGCCAGACACGTCGATACACCCCGGCACACAGAAACCGCACGCCGATCCATGGGCGCCGGGTGGGGGAATCTGAAGTCGAAGATGAGCTGTGCCCTGCTCGCATGGCGCGATATATCGGCCGCAGCAGTCTCGCGGGGCAAATCGTCCGGGGTGGGAATCTGCTGGCCTTTGAGCGGGCACATCGGCGATATATACTGGATGTCAACGTGGGTTCTGCCGCAGGGCAGGCAATCTGGTTGTCGAGCGTTGACGGCTCGGCCAAGCCAGGCCCGCCTCTGCGTTTCGGCGGTGGTCTAGACTTGAGACCACACCGAGGAGGCCGATTCCTGCAATGGAAGCCGCGCACGCAACCAAAACCGGGGCCCTGACCATCCTTCCCGATCCTCCGGGCCCTCCGACTCCGATCGGGCTCATCGCCGGAGGGGGTCAACTCCCTATTGCCGTAGCGCGCGGGCTGCGCGAAAACGGGCATCCGGTGCATGGGCTGGGGCTGTGTCGTCAGTACGACCGTGATCTGCCCCGGCTGTGCTCGTCGTTTCGAGAAGTCGGCCTGCTGCGTATCGGAAGCTGGGCGAGAATCCTCCGCGGGCTGGGAGTTCACCATGCGATCATGGTCGGGCATGTCGACAAGGCCAAGCTCCTGCACGACCCGTGGCGCATGTTTCGCAACATCCCCGATGTGCGCACGGTCAAGGCATGGTATCGGCACGTCCGGCATGATCGTCGCTCGTATGCGGTGCTGGCAGCCGTGGCTGAGGAACTCGACCGCGACGGCGTCGCGCTGATCGACTCAACCTATCCCATCCCCGACCAGCTCTCCTACCCCGGCGTGATGACGCAGCTGCGCCCAAATGCACAGCAGCTCGCCGACATCGAGTTTGTCTGGCCGATCCTGAACGACATGCTCCGGCTCGACATCGGTCAATCTGTTGCTGTGCGTGATCGCGACGTGCTCGCTGTCGAGGCAGTGGAAGGAACCGACCGGATGATCGAGCGCGTCGGGCAGCTGTGCAAGGCCCGCGGCTGGGTGCTGTGCAAGGGCGCACGCATCGGGCACGACCGCCGAAGCGACGTACCCACCGTCGGTGTGCGCACAATCACGAAGATGCACGCCAACGGCGGGCGTTGTCTGGCCGTCGCAGCCGGGAACGTCATCATGCTCGAACGGGAGAAGATGATCGATACCGCCGACCGGCTCGGCATCTCGATCGTCGGCGTGCCTGTCTCACGCGAGCGCACCGCCGCTGCGGTGATTCAGGAAGCCAAGCCCGCAGCCCAGGGTTTTTCGCACTGATGAACGAATCACGTTATGTCAGCCGAGGGGGGCTCAAGCTCCGTTGCGCGCTGGACACCTTTGCCATCGAACCGGCGGGGTGGACGTGCGTCGATCTTGGGTGCAGCACCGGCGGGTTTACCGATTGCCTGCTCCAGGCCGGCGCAGCACGGGTTTATGCCATCGACACGGGGTACGGCGTGCTCGAGTGGAAGCTGCGCAACGATGAGCGTGTGGTCGTGATGGAACGATCGAACGCGCTGCACGTCGAGCCCCCGGCGGAACTGGTCGACGCGGGGCTGGCCGACCTGACGGTGATCGATCTGGGCTGGACAAGGCAACGGCTCGCGCTGCCCGCAGCCACTCGGTGGACGAAGCCCGACGGCCGCATCATCACGCTCATCAAGCCGCACTACGAGCAGGAGACGGACCAGCGCTCGCGCCGGGGCGTCCTGGCAGACGAAGAGGCCGAGCGGATCGTGCGCGAAGTGTGCGCACAAATCGGCGAGATGGGGTTCGTCGTGGAAGGTCTGGTTGAAAGCCCAATTCGCGGCGGCAAGGGGAAGACCAGCGGCAACCGGGAGTGGCTGGCGCTGGTCAGTCGGAACCCAGGCCCAACTCGCCGCTGACCGTCGCCCCGGGCTCAGTTCCCCGCGCAGGAATCGAGCAAGATGGCGATGTCGCCGGTGATGTCAACGCAATCAATGTCACCATCGACATCACAGTGCCCGTTCTGAACGACTTCCTGCGAACATGAATGGCTCGTTGGAGCCTTGCCCGCGACAACGATGATGATGCACGCTCCCGCGCAGGCCGCGTTCACTGCATCCTGAATGGCGTTCATGCTGTCCTTGTTCACACAGGCGGCCGCAACCCCAGCCAGAACTTGTGGTATGACTTTGCTGGCAGAA
>RFGK01000203.1 GCA_003697045.1 Planctomycetota bacterium
GCCTCGGCCTCGAAGTTGAGCAACAACCGGTGCCGCAGACAGTTCAGCGCCACGTCCCGGATGTCCTGATTGCTGACGTGATACCGACCGTCGGTGACAGCACGGACCTTCGCAGAAAGCACCAGCGCCTGCGCTCCGCGCGGGCTGGCTCCGCAGCGCACGTAGCGGTTGACCGGCCCGGACTCACCTCCGGCGGCAAACCGCCCGCCCGGATGCGTGGCCAGCACGAGGCGGGCGGCATACTCCTTGACGTGCGGGGCAATGACCACCCCGCGAATCAGCTGCTGAGCATCGAGAATGCCCGCCGCATCGAGCACGCGCCCGGGCGCCGGCGTCTGGGCGCCCGTCGTGCGATCGAGAATCACCATCAGATCGTCCAGCTGAGAATAGCCCACGTTGACCTTCTGCATGAAGCGGTCGAGCTGGGCTTCCGGCAGCGGATAGGTGCCCTCCTGCTCGATGGGATTCTGCGTGGCCAGGACGAGAAAGGGCTGCGCCAGCGGATAGGTCGTCCCGCCGACGGTGACGCTGCGCTCCTGCATCGCTTCGAGCAGGGCTGACTGCGTCTTGGGGGTGGCGCGATTGATCTCGTCGGCAAGAATGACCTGGGCAAAGATCGGCCCGCGCTGAAACTCGAACCGCCGCCGCCCGGTGTCGGGATCTTCGGTCACGATGTTCGTGCCGACCACGTCGGCGGGCATGAGGTCGGGCGTGAACTGAATGCGGCTGAACGGCAGCGCCAGCACCTCGGACAGCGTGCGCACAAGCAACGTCTTGCCGAGCCCGGGCACACCTTCGAGCAGCACATTGCCCCCGGCAAAGAGCGTCGTGAGCACCGCGTCCACGACCTGGTCCTGCCCGACCATGACCTTGCCGATCTCACTCTTGAGACGCGCAAAGGTATTGCGAAACTCCTCGCACCTGGCACGCACTTCCGCGGTTTCAACGCCTTGATCTTCTGCCATCACGCTCGCTCCCTTGTCCATGGGTCACTTGTCATCGCTGTCGAACTCCTCCCGGGCGCGTTGCTTGGCCTTGAGCAATCGCGACATGCCTTCCTCATCTGATTCTCCGGCATCTGCCCGGGGCTTGTCGGTGATGATCGCGGCCTTGCCCGTCGGCTCGGGCGCGCCGGACAGGACGACCGGTTCATCGCCGGCGCCGGCTGCGGCTTCGAACTTGCGCTGGGCGAGCTGGCGTGCCTGTGCGTCGGCCTCTCGCACCATGCGCTGCCGGGCTTTTTCGCGCGCGGCGTGGAGCGCATCCATCTGCTCGCCGGCTTTGGTCTGCTCACTGCGCCGCACTGCGCGCACAACCGCCCGCGCCATTGCAGCCAGGTCGATCCGTACGCGCCGCACCCCGACATCGAGCACAAAGACCCCCACCCCGATCGTCGCAAGCCAAAGCCAGATCGAGCGCGTCGCAACGGGCATCTCAAGCCCCTCGCGCCGCCACAAGTCGACCGGATCATCCCACGACAGCACGCGCCCGCCGGTCAACGCGGCCACGTCGCGCAGCAAGGGTGCATTGTCGCTCAGGGCGCGGAACTCGTCGGCAAACGGGCGCGTCACGGCGGCCTGCACCGAGCCCTCCATGATCCGTCCGTCGGCCCCGGCAGCGCGGTAGGCCATGTTGACGACATAGGAACCCGGCAGATCGCTCCTGAGCCGGCCCTGATACAGACCCGGCCCGACCTGGCGAATCTCGACGTCGTCGCCGCTGCCGTCCGGACGGGCGACGCGGGCACGAAACGCCGCAAAGTTGATCCGTTCACCGCTGGGATCAAGCGCTTCGATCTCGATGAGCGTGTCGTCGCCGTCCTGCCGCGTGGTGATTCGCATGTTGGCATCGCCCGCAGGACGCATCGCCCAGCGCACCTGCTGCTCCCAGAACGCCTTGAACTGCTCCCAGCTCACCCAGGCGGCTGCCCAGCGTGTTGACGCATCGCTCGTAAACGTGTAGACCCGGCCAAGCCCGTATTGCCACTGTGCCGCGATCGGGTCTTCCTCCTTGCCGCGCAGCGTGACCATGCTCAGCCCGCCCCGGTCCGCAGCAACGACATACCCGGCGATCGGCGGCACGGCGCTGATCCCGCGCATCGACTCCACGGGCGCCGCGACCACGGCCGGGCTGAACGGCTCACCCTCCCAGATCAGTGAACGCTTGACGGTCTGGGCTTCCTTGATGAATATCTCCGGAAGCGTCGTCAGGGCGGCCTGGGAGTTGACCGGATAAAACGTCCCGCCGGTGATCTCGGCCATGTCCTTGAGTGTGTTGAAGTCGCGCGTCGAATGCGGAAACACACCGACGGTCGAGATGCTCACCCCGGCTGCGACGTACTGCTGAAGTATGGAGCGGTTGAGCGTCGGATCGCCGTCGGAAATGACGATGCAGTGCTTTTGACCAGCCTCGGCGTTGACGAGCCCGTTGAGCGCGAGGTTGAGTGACGGGCCGAAGTCCTGCATGTCGCCGAACGTGAGCTTGTTGATCGCCTGCTTGATCATCACGCGATCGCCAAGAGGCACAAGCGGATGGGTCCAGTCGACTCCGCTCGACCAGTTGACTTCGATGATGCCCGCCAGGTCGAGCCTCGAGAGCGCATCAACGGCCGCGATGCAGACCTGCTTGCCCCAGTACGTCCCCTGCGGCATCTCAACGGAGTGAATCACCAGCACGAGCGCCCCGCGCGGCATCTGTCGCTTCTGCGGAGGGTCAAGCCTGATCGGCAGCGCATCTTCCAGCGGAGAGCCGATCCATCCGCCGGCCCCGAAGCTCTCGGGCCCTCCGACCATCACCAGGCCGCCACCCGAATCATGCACGTACTGTCGCAAGTTGTCCTGCTGATTTTCGCTGAAGTTGTACGCGGGCTGATTGAGCAGGATGACTGCCTCGTAACCGTTGAGCTCGATGAGCGACGAGGGCATCATGTCCGACGAAACGACCTTGTGACGAATGTCCGCCTCGGCCAGCATGGCGCGAAAGCTCTGCGACTCTTCGACCGAATCGGCAACGACGAGCACCCATCCCTCTCGGCCGACAAAGGTCACGCCTTGCGCCCGGTTGTTCTCGACGAGTGAATCGGCCTTGCCTGGCTGAATGAAACCCGATTCGTCGACAACGCCCAGCGGAACAAACTGGGCCTCAAACTCCTGCGGACCGGGACGCGAAGGAGGAACCGGCACCGAGAGCACGTTCTTGCCCGCATCCAGAATCACCTCATAGCCCAGCGATTCTGACGACGGATCAAGATCGATCGGGTCTCCGTTCTGGGTCAGCAACAGCCGCCCGGCCGTGGGCCTGGTCGCAGTGAGGACGACCTTGACGTTGATCACTTCACCGCCGCGCACGGTCGCAGGAAGCGCGATGCGATCGACGATCACTTCCGCGTCATATCGAAGCCTGACCGGCACGACATCAATCGGCACCCCGACGGCCCGCGCGTACTCGGCTGCCGAGCGCAGGCTCCCGATCGTCTCGTTGCCGTCGGAGATCAGCACGATGCGATTGGCGGCGTCTTCGGGCATGACACCCAGCGCCAGTCGCACCGCTTCTGCAAGATTGGTCCCGTCAGTGGCGCCCACAAACTGACGCTCAAGTCCCTGGGCATTCTTGCTCGGGAGCATCTGCACATAGGCATCGACGCCGGCGGTGACGAGCCCGAGCCGGTCGTCCGGCCGTTTCGACGCCTCGCGCGCCGCGGAGATGAATGCGTCAATCTGTTCGTCAAGCGATCGCGGAATCGATCGGCTCAGGTCCTGAATGATCGTCACTGACACGTCCCGAGCGGTCCGGCGCGTTGCCGGCTCGGCCAGCGCACCGGCAAGCAGCGCGATGACGATCAAACGAACAGTCAACGCCACCCAACGGAGCCTGGAATCAAGCCCGGCCAGACTGCGACGACCAATCCACCAACTCAGTACCCCAAGAGCGGGGATGAGCAAGAGCCACACCGGGCGATCAAACTGGATCGGCCCGACGATGAGTGCAGCGAGGACTGCCGAACAGATCAAGGCTGCCCTCCCGTCGATGTCAGGGAGCGCAGGCCGAACCACGGGGGATCTAGACGCTGGGCATCAAGCCGAAACCCCTGAACCCGGTTGTTGCCCGAGTCGAGCACAAACGCGCTGTCTGCGATCATGGCTACCGCCCAGGGATTTGCCAGCTCGCCCTCTCCGCGGCCGCTGACGCCGAAGCTGCCCAAGGATGCGCCACTTTCCAGATCCACGACCTGCACACGATTGGCCGTGAACTCGGCCACGAGCACGCGCCCCCCTTCGAGCAGCGTCATCCCCTGCGGATTGAGAAACTCCGCTTCGCCCGGATCATCGCCAATCCACGCGATCAGTTCTCCGTCCAGCGTCAGCCGAGCGATGCGGTGGTTGCAGTCATCGAGCACGATGAGCTCACGCCGAGCGTGGTCCACTTCGATTGCCTGCGGCCTCTGAAACTCGATCTCGCGCGAACCCAAGACGCCCTTTCCGTCGCCGAATCGACCGACGCTGAAACGGGGCATGATCTGCTGATCTTCGATCTCAAACACTGTGATCCGATCGTTGCCTCCATATTCAGAGACGTAGATCCGTTCGACGGCGCCCGACTCATCGGCCAGCAGAGCCACATCGGTGACATAGACGAACTGGCCGAGATCGGTGCCGTACTCACCGAAGACCAGTTCCGGCTCGCGTGTCGCCTTTGGGTCGGCGTCAGGATCATCGGGGATGGGATACACCGCGACACGGTGGTAGTGCGTGTCGGCGACATACACCACCGGGGTGGCAGGATCGAACGGGCTCGGCCCAACGGTGACTCCGGTGGGCTTGCCCAGCTCCCACCGGGGCATGCGAAACCCACCGAGATACGCACCCGTACGGGCGTCAAGACGCTGCAGGCGGGCCGACTTGTCGATGATGATGAGTGAATCATCCCATGCGTCCATTGCCCGGGGGTAGCTGAACTGCCCGGCTGCCAGTCCGACTTCTCCGAAGATGACCGATGTGCGGATGGGTTGCCCTTCGATTTGGGCGTCGCACCCCAGCGGGAGCGATACGGCCGCAGCACTCAGCACACGCAGAATGTCCCTCGGCTGGCATCTCACCCGACACATGGTACCGATTCACCCCCGCCCGGGTTCAGGATCCCTTGAACTGCGAAATGATGATTCGGGAAATCACAACTCCGGCCAAAACGCCCCCGCCGAGCAGGTATACGGAAGCGGCTGCCATTTCTTCCATGCGCGAAAAATGCAGATATCCCAGAATTTGTCGTGCGAGGTTTTCACGTCCGGGTGGAACAAGCATCACGCTGGCTTCGATCTCGTGAAATGCCATCAGACCGGCAGCAGCCGCAGCAACCAAAACCACAGGCCCCAACCGAGGCAGACATGCCTCCGCCCACCCGCGCACGCCGTCGCATCCCTCGAGTGTTCGCAGCGCCCGCACATCGGCCGGCTCGGCAAGGACGGCAGCCGCTCCTGCAATAAGAGGCACACATCCAAACCGCAACACATACGCATCGACGGCGAGCAGATCCGACATGAACGAAGGCATCGATGCTCCGGTCCGAGCCAAAGCAGCGCCGATGAACACGCCGGGCATGATCGCTGCAAAGACCATCACTGCAAGCACAACGCTGGATGTGCGCACCGCTGCCACGGGTGATGCGCTCATGACGATGGTCAGCGCCAGGGCTACAGCCGCCGTGAGCACAGCCGTTGCGAGCCCGTTCTGCACAGCTGCAACGACGCCCGGCCCGCTCAGCCGCCAGAACTCGACCAGCGACCCGATATTGCGCACAGACGAGACGAACAGGATGAGCGGGATGATGACCGCACAAGCCCACACGATCCACGCGATCGCCTGTTCGCGTGTCGAAACAACGGGAGCACACGCCAATCCGTCCGTGTTCTGCGCCAATCTCCGGACGAGCGATGGCGCCCACGCGGCGCCGACGACGGCCGGCAGATAAATCGGCCATCCCGCAAGCCAGACGCTGCCCCACTGCTCGGGCGAGGTCTCGCTGAGCCTTCGCCACAAGTCAATCGCCAGCGTTTCGATCTGCGCCAGATGCAGGGGCACGGCCGATCCGAGCATCACCAGCCCGACCGCGGCGACCGAAGCGAACACTCCCGCGCGGTTCATGCGCACACGCTCGCAGGTGCGTCGCCACGCCGGGGCATCGAGCCGCAGCGCATCATCCACATCGGCCCCAGGCATTGAACCGGCAAGCAGCAGCGCGGCAATCGGAAACGCCCAAAGCGCAAGACCCCAGATCGCCAGCACCCTGCCAAGACCGATCGTCACCCAGCTCATGCCCTGTGCAGCGAGCTGCTCGAGGAAGTCGCCGATGAACCAGCTCGGGTCGCGCACAATCGAATAGCCCGAATAGACCAGGTACGGCGGCATGAGCAGAGGTACGAGGACAAGACCGCGCAACGTGCGGCCGCGGCGGGCACTGATGACACGTGCCGGCGCCCAGGCGCACGCAGCCGCGAGCATGCCGATGCCCAGGCTCACGCCAAGAGTGCGCAGCAGAACCCGCACCGAGGGGGGGTCGATGGCTCCATCGGCAAAGCTGGTCAGCACGCCCCACGCCAGCGCCCCCCCGGCCGGCAGGACCAGCATCGCCAGGCCGATCAACATCGTAAACCGGACCCAGCGCACCGAGCTTGGCGTGCGTGCCGACATGGGTGGACGACCTCCCCGGGCATGTGCCCGCGCGGGGAACACGCGAGCTGGTGAGTGTACGGCCGGGCATGACTTCGGGTTGCTTGCGTCCAACGCGCGCATCGGGCAGCCAAAGGTCGTATCATCAGAACCCTGTGACGGGAACTTTGAAGCGGCATGTTGGCCGCACTTGAAAGCAGAGGCACGACCTACCCCAGGCCGGATTGGCAGACAACCATGATCGATATTCGAAAGCTCAAGGAACTGGTCAGGCTGATGGTCGAAAACGAGTTGAGCGAACTCGATTTGGAAGACCAGCAGGAAACCGTCAAGATTCGACGCGGCGCCGAGACGCAGACCGTGGTCAATCATCAGCCGGTGATCTACCAGGGCAGTGCCGGCGCGGCGCTGCCTGCTGCTGGCCCGGCCGTCGCTTCAAACAACGACTCGGAAGAACCTGCGAGCACGGATAACGCCGCCAGCACCGATGATTCGGCCGATGCGAATCTAGTCGCGATCGAGTCGCCGATGGTCGGCACCTTCTACTCGTCCCCGAATCCGGATGCCGACGCGTTCGTGTCTGTGGGAAGCATGGTTTCTGAAGATTCAGTCGTGTGTCTGGTCGAAGCGATGAAGGTCTTCAACGAGATCAAGGCGGGCGTGAGCGGGCGGATCGAGCGGGTGCTGGTCAAGGACGGCCAGGCTGTGGAATTCGGACAGAAGCTCTTCCTCGTTCGCCCGAACTGATCAACAGGCCGCCATGTTCAAAAGAGTACTCATCGCAAATCGGGGCGAGATCGCTCTCCGCATCATCCGGGCCTGTCAGGAGCTCGGGATCGAGACGGTGTGCGTGTATTCTCAAGCCGATCGACATGCTCCGTATCTTCGACTTGCCGATCGGGCCATCTGCATCGGCCCCGGTCCGGCGCGGGAAAGTTACCTGAACATTTCGCGCATCATCTCGGCTGCCGAGATTGCCGACGTCGATGCCATTCACCCCGGATACGGTTTTCTTGCCGAGCGTGCCGAGTTCAGCGAAATCTGCCGCGAGTGCAAGATCGAGTTCATCGGCCCAAGCCCCGAAGCGATGGGCAGGCTCGGCGACAAGGTCGAGGCAAAGCGCTTCGCCCGGGCTGCCAAGGTGCCGACGTTTCCAGGCTCTGACGGCGCCATCGAAAGTGAAGAGGAAGCGGTCGAAGTCGCCGAGAGCATCGGATATCCGGTGATTCTCAAGGCAGCTGCGGGGGGCGGAGGGCGTGGCATGCGCGTCTGCCACAATGAAGCCACGCTTCGCGCCAATATCAAGAAGGCGCAGCAGGAAGCGCTTGCCGCGTTCGGCAACGGGGATGTGTTCATCGAGAAGTTTCTCGAATCGGCCCGGCATGTCGAAGTGCAGGTGCTCGGCGACAAGCACGGAAACGCCGTTCACCTCTGGGAGCGGGACTGCTCCATGCAGCGGCGACACCAGAAGATCATCGAAGAAGCTCCGGGGCCGGGGATTGATCGCAGGAAGATCGAGCGTGTGTGTGAAGCTGCAGCCAGGCTGGTCAAGTCGGCCGAATATTCCGGCGCTGCCACGGTCGAGTTCCTCATGGACTCGAAGCAGAACTTCTACATGCTCGAAGTCAACACGCGCGTCCAGGTCGAGCACCCCGTCACCGAAATGATCACCGGGATCGACGTCGTGAAGATGTCGATTCTCGTTGCGACGGGTGAGCCGATTCCGTTCAAGCAGAAGGATGTGATCACCCGGGGCCACGCGATTGAGTGTCGTATCAATGCCGAGGATCCGTCTCGCAACTTCATGCCCAGTGCGGGGCGGATCGAAACCTGGGAAGTGCCGGGAGGTCCCGGGGTGCGGATCGACTCGCACGTCGTGCCCGGCTATTTCGTCCCGCCCAACTATGACTCGATGATCGGCAAGCTCATTGTCCACGCCGACTCACGTGCCGAGGCGATTGAACGCGCGAGCAGGGCGCTGCGCGAGTTTCGCGTCGGGCCCATCCAGACGACCATCGACCTGCACCATCGGCTCATGCAAGACTCGGCGTTCCGGACGGGAGGCATCGACATCCACTACCTCGAGCGCTTGCTCAAGTAGATAATGTCCTCCATATAAGAATGCCCTGCCGATCTGCCCAGTGCATTTTTGGGTTGTGGCCGACAGGCGTCGCCGGTAAACTTTCCCCTCAGAGGTGGAGGGAGAGGCAGGCGTCAGGGCTCATTGTCCGGCGTGCATGCCCGAGCGTCCTGTCACTCCCGCTGGAGGTGTGAATCCGCACGCCGGGAAGAAGGACACAAGACATGAAGAAGGTCTCGTTTCTGCTTGCAGCGGTCGGACTGGCTGCCACTTCGCACGCCCAGGACGGGCTGGTTGTCTGTGTTGATGACGTCGCCACCGATGTGATGTACTACCTCAACGGGGGATGGCACAGCCTGTTCCGCCCCTCCGATGACCCATGGGGGCTTGCCGCCGACAACGCAACACAGACCATTTATTACAACAGCGGCTCGGCACTCTACTCGTGGACGGCCGGCGGGGGTGAGGTGTTCATCGGCAACATCAATGACGGCTCGGCCAACCTGACCATGGTCAGCCTGGCCTACAACCCGAATGACGGCTTCCTCTACTCAACGCGCAACATTGCCAACGAGGGCGTCTATCGGATCGACCCGAGCACTGGTGCCGCAACCCTCGAAAACGATTACACCGATGGCGACTTCGACTTCGGCGGACTCGACATAGATCCCATCACCGGCATCATGTACGGCGCCAACGATGACTCGACGCCCCAGCGTGGCCTTTACAAGATCGGCGCCGGTACGCCCACGTTCCTGACCGATTACCCGGCCGGGGAAACCGATCTCGACGGGCTCGCCGCGTATGACAACATCGTCTACCTCGTCAGCGACGAGCCGGGGAACTTCTACATGATCGACGTCAACAACCTGGGCGCGGGCTACACCGCATTTGCCAATCCCTGGACGACCAGCGAGATCTTCGCGGGTGCGACCGTCGCGGCGTGGCTGATCCCCACGCCCGGCACGCTCGGGCTGCTCGGGCTCGGCCTGCTCGCCGGCACGCGCCGTCGGCGCTGATGCAGACCTTGCATTCATGAACCTGGGGCGGGTTGCATAACCCGCCCCGTTTTGTGCGCTTCTCAGGGGTGCTCTCTTGAAAGATCCTTGAACACACATTCAGGCACATACCGCTTGACAATCTCCTGCCACCCATCGGGCCCGATCATGCCCTTGACGAAGCTGGACGACACTTCGCACAACTCCCGTGGCGGCATGAGAAAGACCGTGGTCAGCCCGTCGTTCAGATCGCTGTTGACGTAACGCATCGC
>RFGK01000204.1 GCA_003697045.1 Planctomycetota bacterium
CGGCTGATTCGGTCGTCACTTCGCCTTTGTCACGCGATTGGCTAGAGTCTCAGGTGGTGTTGACGCCTCGTGGGATGAGGCGTCGATGCTCGCTCGCTTTTTCGAGGATTCCGGACATGAATGAGTCGCTCTGGCAGCGTGCTGCGAGCTTTGCCGCACGTGCTCACCTTCATGGGGTGCGCAAAGATGAACGCACGCCCTACATTGCTCATCCCTTTCGCGTGGCAATGACGGTGCGGCACGTGTTCGGCTGTGAGGACGAGATTGCCATGGCTGTCGCTCTGCTCCACGACACGATCGAAGACACGACCACGGATTACGACGACCTGGAAGAGCAGTTTGGAAGTGATGTTGCCGACTGTGTTGCGGCTTTGACGAAGACCAAGTCATTGCGCGAGGATGAACGTGAGCGTGCCTACGACGCGGCACTTGCGCAGGCCGACTGGCGGGCGCGTCTGGTCAAGCTTGCCGATGTCTACGACAATGCGATGGATCTTTGCCCGCAGACGCCGGAGAATCAGCGCAAGAGCCGAAGGCGGTGCGAGCGTGCTCTTGCGCTGGCTGCAGCAGACGCATCTCGCCCGGAGGTTGCTCGCGCCATCGAGTGCGTGCGTGCTCTGACACAATGACCGTCGCCGGGTGATGTTTGCAAACATGGACCATCATGGGCCGGCGTGAGGGGGCATACGCTGATCGCATGCTGGGGCGTGCCTCATTCGATCGAACCGGTCAGTATCGCTACACGCTTTCTCGTCGCTGGTCTCAAGGGCCGCGTCGCGCGTGCTTTTGCCTGCTCAATCCTTCCACAGCCGACGCCCGGCGCAATGACCCTACCGTCCGTAGATGCATCGGCTTTGCGCAGGAATGGGGCTTTGATGCGCTTGAAGTCGTCAATATCTTTGCGCTGCGAGCGACCGACCCACGCGAGTTGGCGCGTCATCCAGCGCCCATCGGCCCGGGCAATGACCGCGCCATCCGCCGTGCTGCACATCGCGCCGATTTTGTCGTCCTCGGATGGGGCGCCCACGGCTCGCGCTTCGATCGAGGCCGACAGGTCGCACAGATGCTCCAGATTCACTGCCAGCTTCACTGTCTCGGCCTCACCGCCGAGGGACACCCAAAGCACCCTCTCTATCTGCCCCGATCCACACAACCCATCCCATTCCCGCACACAAGCCTGGCATCGGACGCCGTTTGGGTGTAACTTCTCATTGTCGTGCCTGTGTTTGCTTCAGATTCGATTCTGCCTCCGCTGTTGGTCTTTCCGCTCGCAGCGATCGCGCTGCTTGTTTGCTGCGGCCACCTGATATTCATGCAGCACGCGCGCATGCCGCAGAGCAGACGACGGATACGCACCGTTTCAGGGGTGCTCAGCCTTTTCACGATCACGCTGACAGCCATCGGCTTCGGCTCCATCTCGGCCGAGCAGGCGCGTGTCTTTCTGCTGGTATGGCTTTCGGTTGTGTCGCTGCTCGGAATCCTGGTCATGCTTGCCGCGATCGACATGGCAAACAACGTTCGCCTCCACAACGCCGAACGTAAGCGCATCCGGACTCAGCTCACTCGCCTTCAGGACGAGCTCCGCGTGCTGGCACAAAAACGCCATGCTGCGTCCCTAGGCTTGCCCCGTGACGAACGGCCCGACGACGCCTAAGCCCGGTGCGCCCCGCCCGCTCTGTGCGGATGAATCGCTCGGTGCCCGCAAGCCGACACAAGCGAGCTTTGCAGTCTCGTCTGCTCGCCGGCCGACGCGTCTGCCCAGCCCGATCGCGGGGCTGTTGTCGCGCATCTATGTTGCCGAGATCAACCGGCGCAACCGTGCCTTTGACCGAGGCCGAAACGTCAGCGCACTCGATCGCCCGGTCATCAGTGTCGGGAATCTTTCAGCCGGAGGCACGGGAAAGACCCCGGCTGTGCGCACACTGTGCACGTGGCTCCTCGAGGCTGGGCTCAAGCCGTGTATCGCGATGCGAGGGTACAAGCCTGGTCCTCATGGCTCCGACGAGCAACTCGAATACGAGCGGACGCTTCCGGGCGTGCCCGTGATCGCCCACCCCAACCGGGCCGCGGCGCTGGACAGATTTCTGGCATCTCCCCGGGGTGCAGGGACGGACTGTGTTGTTCTCGATGACGGATTTCAGCACCGGCGGCTTGCGCGCCATCTGGACATTGTGCTCATTGACGCCTCGCGTTCACCGTTTGAGGATGCGCCTCTTCCGCTGGGTTTCCTGCGTGAGCCGCCGGGGTCGCTTGGGCGCGCGCAGGCCGTGATCGTCACCCATGCCGAGCTGGTGCAGCCTGTCGCGGTGGTCGAGCTGATCGCGCGCATCAAGGAGATCAACCCGGCAATCACGCCGGCCGTTTGCTCGCACGAGTGGTCCGAGCTTTGCATCCGCGATATCGACGGATCGATCCGCTGTGAGCACGTTCATTGGATGAGGGGAAAGCGCGCCTTGGCGGTCTGCGCCATTGGCAACCCGCAGGGCTTCTTCGCCGCGGCGACGTGCGCGCTTGCTCGTGAGCCGGTCGGCACGATTCAGCTGGCCGACCACGCCCCATTCAGCAAGGCCCAGATTGCCCGGATTCAACGAGCCATCAGACGCTTCAACGCCGAAATCGTCCTCGTGACGATCAAGGACGATGTCAAGCTGGCCCGCAACGCGTCCCTCGACGTGCCCGTGGTTGCCCCCCATCTCGTTTTGGGCTTTCAGGATGGACAGGCGAATCTGCGCGACCTGGTTCTCTCGGCTGCACGCGGTGCGGTACCATGATTTGTTGCCCATGGATCAGCTTCTTGCCAAACTTGCCGTCTGGAAGCCGTTCACTGCTCTGGTCGTCGGCGATTTCATGCTCGATCAGCTCGTCTACGGCGACGCGGAGCGGCTCTCGGCCGATGCGCCCGTCCCCGTGCTCCAGGTGCAAAGGCAGGAAAGCGCGCCGGGAGGAGCTGCCAATCTCTGCGCCAATCTTGCTGCAATGAAGGGTCGGGTGATCGCCTGCGGCGTCACCGGAGCCGATCTGGAAGCGGTCGAACTCAGGAATGCACTGGAATCCGTTCACATTGATACGGCCGGCCTGGTTGAAGACACCTCTCGCCCCACCACTGTCAAGCGGAACTTCATCGGGCTGGCACAGGCCCGGCACCCACAGAAGATGTTCCGCGTGGACTACGAATCGCGCGAGCCCGTGCTCGGAGTGATCCGCGAGAGGCTCCTGGATCGCATCCGGGACTCGGTCGGCCAAGCCGACATTGTGTGCATTGAAGACTACGGAAAGGGTGTCTGCTCTGATGTGCTCTGCCAGGAATGCATCCGGCTTGCACGAAACGCGGGCAAAGAGGTCCTGGTCGATCCAAACCCGTCGACAGATTTTCTTCACTACCGACGGGCCACGGCGCTGACACCCAATCGCACTGAGGCCGAACGCGCCACCGGGCTCAAGACGCACGACGAGCCCGACGCGCTGCACAACGCCGACCTTGCCAGGGGGCTGCTCGCCCGCCTTGAACTCGAGGCCGTCGTTCTTACGCTCGACCGGCACGGCGCACTGCTCCTCGAGCGCAAGAACGACATTCCGCTCCACGTCCCGACGGTGGCTCGGGAGGTGTACGACGTGACCGGCGCAGGCGATATGCTCCTGGCGGCGCTGGCTGCTGCACGAGCCAATGAGATCCCCTGGCCGGACGCCGTGCGCCTTGCCAACGCTGCTGCCGGACTTGAAGTGGAGATTTTCGGCGTCAAACCCATTCCCATTGAACGCATCCACCACGAGATTCTCGATCAGCACACACGCCAGGCCGGCAAGCTTCGCTCTCTCGACGAAGCGTTGATCCA
>RFGK01000205.1 GCA_003697045.1 Planctomycetota bacterium
CAGCAGCGTGTAGATCGCCCATTCGCGCTCGAGCAGCCCCGTGCGCGCCCATTCAGAGAGCGACATCCCGCGTGTCATGGTGAGAATCAGCGTCTGGGCGATCCGGGTCGTCATGCAGGGTCCTGAATGGTCAAGCCGAACTCGTCTCGTGTTCGATAGGTTCACGCATGAGCGTCGAGCAGGCCGCGATTTCCGTGCCAGTTTCGAAGGCTGAATCGATCAATCCCCCCAGTCTCAATGGGGACGTGGCTCTTACTTCGGACGAGCGGAGAGCCTATCTCAAGTTCCACCGTGTGCGAAACAGGCACAATCGGCACCAATCCAGGGTGGAGGGGGTTTTCACCCGACCGTTTCCCTGCCGAGCGGGAGCAGGCGGATCGCTCAGCTCTCCCTCTCGCGTGGCGCTGGATGCCTTTGTGGTCTGGGCCGGGCGGGGCTTTGCCGACACCTTCGGCTCGCGCACAATCCGCGTGCTCGATCTCGGATGTGGGAGCGGATATGTGCGCACGCTGCTCGAACGCGCCGGATTAGGGGGGGAGTATGTAGGGATCGACCACCGTGCACACCCCGGCTTTGCCGCACTGCAGTGCGCAAGCTTTGCGCACCAGATGATCATTGACGATGGAGACGCACTGGCCGTTGAAAACGTCGGATCGGCCGATCTGCCGATATCAATGACCGCGTTTGAACACTTTGAGGACGAAGCAGCAGCACCCCAGCGGGTGTGTTGCACGCTGCGCCCCGTAAGCCCGGGGCTTGATCGTTCGCGTGGGCATCACCCGGCATCGCTCTACGCAGCCGTGGTGTGGGCAAAGGGGGAACAAGCGTGAGCACAGTCGTTCTTGCCCGGCATGGAAGACTTGAGATGTACCGCCAGGGTGCGGATACGCCGGAATACTGGGACCAGCACTGGAAGCGTTATCCGCCGGAATCCATGGCCGGCATGGGCATGTACGTCGGCTTTCGTGATGCGATCGAGCGTTTCATGCCCCGCGACGGGCTGGTAATCGAGGCCGGGTGCGGGAATGGAAACACCGCGCGCACCATCCGGGCAGCCGGATTCAACATCGAAGGCGTGGACTTTGCGCCCGAAGTCATCGCAGCAAACCGCGCCATCGACCCGGATGGACGCTACCGCGTCGGCGATGTACGCCAGCTCGACTACGCCTCGAACTCCCTTGCCGGGTATATATCGCTTGGAGTGATCGAACATTTCAATGACGCGCAGCGGCGGCAGATTCTGCTCGAAGCGGCGCGGACTCTGCGTCCGGGGGGCGTGGCGCTGGTGACCGTGCCGCACTACAACCTGCTGCGCCGGCTGCGATTCGGCTTGGCACGCGGAGCGCCGGTGCCCGATGATCTGCCGTTCTATCAGTATTTCTTCAGCCGCGAAGAGCTTGTCGGTGAGCTCGGCGCCGTGGGGCTGCGCGTCGAGCATGTCGATGCATACGACGCATACAAGGGGATCAAGGACACGCTGGGAGGAAAGCACCTGCTGGACCGGTTGCGGGCGCGCAGCCCGGCGTGGCGGCGACGTGTGGATCATCCCCCCGCGCCGATCCGTCGGCTTGTCGGACACATGCTGCTTGCCGTGGCGGTCAAGCCGACGCTGGAAGAGCACGCGCGCCAGCAGGCTGCGTAAGGAGGAGACGATGTCGACGCAACCCGGCGTCACAGTCCTGCTGCCCGTCTGGCGGTGCCAACCCGATCGGCTTGTCCGGGCCTTCGAGTCTGTGCGCGCGCAGACGCACGATCAGCTTGAGATTCTCATCGTGCTCAACGGCTCGGACGAAGCGACACGCGCCTGCGCGCATGCGTGCACGAAGCAGGACAACCGGGCCTGGATCGTCGAACTCGAACAGCCAAGCCTGGCGAGCGCGCTCAACGTCGGACTTGCTGAAGCCCGGCATGAACTGGTCGCACGCATGGACTGCGATGATCAGTGCGAGCCCGAGCGGATCGAACGCCAGGCTCAGGCGATGGCGGAGATGGAAGATGTCGCAGCCCTTGGCACGGCCTATCGCATCGTCGGGCGCAACGACCAGTTGCTGGGAGTCGTCACGCCCCCGCGTCGTACGAGCGAAGCACGTTGGAAGCTGCTGATCTCCAACCCCTTCGCACACGGGTCCATGATGCTGCGCCGAAGTGCCGTCCTCTCGCTCGGCGGCTATGACGAGTCGTTTGCGCGCGCACAAGACTATGAACTGTGGATGCGCCTCTGCGCCCACGGCCGGGGGACCGGCGTGTGCGCCATTCCCGACGTCCTCTACACACTGACGCGCGAGGACGAACAGCACTCGTTCGGCGCAACTCCACTCCAGGCCGAGTACGCAGCGCGCGTCGTGGCCCGCGCGTGGAACACACTGGATCGCGGAAACGCCGAAGAACTGCATGCCATTCTGGCGTCCATCGGTCAGCGAGGCGATGTCGAGCCGGCCCGGCGCGCCCTTGAACAGCGCATGAGCGCCCACGGGCCGACGCTCATGGACCTGATGGCCTGGCTTTGGGGATCATGGGCCTCGCCCGGCTCACACGTGCGCGCCTTCGACACTGCCCGCGCAGCGCGTCTCCGCGAGATCGGCAAGGCCATCGCCCGCGCAGGCGTTGAACGCATCTGGCTGTGGGGTGCCGGGCGACATACCGCGTGGATGCTCGACCATGCGCACCACCTCGGCGTTGCGATCGTGGGCATTGTCGATGATGACCTCGCCGGGGAGGAACGGTTCGGACAGTCCATTCATCACCCGGGCGCGATTCCTGCGGGCGCCCACGTTCTGCTCTCCAGCGACTGGCATGAAGAGTCGATGTGGGAACGCTCGAAAGATGCGCGCGCCCGGGGCGTGGTCGTGTGGCGGCTCTACGGCGAGCCGGAATGCTCAGCCGAACCTGTGCGCGCCGTTGCCTGAGAAGGATTCATCCTTGCGATCGTTGTGGCCCGCGTCGGGTGCCCGGGCTGGCTCGCCCGGGTTGCATCGCCGGCGCAGCGCCCGGCATGCCGGGGCGACGGCTGCGATTCATCATGGGAAGCGTGGGGTTGCCCTGTTCGTCCAGGATGTATCCGGCGCTGGCAAGCTGTGATTCATCCCACGGTTCGGAAATCACCTCCCCAGGCTCGGGCGCGCGGACCAGGACGGGCTGGCCGGCTTCAAGCCCGGCGACGATCTCAGCGCGCGTGTCGGAGCGCCGGCCGAGCTGCACGGGCAGGCGCGCAAACTTGCCGCCGCGGGGAACATAGACGTAAGTAACCGGGCCGTCCATGAACACCGCCTGCACGGGAACGTGAACGACATCTTCGACCGTGCCCAGTCGGATGTGCGCCTCGCAGCGCATGGAAGGCTTGAGCTCATCGGTCTGCTGATCCGGGTCGAGCGTGATGCGGACGGAGTATTCGCGCCGGTTCGGATCGCGCCAGCCCCCGGTCTCGGCCATCACGCCCACGCTTTCAACCTGGCCGGTAAACACACGGTTGCCCACCGCGTCCACTTTCACTTCGGCGCGCTGGCCGGGGCGGATTCGCCCGGCAAGGCTCTCGTGCACCTTGACCTTGGCAACCATCTGCGAAGTATCGGGCAGGACAATCAGAAGATCGTTGGGTCCGACCGAGCGCCCCACCTGGAATGGACCCTCGCTGCTGTTGCGCCAGTTGTCGGACTGGACCGTGGATCCATAGACCACCAGCCCCGGGGATGGAGCAACCACGGTGCAGTAGTCATACTGCTGCCTCAGCTCGGCCAGTCGCTGCTCGCGCCTCTGAACCATGCGCTCCCGGTTGGTCACGTTGGCCTGACGCGAGGTGATGTTGATCTGATTTTCCTGCTTGACTCGTTCAAGCTCGGCCCGGGCTTCGTCGAGGTCTGACTGCTTCTGCTTGGCTTCACGCTGTCGCGTGAACTTGGTGTAGACTTCGAGATTGCGCTGGGCGCGCGTGAGCTCGGCGTCGGCATTGATCTTGGCGATCTCCTCCTGGTCAAACTGATCCTGGCTGATGAACTTCTGCTTGATCAGCTCAAGGTTCTTCTCATACTTCTTGCTCCAGCGATCAACCTGCCGTTGGGCCTGGTCAATATCAAGTTGCAGCTTTTCAATCTGAAGCTTGTCTTCGGCCTTCCATTGTTCAAGTGCCAGCTGGGCAATCTCGACGGCCAGCTCGGCCTTTCGAAGCTTCGATTCGTTCTCGCTGATCTGAATCTCCAGCGATGCACGGGCGGCTGCCAGCTCGTTCGTCGCTTCCACCAGCGCCAGCTCCTCCGAGTCGATCGAATCCTTGATCGCGTCGGCGTTCAGCCGGATGAGCACGTCGCCGGCCTGGACAAACGTCCCCTCCGGGATGATCTCCACAATCGTGGCCACCTTGTCGAGCTGGTTACGAAGCTCGATGCGCTCTTTGGATTCAAGCTCCCCCGTCGCGAGGGTGAGGATTTCAAACGAGCCGAAGTCGGCCGGAACAATGTCGGCCGTGCTGGCCGAGACCGAATCCTGGTCCGACGGGCCGGATCGGAAATACACAGCCGCACCCACGATCGCCGCCACTGCTGCCAGCAGCATGATGACGAGCAGAATCGTGCCGCCGCGACGACTACAACGTATCAAAGCGAGTCTGTTGGCACTGTCCACGCGAGCCTCCCATTTCCGCCTCAACGCTCCGGCGGGCTCCATACCCCCGACTTCCTGTAGGATTCATAGGCGCACGCAGGGGACTTTGTTCCATGAACAACCAACGGGACCAACGTCGAGTGCTCGTCGCGATTGCCTCCGGTGCGGAGATGCGCGCATGTCGTCTTGAACCGGCGGACCTGTGGGTCGAGATTCTCGCTGCACCCGGCGTTGGTGTCGTTCAGACCGGCGTCGGCAAGGCGTGTGCAGCTGGAGGGGTTGCCCGCGTGCTCGATCCTGCAAGGCATTCGGGCGTGATCAGCCTGGGCGTGGGAGGAGCATACCCCAGTTCCGGGCTGGAAATTGGCGCGGCCGTTCTGGCCAGGCAAAGCGTCTTCGCGGACGAAGGCATCCAGACACCCGATGGTTATCGGTCGTGCACCGAGATGGGCTTTGCGCCAACACATTCTGGAGACGCCATCGCAGGAGATCTTGACTGGGCGGAGAGTCTCGTCGGCAGAGGGCATCAGATCGGAACAGTGGCCTGTGTTTCCACATGTTCGGGGACGGATGCCCGGGCAGACGCCATCGCGGGACGAACCGGCGCGGTGGTCGAAGCAATGGAAGGAGCTGCAGTCGGGCTTGTGGCGCGGCACGTGGGTGTGCACTTTGCCGAGATTCGCGTTGTCAGCAACACGACCGGAGATCGTGACCGGCAGCTATGGGACCTTCCGCTCGCGCTTCGGGAGATGGGAGCGCTGTTCGATCGGCTCGTCCGCAACTGAGCGTCGGATGCTGGTGCATCGGAGGCAGGCCGGGATTCTGGGACGTCGCGTGCGGGCACTTGAGGGGGGTGTGCCGATCATGTCGGTTGGGTGCTTGGGTGAGGGGGGAGGCTGGTGAACAGCGAGGGTCAAGTGGCCGATGCAGCATCTTGAGCGTTGGGATGCGGTTTCTCCGGCGCGCAGGGTGAGGTGTGGACCATGCGAATCAAGAGGCTGGGGTCGCTTCCTGCCGCCCATGCACTGCCGATCGCGGTGGACTTTGGGGCGAGCGGCCTGAAGGTGTTACAGGTGGCAGGCGGTGAGCCGACCAGGCTGGTGGCCGCTTCGTTTCTTCCGACGCCGGACGAGTTTGCACATGATCCGGCGGCGCGGCTTCGGTTTCAGATTGAGCGTCTTCCGAAGCTGATCCGAAAGGGTGGGTTTACGACCAAGCGGGCGGTGTGCCTTATTCCGGCTTCGCAGATGTTCTGCAAGCACATGCAGCTTCAGCTGAGTGAAGGCGTCAGCATCGATTCATTGCTTCAGGCGTTGCTTCCTTCACAGGTTGGCTGCGATTACGAGTCGTTGGTCTGTCGCAGCGTGGAGGTGCCGGGTGGGGGACGCGGCGGCAAGACCGAAGTGATCTGCATGGCGGCAAGTCGCGACCTGGTGGGACGCCTCATGCAGGCGCTCAAGTCAGCCCATCTCGAGCCGGTCGGAGTGCATGCGCCCTTCCAGTCGGTGCTGCGTTCGTTTCACAGCGTGAGAAGGCGCGAGGAAGATGCACTGTCGCGGACGCTCTATCTGGATCTTGGGTATTCCTCAACCAATGTGATGATCGCGCACGGGCAAGACCTGGTCTTTGCCCGCACGGTGGACCTGGGCGGGCAGCACCTTGACGCTGCGATCATGAAACAGCGCAACATCACGCTCAGCGAGGCAAGGAAGCTGCGCAAGGAGATTACGGTTGAGCGGCGGGCGGTTGAAGATGATGCAGCTCATCACGACGCAGGCGAGGAAGAAGGCACCGGGCTGGCGCTGTTGCACGCGGCGATGGCCAAGTCCGTTCAATCGGCATCCGACAGCGCATCGAAGCCGCAGTCGGCACCCGTCGTCCCTGCGTCTGCAGAAGAGGCATCGGCGGAGGCCTCGACTTTGAAGGATCAGCGCGTCGGTCTTCCCACGCCCGGGATGAGTCCGCGGATTGAGCTGGCATCCGGGAAGATCGTGTTTCCCAGGGGGGTCAACCTGTCAGAGCCTCTGGAGATTCTCAGCGACGAAATCGCCATGAGCGTGCGCTACCACAAGTCGATGTTCGGCGGAGCAGGCATCGACCGGGCGGTGCTTGTGGGCGGCGAAGCCAAGAACGCGTGGCTGTGCCAGCACCTTGCGCGCGCCTTGCGCGTGCCGGTGGAAGTCGGCGATCCGCTGGCCCTCGTCTCTCGCAACGGTAGTGAGCGCATCAAGGATGTGGATTTTTCCAAGGCCCAGCCGGGTTGGGCAGCAGCACTCGGCATGGCCTTGAGCCCGACGGACCTGTAGCACGGAGGTCGCGATGAGCCGAATGAAGATAACGGGATCTCCGGCCAGTTTCCTTCCAGAGGACTACGTCCGCGGCAAGGACGAGGCTCGCTGGAATGTCATCTCGCTTCTCCTCTTTGGCGTGGTCATGGTGGCCGTGGTCTCGGCGTTTGTGCTGACCAACCGTCGCTGGCAGACTGTGCGCCAGAGCCAGGAGCAGGTCCGCGTGGAGTTCGAGCAGGAGGCGATCAAGATCGAAGCCCTCAAGGAGCTTGAAAGACAGCGTGCAGAGATGCTGGACAAGGCGGCGGTCGTCTCGGCCCTGCGCGACAATATTCCGCGTTCGTTGCTCATGGCAGAGATCTGGCGCGCCAAGCCCGAGGAGGCAACGCTCACACAGATCAAGCTTGAAGGGGAGCGTATCAAGCAGGTTGCCCCCGTCGCAGCCAAACCGGGCAAGAGTAGCGCCGTGGCATCCCTGCGCCGTGGCGCGGCGCCCGCGGACAAGGAGCAGGAGGAAGAAGCAAAGGTCGTTCCGCCGAAGTTTCGGCACAGGCTGACGATCGAAGGCGTTGCCGAGGGCAACGATCCGATCGCCGACTATCTCTCGAAGCTCAAGGAATCCCCGCTGTTGATGGATGTCGAGCTTCAGTTCATCAACGAGACGACGCTGGAAGGGCTTCAGATGCGCAAGTTCCGGATCACCGCCACGCTTGATCCGCAGGCCAAAGCGTCCGATGTCGAAGAGGCTGAGGAGACGACGCTCTTTGACGACACCGCGATGGGTCCACGCGGCGGGCCAAACTCGTTTCTGATGGGCCTGTTCGGCAAAGGGGAGGACGAGTGATGCAACTCGGCGCGCGCGAACTGGCAACATTCGGACTGGTCCTGGCGATTCCGGTGATGAGTTTCATTCTCGTCTTCCGCCCGCAGAACCAGGAAATCAACGCAGCATTGGCAGAGATCGGGCACAAGCGTGAAATCCTCGAGCGATTGCGACAGGAAACGGCGCGCAATGCCGACCTCCAGCAGGCCAACGAGCAGATCGCCGAGCGGATCCGCAAGGACGAAGCCAGGCTGCCCTCCTCCTCGGCCGTGGATCAGATCGTCAAGCAGATGTCGGCACTGGCGGTCGATTCGGGCCTGCAGGCTCCGACGCTCAAGAGTCTCAAGCCGCTGCAGGCGGCGCTCTACTGGGAGCAGCCTCTGGAAATGACCACCTCCGGGACATTCCGCGGGTTCTACCGGTTCTTGCGCCGGCTGGAGCGATTGCCTCGAATCACGCGCGTCGTTGACCTGGATATCAAGCGCGGCAGCGTCGAATCCGGCGAGCCCGAAATCAGCGTGAAGTTCACGTTGAGTATCTACTTCCAGCAGGAGGAGCCCGCAAGTGAGTGATGCACCCTTGAACTCGGGACTGGAAGGTTCGGAAAGTGCGGTCACCAGCGCCGAGGGAGCGCGGCTCTTCGTTGATCTCGGCGGAGGAGCCGGCGCAATCCCCGTGCGTGCCGACCTGAGCAACGCATCGGTATTCCGCTCCACATATGTCGCGGTTCTCGCGTTCATGTTGATCCTCGCCGGAGGCGGGATCTTTGCGATGCGAAAGCTCGGCCTGGGCGTCTCCTCGGGTGCACAGGTCATCGAGATCTCGATCGATTCGACCGCAGCGCCCAAGGTGGACGCACATCGATTCACCCAGCTGATGGCCGAACTCGAAGCCGGAGATCGCCCGGTGCAAATCGACGATTCCAAACTGGGACGAAGTCCGTTCGAGTTGTCGGTGGAGCTTGCCGACGTGGAGGTGGACGGGCCGGGTGAAACCGAGGCACAACGCATGGCACGTGAAGCAGAGCAAGCCCGCTTGCGCGCCCAAGCCGAACGCGCCAAGCTGATCCAGTCGACTCTGCAGACATTGAAACTCTATAGCGTGGTCGGGGGGAGGACCCCGGCAGCGCGCATCAACGAACAGATCGTGCGTGAGGGTGACCTCGTTGCCGACCTGTTCCTGGTCAAGAAGATCCTCGCGCGAACGGTGATTCTTGAGGCCGATGACCAGGAGTACGAGATCGGCATGGCCGGCAATGGCGCCAAACCCTGAGCGGGCAGTGCCCGGAACGGATGTGACCAGTGGCGGGCAACAAGATCAACATCGACGACATTCTGAATCAGCTCGGCGCCCAGGACAGGGAGTCGGAGCCGGCGCGTCGAACCAGGCCCGCCAAGCCGGAGCGCAAGCACAGTCTGGACGAGACGGAGACGGCCTTCAGTCCGCTGCCCTCGATGCCCTCGGGGCAGAGACGATTCGGACAGATCAAGCCGGGCGATGAGCCGGGTCCGGGGGATGTGTTTATCGATGAAGGCGCCGGTGCCGAAGCAGCGACCGAGGCGCTGAGCCTTGGTGAGCTTCTCGTGCAACGCGGAGTTGTCACCGCCGAGCAGCTTGCTGCCGCCGAAAACCTGCAGAAACAGTCGGCCGGAGGGCGGCTTGCAGACATCCTCATCGAGCGCGGCGCGGACGAAGAAGGCGTGCAACGCGCCGTCTCTGAAGTTTCGGGCGTCCCCTTCGAGCGCGTCGATCTTGAAGCCGGACTGGAAGGCGGCTTTGACGGCAAGCTCCTCCAGCGTCTGGGAGTTGATTTCTGCAAACAGCACTCCGTGCTGCCGCTGCGCTCGGAAGGCTCGCGCGTCGTCATCGGCGCTACGTCACCCGACGATGTGTTCCTGCTCGATACGATTCGACAACGGCTCGGCGTCGGAGGCGTCAAGCTTGTGCTGATCACATCGCTGGACTTGCGTTCGGCGCTCGAAATCGTGGGCGGCGAGCCCGAAGAGGAAGTCGATCTTTCCGAAATCCTCTCGGATGTCGATGAGGCCGACGTTGAGGTCAGCGCCTCGGAGCAGACGTCAGACGCGGTCGATCTGGAACAAAAGGCCGGTGAAAGCCCGGTCATTCGATACGCGAACTACATCATCCAGACGGCAGTCAAGGAAGGCGCCAGCGATATTCACATCGAGCCGGGCGACAAGAAGCTCAAGGTGCGCTTTCGCATCGATGGCATCCTCTTCGAGATGATGAATCCGCCGGCGTCGATGGCGCCCGCGCTGACCAGTCGCCTGAAGATCATGGCAAATCTTGACATTGCCGAACGCCGCGTGCCGCAGGACGGCCGCATCCGATGCACCGTGCAGGGGCGCAAACTCGATCTTCGCGTGTCAACGCTTCCCACAGCGTATGGCGAAAAGACCGTCATGCGTATCCTCGACACTCGGTCCATCAATGTGGAACTTGAAGACCTGGGTTTTTCAGAGCAGGCTCTGCAGATCTGGAAAAACGCCATCAGCGAGCCGCACGGAATCGTGCTGGTCACCGGGCCCACCGGCTCGGGCAAGACCACGACGCTCTATTCGTCCTTGCGTCAGCTTGACAAGACCAAACTGAATATCTCGACCGTTGAAGATCCGGTCGAGTATCACCTGGACGGAATCAGCCAGACGCAGACGCACGACAAGATCGGGATGACCTTTGCCAAGGCGCTCAAGGCGCTCTTGCGTCAGGACCCGGATGTCATCATGCTCGGCGAGATTCGCGATCATGAGACGGCACACACCGCTGTGCAGGCCGCCCTGACCGGACAC
Organism: Planctomycetota bacterium; assembly: GCA_003697045.1. Classification (GTDB taxonomy): domain Bacteria; phylum Planctomycetota; class Phycisphaerae; order Phycisphaerales; family UBA1924; genus J022. The sequence goes on from RFGK01000205.1 coordinate 10,515, forward strand.
CTGGTGCTTTCCACCTTGCACACCAATGACGCGCCGTCGAGTGTGACCCGGCTTGTCAACATCGGGCTTGAGCCGTTCCTTGTCGGAGCCGCAATCAACGCGGTCCTGGCCCAGCGGCTCGTGCGTCGTCTTTGCGCCGCGTGCAAGACCGAGCAAAACCCGACGGAGGAAATGCGCGAATACTTCGAGATGCAGGGACTGCCCGTCAGCAAAATGTGGGTGCCCCAGGGCTGTGAAAAGTGCCGTGGCACCGGCTATTCCGGGCGCGTGGGCATCTATGAGCTGCTGACGGTGGACGACATGCTGCGAGATGTGATCGCGCGGAATCCCAATGTGACCGAGTTCCGCCGCATGTGCATCGAGCGAGGCATGGTGACATTGCGGCAGGACGGGATGCAAAAGGCCATGGAGGGAAGGACCACCGTCCAGGAAGTCCTTCGCGTGACCGACTCGACGCACTAGCGATACACTCGCTGCGTGCAAGGGACCGACATCATCCTGATCGGAGGCGGCGGGCACGCGCTGGTCGTGGCCGGGTCGATGCGAGACCTCGGGCTTGTTCCCGTCGGGTTTCTCGATGATTCAGACCAGGCTCCGCTCGCCAGGGGGCAAGGCGCCATCCCGCATCTGGGTCCGCTCTGCGAGCTTGACACGTGGCTTGAGCAGGATCGCAAGACCATCGTGGCGATTGGGGCGATTGCCACGCGCCGCCGCATCATCGACGCTTTTGCCGGCCTGACCGAGGCGGCAACCGTGATCGACGCCCATGCGCTCGTTCGTGCGTCGGCCGAGGTCGAGTGCGGGAGTTTCATTGCCCCCGGCGCAATCGTGCAGGAGCGAGCCACAATCGGGCGACACGCAATCATCAACACCGGCGCGATCGTCGAGCATGAATGTCGACTCGGCGTCAACGTCCATGTGGCACCCGGAGCCGTGCTTGGGGGGCGCGTCGTCGTCGGCGATGATGCGCTGATCGGCCTGGGCGCGCGTGTGCTGCCGAACGTTCGGATCGGCGCGGCAAGCGTGATCGGCGCCGGCGCCGTCGTGACGCGCGATGTGCAGCCTGCCGAGCGCGTGGCGGGCGTGCCGGCCCGGACGATCTGAGATCACCGATCCGGCTCTTCGACCCCCTCGGCCTGCCGGCGCAGGCGGCGCGCTCGTTCCACAAGATCCGCCTCGAGCTGCTCGGGCGGAACGGTGCTCTCGGCACTGGGAGTCAGCTCGAAATGCCACTCGACGATGTTCTCAAACTTGAAAGGAAGGGCCGCTGCGACCAGATCAGGCCCGGGATACTCATACAGCGGTGCCCGCGCGCGGCGCATCGTGTGGATCGGCTCGTACCCGTCGAGTTCGAGTCGCACGTCATAATCGCCATAGAACGTAAACGACGTCTCCGCGGGGGTGCGTCCGATCTCTGTGTCGTTGACCCAGACGATGGCACCGGGAGGGTCGGACGTGACGCGGATTCGGCGTTGCAGGCACCCCGGCATGACCAGCAGCATCGCAATGAGCAGCAGGCGCATCATGGTGACACTGTACCGGCTTTGGCGATCGCAGAACGGAGCGCCCTTGCCGCCTCGTGATTGAGCGCATGGCCGGAACCAAAGGCCTCAACGCGCACCGTCGGCCAGGGCAGCCCGGCCAGCGCGAGGTCTCCGATCAGGTCGAGCAGCTTGTGCCTCGCCGGCTCATCCGGAAAGCGGAACGTGTTGTCGATGGGACCCTCGGAGCCGATGACAAGAAAATCGCGGGCAGAAAATCGCCCGAAAAGCCCGAGCGCCGTCATCGCCTGCACCTCATCGAGCAGCGAATAGGTTCGTGCCGGGGCGATGGCGCGTTGATAGGTTTCGGGAGACCCGTCCCACCGGGCCGACTGTGGTGTGATGGGGGAGTTCGGCCCATAATCGAGGTGATAGGCCATGGAAAGCCGATCATCGGGGTGCATCTCGACGCGCACGCCGCCGGGGTCGCCGACGATGATCGGCTCACGCGGACACGCCGGGCCGGGCAGGCTCGATTCGAGATCGCAAAGCCCTGCGTTTGCAATGGCGTTGACGTACACGGTTGACGAGCCGTCATCGATCGGTGCTTCCGGCCCGTTGATTTCGACGATCGCATCCGTCACGCCGAGACCCGCCAGCGCGCTGAATACATGTTCGATGGTGTGTACGCACGCGCCCGGCGCCAGATCAATACCCGTACAGCGTGGGGGCATGGTTGCAAACGCAGGATGCACCGGCACCGCGGAGACGTGATCGACCGTGCCCGCCTGCTCGAGCGGGCCGCGTCGAACACGCAGGCCCGTCCCGGCTTGGGCCGGGTGTATGACGAGCTGAACGTCTGACTCGGTAAACAGCCCGATCCCTTCCACACCGACCGGGCGGGCAAGTGTGCGCCGGGTGCTCATGGCTCTTCTGCGCGTGCCTTCATCAGGCGTTTGACGTTGCGCGCGATCTCGGGGAGATTTCGGAACGCGGCGTGCCGCGCCAGCGCCTCGCGGGCCGGTCCTGCCGGCACACCGATCCAGGTCTCTCCTTCGGGCACATCGTTGACCAGTGCCGATCCGCCGCCGATGGAGGCGCCGCGTCCAATGGAGATGTTGTCCACAATGGCGACCTTGCCGCCGATGGTCACGCCATCCCCGATGCGAACGGAGCCGGCAATCCCGCAATGGCCGCAGATGATGCACCCTTCGCCGATGGTGCAGTTGTGTCCGATCTGCACGAGGTTGTCGATCTTGGTGTGGCTGCCGATTCTGGTCGAGCCGAACTTGGCCCGGTCAATGCACGTGCCGGCCCCGATTTCGACATCATCGCCAAGAACCACGTTGCCGAGATGGGGCACCTTGACCGGACCCGCTTTGCCGGCAACGTAGCCGAACCCGTCCGCACCGATGACGACATTGGCATGCAGGACGGCGTTTCGGCCCACGACACAGCGGGCATAGACGACCACGCCGGAGTGCAGCGTCGAACCCTCGCCTACAACGGCGCCCGGCCCAATGTGGACGAGCGAAACCAGGTGAACCCCCGCACCAATGCGAGCGCCTGCGCTGATGACACAATGTGGCCCGATACTCGCATCAGGCGACACTTCCGCATCAGGGTCGATCACCGCGCTTGGATGAACGCCCGCCGGGGCCGCGGGACTCTGCGCGTCGAGCTGTTCGAGCAGGCGGACGAGCGCCAGATCGGCGTCGGGCACCACAAGCAAAGCCCGTGATTGTGCATCGTGGCCGGGTACGTCAATACCGCGCGAGACCAGAGCTGCAGAGCCTCGGCTTGTCGCCCAGCGCCCGGCGTATTCGCTCGAACGAATGAAGCAAATATCGCCGGGCTGCGCATCTTCCAGCGCAGCAGGACGATGGATGACCAGATCGTCGCGGCCGATGATCTCGGCATCGACGAGCCTGGCGATCTGTCCGGTTGTCAGCGAGCTCGCGGTCATGCAAGAATCAGGGGCGACTGCCCGCCTTGAACTCGTTGTTCATCAACTGCACGACTTGATTGGTAATGTCGATCGAGTCGTGACGGTACACAACGCTGCGCGCCAGAATGGCACGGTTCATGTCGTCCTGGCCGGCTTCCTGAGGCAGCGTGAAGTCAGTGTCGTCGAGCAGCACCACGTCGTACCCGTCGCGCTCCGCGATGCGCTCCACCGCGTCTTCGATCTTGAGGTACAGATCACGCATCACCGAGCCTCGCTCAAAGCTGAGCACCTGCTCGAGCAGCTTGAATCGGGCGTCAAGCGTGACTTGCAGTTCGCGGAGCTGAATGAGCTTGTCCCGGTATTCGGTTGTGCCCGGCTTGAGCGTGCCACCCTGTTCGGGGTCAAGCTCCATTTGCAGCGCTTCGATGCGCTTGGTCAGCTCGTCCAGCTGCGCCTGGCGTGCTTCGACCGCCTTGGTCATCGACGCCTGGCGGACATTCCGTTCCTCAAGATTCTGGAGGATCTGCGGCAGGTTGACCGTGGCCACCGCTGTGGGATTGGCCGGCGGGCGCGCCGCGTTGGCGCCGGCCTGCCAGGCAAGAGCGCCAAGCACAACGGCACCGAGCGTCGCCAGCACGGTCCTTTTCGAAACTCGAATCGTCAATGACGGGGCTGATTGCATGGTATTGCTCCGTTCTTGTGAGAATGCGTCATACATGAGCCGCCGGATGCACCTCCCGGCTGACAACAGAGTAGCCGGCCGAGCCTCAGAAGGGCACGTCAATCGAGAACGTGAACGCCCGGGACTCGTCGCGCGGCCCTTTCTTGATGGGAAAGCCAAAATCAAATGCCAACGGGGCCGGACTCAGCTGAGGAATCGAAAACCGCATGCCCATACCAACCGAAACACGGTAGTCATCAAACCCCGGCTCAAACGTGACCGTCCCCGTGTCGATGAACCCGACCAGGCTGAAGATCTCCTCGAAGATGGGCTGCTGGATCTCGGCGCCCGCAAAGAAAAGCCATGTGCCACCGACGGGCTGGTCTGACATGACCCCGGTGTCGTTACGAATGCCCTTGGGGCTGACGCTGCGGAACTGGAAGCCTCGGAAAGTCTGCCCGCCCAGATAAAAGCGCTCATAAGTGGGCGTTTCGCTGCGTCCCTGGGGAATGTATCCGATCTGAGTCTTGAAGCTCAGAACCGTGCGCCGATCGAGATAGTCCTCGAAGATCGGGATGAAGACAGTGTGGTCGGCGTTGAGTTTCGTGAATGTGAAGTCGCCGCCGAGGGCGCCGACCTGTTCGATGTTGATCGTCGAAGCCGAGCCACGCGTCGGACGAAACCGGTTGTCAATCGAAGTGCGGCCCAGCGCAAAGCCGATGGCAGTGACGGCATTGCGATCGGCTACGGCAAAGACATCCGTCGGACGATCGGGAAGAATGTTGGTCAGGTCGACCGACTCAATGCGCAGATTGAGCGCCCCGCTCCAGCGCGTACCAAAGCGCCGGCCGATGCTGAATCGTCCGCCGAAACGCAGCTCGTCATATTCGTCGTAGTCGCGTGAGCGATAAAAAATCTGAACCGAACCCGAGTAGTCCGTCTCGAAAAGGTGCGGCTCGGAAAGACTCGTCGAGTACGTCTCGATCCGATCGCCCGGCAGGATCTCGATCCGAAAAGTCTGCCCGCCGCCGCGAAAGGCACGACCGCTGAACAGCTCGCCCGGCGTATCGGGAAAGTCCATCAGGTCAAAGTTCCGCTGCGTCAGCGAGATGCGACCCACGACACCCGAATCACTCGAAACGGCACCACCGACGGCAAAGTTGCCCGTGTTCGTCTCGGCAACCTCGATATACACGTCGCGGACATCGGGTTCCTGCGGATCGGGCGGCTGCGGCGTCACCTTGACCGAGCCACGCTCGAACAAGTTGATCTGTTCCAGTCGAAACCTCGTCGCTTCAAGATACGTCGTGTCAAGGGGTCGGCCCGGACGAAGCTCGGTGTTGCGCAGGATCACGTCCTTGCGCGTCAACTCATTGCCGCCGGTGATGATCAGCCCCGTGCGATACTTCGGCCCGGCCGAGATGACCACCTTGAGATCAACCTGAGGCCGATCAGGATCACGCAGTTCATACCGCTCGATCCTCACATCGGTATAACCGAGCTTGCCGAACGACTGGATCACAGTCTCCAGCGAGCTCTCCACCTTGCGCACCCCGTACACATCGCCGCGCTTCACACTCATCAGTCCGGCGATCTGCTCCACGGTGAACGGAGCTTCAGCCGGATCAATGTCTGTGTATTCAAGCGAAATGTCTCGCAGCGTATAAAGCGGGCCTTCCTCGATGAGGAACACGATGATTGCTTCCCGGCCGTTCGGCGCCGGCTGGATGCGATAGCCCGCCCGCACGTCCAGAAACCCCAGGTTGCGGTAGAAATCAATGATGCGGCCGACATCGGCGTCAAGCTCGTTGTCGTCGATCTTCCCCTTCTTGAACAGGTTGGCCGTGCGGGTCTTGATCTCGCGCCTGATCTCACGCGGCTCGGCAGACTGGTTGCCCTCAAAACGAATGTCCGTAATCTTGACCCGCTCACCCTCACGGATCTGGTACACCACGATCCCGCTTTCGACAAGCTCGCGCTCGTCGATCGTCACCCGCGCAAAGTAGTACCCCTTCTCGCGATACAGCGCTTCGATCTGACGCGCAGCACGATCAACCTGAAAGCGGTCGACCGGCGCACCAATGACCAGATCGATCTCGTCGAAGATCTTCTGGTCCGTCATCTTGAGATTGCCGGTGACCTGTACCGCCTGAATGACGGGCTGCTCGGTCAGCGTAAAGATCAGCCGCACTCCCCCGTCTTCGAGCAACTGGACCGACGTGTCAATGCTCTTGAAGACATTGAGCCGATTCAGCCTCGCGACATCGTCACGCACCGTCTGCGCTCGAAACGCCCCCCCGACCCGCGAACGGATGTTGTTCAGAGCGTTCTGCTCAAGCTTGGGGTCGAGCGCCGCCGGTTGCCCGTCCGGGCCGGGCGGGCCTTGCAGAACGAGCTCACGAATCGGACGGCTTTCATAAACGTCCAGATCGTCAACCGCCGGCTGCACCTCCCACACGGACGCGTCACACCACGACCCGATGGGCATCGCCAGACCCACGCTCGCGATGAGGACCAGGATTCGGGCTGTGGGTCGAAAGCTGCTCACTGGATCGGGAAACATAACCGTCCCGAAGCGTCGCGACAACGTGACGCAGATATCAACGACATTCGACAGGCAATACACGCAGAGACCAACACCGAAGCATCAACGGCACAAAGCAGCAAGAATCCCCACAAATCAGGGGGTCGCAGCCAGGCCAACTAGCTCAACGTCACCGGCATCACGACGTACAGGAAGTCAGACCCGGAGCGAAACAGCCCGGGCTTGTTGGGGCCCTTGAGTTCCATGATCACCTCGGGCTGCTCAATCACCCGCAGCGCGTCCGTGAGAAACGCGGGATTGAAGCCGATTTCGATCTCGTCCCCCTCGAAACTGGAAAGATCGACCGTGACACGAGCCTCACCCATTTCGGGGGCCCGGCTGGACAGCTCGACCTGCTTGTCGGCCGCGTGAAACGCCATGCGCACGCCTCGTGACTCCTCATTGGTCAGCAAGGCTGCACGACGTACTGCCGAGGAGAGCACGTCGCGATCAAACCCGACCTTGATATCCAGATCCTTGGGGATGACGTCTTCGTAGGGCGGGAATGTTCCTTCGACCAGGTTCGTCGCGAGCACTGCGCGGCTGCGATCGTCGAGCGGACCGAAGGCAAAGACCGCCTGATTGTCAGTAATGGCAATATTGAGCGGTTCGTCGGGGTCTTCGGCCAGTTTCATCAGCAGCGACAATGCCTTGGTGGGAATGATGCAGCTCACCGGCCCGGATTCGGTGGATTCGACGACGTTGTCGCGGGCCAGCGCGAGGCGTCGGCCGTCGGTCGCCACCAGTTCGAGCTTCTTGTCCTCACGCTTGCACAACACGCCGTTGATCGCGTAACGCGAGTTCTCACGGGCAGTTGCAAAAATCGTCCGCGAGATGAGACTCACAAACGACCCTGCCGG
>RFGK01000206.1 GCA_003697045.1 Planctomycetota bacterium
CACCAAGAAGCCGCCCTTCCGGCTCGTCTGCTGCACACGCTGGAAGCGGCCTTCTCCGTCATGGGCCAGCCACGCCGAATCGGCGCATGCGATTGTCTGCCGTGCACCACTGCTCCCAGCTTGATCGGCTGCCAGCCCATCAATCCGGGTCACACGAGCTTGAGCGCGAAGAAGATGGCTGTGAAAATCAGGTCCGCGATGACGATGCCAACCACGCACTGCACCACCGTGCGCGTCGTGGCGTTGCCCACACCCGCCGCACCCCCGGTGACCTTCAGCCCGTTCCCGCAGGCGATAATCCCGATGAGCAGCCCGAAAATCGTCCCCTTGGACAGCCCCGTCAGAAAATCAACCATCTTGGTCTGGGTTTCCATGTTCTTGAAGTAGGTTTCCATCGGGATATCGAGCATGGTCACCGAGATGGCGATGGAAGAAGTGATCGCCACAAAGCTTGAGAGCACACCCAGAGCCGTCATGCTGATGATCGTCGCTGCCAGACGCGGCACCACGAGAAAGCGGACCGGATTGAGCGCGTGAGCTTCGAGCGCCTCGATCTCCTCACTGACGACCATCGTGCCGATTTCGGCAGCAATCGCAGCACCGGCAAACCCGGTCAGCACGATCGCGCCGATCAGAGGGCCGAGCTCGCGCAGAACGGCTACCGAAATGATGTTGGCAATCAGGGCACGCTGTCCGAACTGATCGAGCGGGGGCGCCAGTTGCATGGAGAGAATCAGGCCAACAGCCCCCGAGACCAGCGAGACGATCAGCACACTCCGCACGCCGACACGGATGATTTGCGAGACGATCGCAAAGCGGCCGAGGCGGACGCGCCGATAGATGACCGCCTTGACGACCCACCCCACGGCTTCAAAAAAAAGCCAGACGAGCGAGCCAATATGATCGAGCACCCTCAGCGCAAAGCTTCCGAGTTGCTCTACGGGCCAGAGCAGTCGTACAAGCAGGCTGGGGCTTGTCGTGTCAGAATCGGACATGGCACAATCATCAACTCTCGCGTGCTTCGGCGAGCGATTCAACGATGGTGAAGAACTGATGCAGACGTGCGATCTCGAAGATGGCGCGCACCTTCTCGTTCATGCCACACAGAACCACTCGGGTCCCGTGACGCTTGGCCGTACGCATGGCTTCAACCAGGGTCGCAAGCCCGGAGCTGTCCATGTATCCGACCTGGTCGAGATTGACGATCAGCCGCCTCGGGCGAGCGTCGAGCTGTTCACGCATCGTCGTGCGAAGAGTCGGCGAGCAACTCATGTCAACATCGCCGAGTGGCGAAATCACCACCGTGTCCGATCCATCGCGATCAACCCGTACCACCTCGTCAGCCATCGCAATCCCCAGCCCCTCGTTTGACCCTGGCCCGATCAGACAGGCGCATCGGCGTGCAGCAACGCGGCACACGCTTGATCATGGTCAGGCGCATCCCCACCTTCTCTCGTCGTTCGTAGCAAACTTCATCCATCACGTCGCGGATGATGTGCACTCCGAGCCCGCCCGGCTTGATGTCATCAAGGTCCCGGCCCTTCATGGTTTCCGGATCAACCTGCTCGGCCTCGTCTTCAATGACCAGCTTGACGCCGTCGGGCCGATGCTCGGCATCGAACAACGGCCAAAGTCTGATCCAGATCGGTCGATCCTCGGCATACTTGTACCCGTGCCGGATCACATTGCACAACGCCTCGTCGACCGCAAGCGCCACCTTCGAACAGGTCAAGTCGTCGAACCCCAGACGCTTGCACACCGACGAGATCAACTCGCGCGCGCCGCTCAGATAGGCAGGGTTGCTCAGCAGTTCGACGCAGATGTGCGGCCTGTCATTCATCGTCGACTCGCGCGGGCCCGGAACGGTCCTCAAACTGCGCATCGTACCATTCAACCCAAGCCTGGACGGGCTGTTCTCGCTTCCATGGCGGTGCTGCATAATCGTACCCGAACGTCTGGCCAGTGAATCGCCTCAACGTGTGAATAGCAAGAAACCGCGTCGCAGGGTCCGGGCTGTCCAGTTGCTCGATCAGTCCGCGGTAGGTCTTAGGATCGGCCTCATGACGAGCCGCTGCCCGGACGATCGCGTCCTGTCGCTTTGTCTCCGAAGGCGCATCAAAGCCCACGGGAGTCGGCGCACAACCCGAAACAAGCATGATGGATATCACCAAGGCCCGGCGCACGAAACTACTGTAGCTCTCGGAACAACGGTTCGACCAATCCGCCACGCTGAGCCTACACTCGCGTTTGCTCATACCAGGCAAGAACATGACCTCGCCTCCGCACCACGAAGTGATCCCGATTCTGGATTTCGGCTCGCAGACGGCACAGCTTATCGCCAGGCGTGTGCGCGAAGTGGGGGCATTCTCGCTGCTCGTCCGGCCGGATATCTCCGTCGAGGAGCTGCGGTCGCTCAACCCCAGGGGGATCATCCTGTCAGGCGGCCCGGCCAGCACTCTGGATGAAGGAGCACCACGGTGTGATCCCGAAATCTTCGACCTGGGTGTTCCGGTGCTGGGCATCTGTTATGGCATGCAGCTTGGATGCCTGCTGCTGGGCGCTTCGATCGAACGGGCCAACTCACGCGAGTTCGGCCGGGCGGCGCTGCACATCGTCCACCCCGGCGGGCTGCTCGCTGCCATCCCCGAACGCACCGCAGTATGGATGTCGCACGGCGATCAGGTGCGCGATCTCGATCCTCAACGATTCACCACGCTGGGGACAACTCCAACCTGTCCGCACGCCGCGGTACAGTACGAGCACGAGGGCCTGCGCTTCTTCGGAGTCCAGTTTCATCCCGAAGTGACGCACACGCCACACGGCATTGATATCCTCCAGAACTTCATCTACGAGATTTGCGGGTGCACCGGTTCCTGGCGCATGAGCGATTTTGCACGCTCAACCGTGGCGCAAATCAAGGAAATCGTCGGCACCGCCCGCGTGGTGTGCGGACTGTCCGGCGGCGTCGATTCTTCGGTGGCGGCCGTCCTGCTTCACAAGGCCATCGGTGACCAGCTCACCTGCGTATTCGTCGATAACGGGCTCCTGCGCAAAAGTGAACGACGGCTCGTCGAAACGACCTTCCGGGACCACTTCGAGATCGACCTGCGCGTCGTCGATGCTTCGGATCAGTTCCTCGCAGACCTTGCCGGCATCACCGACCCGCAGGAAAAACGACGACGCATCGGACACCGTTTTATCGAAGTGTTCAAGAACGCAACGACCGATCTCAAGGATGCGCGATTTCTCGCACAGGGCACGCTGTATCCCGACGTGATCGAATCCGGACACGGACACGCCGGCCACAGCGCCAACATCAAGCTCCACCACAACGTGGGTGGTTTGCCCGACGACCTGGGCTTCGAGCTGATCGAACCCTTGCGCGAACTGTTCAAGGACGAGGTGCGCAAGCTGGGCGAGGTCCTGGGACTGCCCGACCAGATTGTCTGGCGACATCCATTCCCCGGCCCCGGGCTGGCCGTGCGCGTGCTGGGAGAGGTGACAAGGGACAAGCTTGACCTCTTGCGCGAATGCGATGAAATCCTGCTTGAAGAAATCGTGGCCAATCAGTTGTATCGACGCACCAGCCAGGTCTTTGCTGTGCTCTTGCCCGTGCAGTCGGTCGGCGTGATGGGTGACGGGCGAACCTACGAGAGCGTTGTTGCGATCCGGGCCGTGGAATCGCAGGACTTCATGACCGCGGACTGGGCGCGTCTGCCCTTCGACGTGCTGGCGACCATCTCCAACCGGATCATCAACGAGGTGCGGGGGGTCAACCGCGTCGTGTATGACATCTCAAGCAAGCCGCCGGCCACGATCGAGTGGGAGTAATCCAGTCAAACCGACGGGCACAAGGCCAGCTGCTCAAAAGCCCGTCGAGATGCTCACCTGCGATATCCGACGGGGTTCTCCACAAGCCCGTACAGTTCGCGCATGGCGCTCATCCCGAGGATGCCCGCAAGGGTCAGCCCGCACATGATGGCCCCTTCGGCGTACAGCCCGCTGCCGAGCAGCCAGGCGCACGCATAGAGCGCAAGCCAGATGGTGCCGTGGCGGTGGATCTTCTCTGCCAAGCGAGGCCCGGGACCGAGCGCACGAAGCCGCCGATACACGTTCACGCCGAACAGTGCAGCAAGCAGAAGGCACGCCAACGGTCCGATGACGCCGTGCGCCAGAGGCGTGGAGAACCGCGAGCCGTTGCCTTCGGTCGGCAAAGCAAAAAGCACGACGCTCCACAACACCCAGCCCGTTCCGGCAAATGCCACCGCCCGGGGTGTCATCGCGGGAGTCTTGCGACCCAGCACATGCGCAAGCCCCGCGACCATCAGCCCGTGCGTCATCGCAAGCCACACCGGCCACACAAATCGCAAGTCAATGTTCGGCACGAGCATATACCCGGCATAGATAAGCCCCAGCAGAAACAACCCCAATCCCGGGATGAACTTGCCCGTGGCATTGAACGCAAGAATGGCAACCAGCAGCCCGAGCGTGAGCATCACACCCACCGTCCCAAAGACTGCCGCCCCGAGAATCGCGACGATCATGGTCACCGCCGTGCTGATGACCGCCGTATCGACGCTGATGTTCCCCGATACGAGTGGACGCGATGGCTTGAGCTGCTGATCGCGGTGGTAGTCGAAGATGTCGTTGAGGCAGGTTCCAAAGGCATACAGCCCGCCGGCGACAAGGGCGCCGCCGAGCAGGCTGACCCACAGAGGCTCAGCAGAGAGCACCCCCGACGGTTTTTCTCCCGATTGATCGGCCCGCGACCAGAGCACGACAAACCAGACATTCGCCACAGCGGCAAACACCGTGGAAATCCGCGTCAGGCGGAGAATGGAAGCGATCTGGAGCAGCCGAGTCCGCACGAGACGATCCTACGAGCCTCAACCGATCGACTTGAGGGGCTCGCAACGGAGACATTCGTCGCCCCCGGCTCTACCATCGCTTCCCCATGACTGGACAAGCACAAAAGCCGCCGCCTGTTGCGATCGTGGTCAGCCGTTACAACGCGCAGATCACCGACGCGCTGCTGTCCGGGGCGCGCGATACCTACACCCAGGCGGGGGGCGATGAGGCAAGTCTGGCGATTATCGAGGCTCCCGGGGCATTCGAGCTGCCCGTACTGGCTGCAAAAGCCGCACGATCAGGTCTGTATCGCGGCATCGTCGCGCTTGGGTGCATCATCCGCGGGCAGACCCAGCACGACCGCTACATCGCAACCGCCGTTGCGAGCGCCCTCTCCCACATCAGCGTAGAGACCGGCGTTCCCGTCGCATTCGGCGTGTTGACGACCAACAACGTGGAGCAGGCGAAGTTCCGGGCCGGGCTGGGAATGCGTCCGAAAGCCTTCCTGACCGAGGCGGGGGAAGAACGTTACGTTCAGGTCGGTTCGAACAAGGGCATCGAAGCCATGCAAGCGGTACTTGACACGATCGCCGGGATCGATGCGATTGACAAGGCAGCCCAGGCGCGCACGCCGGGCGTGTCATTCCACCTGAGCGTCCAGCCAGACGACAAGTCGCAGGAGGAGGGCTGATGGCAACGCCGCGCCTGATCCGCAAGTTGGCGCTGCTCGCGTTGTATCAACTCGACGCACGGGGCGAGCAGGACGCCGAGCATGTGCGCGCTTCGCTGTCGGACACCAACACCCTGGCCGAGGAAGGGCTTGCGCTCGACGAAGACGAGACGTTGACGGAGCGCGACCTGGATCGTGCCTTTGCGTTGGCGCTCGACGCCTATCACGCGCGGGAGCAGGCCGATCGTGTGCTGCTCGAGTTGGCACCCGATTGGCCCCCCCACCGCCAGGCGGCGATCGACCGGGCCATTCTCAGGCTTGGATACTTTGAGATTTGTTCCAATCGCACGCCGCCCAAGGATGCCATCAACGAAGCCGTCGAGCTCGCACGCTCTTTCAGCACCGAAAAATCACCTTCGTTCATCAACGGTCTGCTGGCAGCGGTCTACAAACGCCACGCAGACACGCCGGGAGCAGAACCAGAACCATGATCCGTTCCGTGTTCAACAAGATCAAGACCGGTCTTGAACGCACCCGCAAGGGCTTTGTTTCCCAGCTGCGATCGCTCCTGACCGGGCGCATGATCGATGAATCGCTGATCGCCGAGCTTGAGAAACGGCTCATCGAATCCGACGTCGGAGTGCACGCCACGCGAAGGCTCATCGAAGGAATCCGCGAGGATTTCAAGGCAGGAAAGCTCACCCGCGGCGAAGACGTGCTCGAATATCTCAAACGCGAACTCAAGGCCATGTGGCCCGAGTGCGATCGACGCCTGCGATGGGCCGAATCCGGCCCCACCGTGATTCTCGTCACCGGCGTCAACGGCGCGGGCAAGACCACCAGCATCGCCAAGCTGTGCCACGCGCTGGTCGCAGACGGGCATCATGTCCTGCTGGGTGCGTGCGATACGTTTCGCGCCGGCGCCGTGCGCCAACTTGAAATCTGGGCCGAGCGGCTCGGAGTTGACGTCGTCAAGGGTCAGCAGGGGGGCGACCCCGCAGCCGTGGCATTCGACGCGTGCGCCGCCGCCCGTTCACGCCAGGCCGATGTCCTCATTCTCGACACCGCCGGACGATTGCACACACAAGACCCCCTGATGCGCCAACTCTCGAAAATCCGCGCCGTGGCGGAGAAGCAGATTCCGGGCGCTCCCCACGAGGTGTTGCTGGTGCTCGACGCGACCAGCGGGCAGAACGCCCTGCGCCAGGCCGAGGAATTTTCCAGGGCCGCCGGCGTGACCGGAATCTTCCTGAGCAAGCTCGACGGCACAGCCAAGGGCGGAATCGTCATCGCGGTGCGCGAAGCGACCGAGATTCCGGTGAAGTTCGTAGGCGTGGGCGAAAGGCCGGAGGACATCCAGCCGTTTGACCCCGAACCGTTCATCGAGGCGATGTTCGCCGAAGGCTGATCGCCGGCCTTGCAGCAGCCGATGCGTCGTCGCAGCGAGCCGAGCGCACAAGATCCTCGGTGCACCTCGCCCCTGCCGAATCGGTTCACCGGCCGCCCCCCGTCATCGCAGACAAAGCGACCGCACGCGGGCGACTGGTCACTCGTCGGCCCGCGTGCCCGGGCCACCCTGGTCAGGGCGGCCCCCGACGCAAGGGAGGAGAAGGTGATGCTGCGCTCATGCCAGTTTGGCCAGCGCTTCGAGCCGCTTGTGCGTCGGCGGATGCGTGGCAAAGAGATCGGTCAGCGTGCGCCCCCCGCCGGCGAGAGGCTCAACGATGAACAGGTTGTTCTGCGCCGGATTGGGCTGGTGCAGAGGAATCCGCTTCGAGTAGTTGTCAAGCTTTTCAAGAGCGCTCATCAACCCGTACGGCGAACCGGCAATCTCGGCACCGATGCGATCAGCCTGGTATTCGCGCGTTCGGCTGATCATCGCGCGGATGAGCGCTGCCCCGATCGCACCGAGAATGATCGCGCCGAACATGACCAGTGGATTGCCGCCGCTCGATCCGCGACGCCCGAGCATGAAAAAGAAGCCGTATTGGGCAATGAACGCCAATGTGCCGGCGATCATCGCCGCTACAGTCGAGATCAGTGTGTCGCGATTCTTGATATGCGCCAGCTCATGGGCAGCGACACCCTCAAGTTCGGCAGGGTCGAGCAGATCGATCGCCCCTTGCGTAAATGCCACCGCTGCGTGCCTGGGATTCCGCCCCGTCGCAAAGGCGTTGGGTGCCTGGTGCGGGCAGAGATAGACCCGGGGCATGGGTAGCCCGGCCCGGCGACGCAGACGATCGACCATGCGATACAGATCACCCCCGCTCTGCTCGTCAAGCTCACGCCCGCGCATCGCAGCGATCGCAATCTTGTCCGAGAAGAAGTATGCGATCAGGTTGACCAACCCGCCGAAAATCAGGCCAATCCACAGGTATTCCTGCCCGATCGCGCCCCCGACCGCCACAAACAGCCCCATGAGCGCACCGAGCAGCACGGCCGTCTTGGCGTTGTTGATGAATGCCTGCATTGCGTCCCTCACGTGTCCTGCCTGACAGTCATTCGGAGTCGGACAGTTGATATTCCGGGAGGACTACGAGCATGCACCGTGCCAGGTTCTCAAGGCAGATCCTGAGGCTCAGAGCCGACTCCACCCTGACGCTTGGGCATTTCCATACCCGATGGGGTGTCAGCCTGGCGGGACTGGTCCCTGGACCCGCCCAGAGCCATGCGAACAGCCGCCACCCCGAGGATGAGGGAGATGGCGACCTTGAGATAGGGAAGCCGGAGCCGATGCGTACACCACGCGCCAAACCGGGCTCCAAGGATCGCGCCAAGCCCCATCGGAGCCGCCAGGGCAAGCGCATCGACCCAGCTCTGATCATGCGTATGCAGCAGGCTGAGTTTGAGCGTCGAGCCGATGATCGCGGTGACCCACATGATCGAAGCAGAGGCAGCGATGCACTGCCGCAGCGGGATGCGCCCAATGAGCTGAAGCATCGGGATCATCACGATGCCCCCTCCGATGCCGAGAAAGCCCGCCATGAATCCGGTGAATGTGCCTATGGCGACAAGCAAAGGCTTTCCCCCGCGCTGGTGGTCTGCATCAGGCTCGGGCAGCTTGCGAACGGCCGAGTAGAGGTTGAACAGGCAGTAGCAGAGGATGAACACGACAAGCGCGTTCTTGGCCACCGAGCCGTCGAAGACGTTTGAGAACAGGACCCCCACGATGATCGAAACGCACATGGCCGCGAGTATGGGTCGCACAAGATCGGGCCGAACCGCACCCGCCTTGGCATGCTGAAGTTTCGAGAAATAGGCGACCACGACATTGACGCACATCGCCGAAGCCATGTACAGGTGATGCTCGCTCTTGTCCGGTGTGGCGTACCCCAACACCAGCGCCAGCCCGGGCAACATGACGATGGACCCGCCGATGCCGGCCAGTCCGCCGACAACGCCAGCGATAAGTCCGATAATCAAAGGAATCACAAAGATTTCCAAAGCAACACACTCCCCGAGAGCGTCCATGGTACGGACTCTTGCACCGGCACGGGATTCCCCGGCTCCGGCACGCTCCATCTACGCATCACCCGATCAGGTGTCACAAAGCGCCGTTCGTGCCGATTCGATTCGTGGGCTTGCTGTGCCGGCCTCGCTTCTGGGCTACAGTGAAAGCCTCTGCCGATCTCATTCGGGCTTTGAATATGGGACATGCCCGACCCCAGGGACTGCGTGGTGGGATACGCACCCCCGGGGGATTCGAGAGTCGGCTGGTCGGGAGGCACTCGTGTTGCCGCAATACGCAGAGACGAAAACCCGCGGGCGTTGGACTGCGCGCACAGGCCGAATCTCTGAACCAGTCGGCTGGATGCTCGCAGCGATTGTCGTGGCGTGCTCAGCCATCGCGGTCAAGGAGCACGGCTCAACCCCACCGCTTGTCAACATCGATCAGCGTCCCTCTCGAACCGCGTTCGAGCCTGAGCCGCTCGCCCGGCCCGAGCTGACGATTGAACAAGTCTCCGTCGAAGAAACTGATGAGAACGTCCACGTAGAAATCCGCTGGTTTGACGGGCGTCCGGTGCGACCGGCCAGAACGATCTGGATGACCGTCACGGCCTATTCGCCTGACGCGCGCTCCTGTGGCCCCTACGCCGATGGCAAGACCGCAACGCTTCATTCCGTCTGGACCAACGCCATGCAACTCGTCGCGGCCGACCCGCGCGTGCTGCCCTACGGCTCGATGGTCAGCGTGCCCGGATATGCCCAGGGTGATGTCGTACCGGTGCTGGACTGCGGTCAGGCGATCCGTGGCCATCGCCTCGACGTGCTGTTCCCGACTCATGCCCAAGCACGAAAGTGGGGCCGACAACGTCTGGCCGTCACGGTGTGGGAATACGCCGACGGACTGCCGGCACCGAACCCGCGCAAGGTGCGATAGAGAACCTAGGGCCGTGGCATCTGTTCCGTTTCAGACGCGCTGTCAGAGGCCGTGCGAACGCGGCGCATGCCGATCCAGTCGAAGTCAAACTGGAACTCGACCATCGGCCCGATGAGCGGGGGATAGTCAAACGGACCTGCCTCGAGGCGATCCGGATTGACAACGGGGTTGGGGTTGAGAACGAGCGTCACGTCCCACGTTTGCGCTTCTGCGCGATCATCCATCTTGAGCAGCATGCGCGAGGGAATCGTGCCGAGGAACGACTCGCCGATGGGCAGCCCGCTGTTTGGATCGATCACCTGCATGCGCGCGCGGGCCTGTCGGTTTCGCGCATCCGGTGTGATCTCGGTAAAGGTGATGCGCCAACGGGTCTGTCCGCGCAATGACTGTCGGACCACGTCGAGCCAGAGCTGGAGCCGGCGCTGATATGTCTCGCGGGCCGTTCGAGATTCGAGGGACAGATCCGGAAAGGTCTGCCGGTGCGATTCGCGCAGCGCACGCAGGAGCGAAGCCGGTGATGCCAGTGGATCGGGCGGGATTTCGGCAACGGGTGCAGGCTCGCTGGACGTTGGCTCCTCTGCCACCGGTTCGGCCGGACGATCCTCCTGTGCGGGCCGGACCGGGCGGGCAGCAAGCGCAGCCTGCAGCTCCTCGACGCGGGCACGCTCGGCATCAAGCTGTCTTTGAAGTTCGGCGGTGGCGGCCTTCATCGACTCGATCTGCTCAATCAGCTGCGCCCGGTCGGCTTCAAGCACGGCAAGCTGCTCGCGAAGCGAGGCAATCTCGGCCCGAAGCTCGGCCGGTGTCTCGTCCTGGGCCCACGCCGCCCCTCTCAGCACAAAAACCAGGCAAACGGCCGTCAAGATGTACATGCGTGCGGTCATGATGATTCTCCAGTCCATCGCTACTGTACCACTTCGACATGATCATCGGTCAGCGCAGCACCACCCCGAAAACACTTGACGAGCTGCTCAGCGCAGAGCTGATGCATCGGCTCGATCGGCTCGACGTGATCAGCCGACGCATCTTCGCGGGCAAACTCCCGGGTGAGCGACGCTCCAAAAAACGCGGGCAAAGCGTCGAGTTCGACGACTTTCGACCCTACACGACCGGCGACGACCTGCGACATATCGATTGGAACATCTACGCCCGGCTCGATCGACTCATCGTCAAGCTCTTCCGCGAAGACGAGGACCTGTCCGTCGTCCTCGTGCTCGACTGTTCGTCCTCGATGGATGTTGGTTCGCCCACCAAGCTGATATTCGCCCATCAGCTCGCCATGGCGCTTGGATACGTGGCCCTGGTCAATCAAAACCGTCTCTCCGCAGCAAGATTCGACCACACCGGCCGTGTTGAGCAAATCCGCCCGATTCGAGGCAGACACGCCATGCCGCGGCTGACCGAGTTCATCCTGCAAAGCCTCCATACCCCATCCCCCGGAGTCGGGGAAGCAGGGTTCGATTCCTGTGTCCGGCGCATCGCTGCCGGGCAGGGCGGCCGAGGCGTCATGATCGTCATCAGCGACTTTCTGTTTCGCGATGGCTGGTCCAAAGGACTCAAATACCTGGCCCACGCCGGCGGACGCGGATTCGACCTGACCTGCATTCAGGTGCTCTCCCGCGGGGAGCTTGAGCCGGCCCGGGAGGTAGAACGCGGGCTGGTCGGCGACGTGCGACTGACCGACATCGAGAGTGGACGGGCTGCCGAAGTCACACTCACCCGGACCGTGATGAAGGGCTACGAGCGCAAACTCGCGGATCTGCTCACCCGACTCGAGCGCGACTGCAAGGCGCGGGCTATGCGATACGCACTCGCCCCGAGCGATACCGATCTCAATCGACTCATGCTCGACACGCTTCGACGCAGGGGCGTACTGGGGTAGATTCCCCGAAGTTCAGGCCACGGCGCGATGCCGAAATCGCTGTGAATAGTCCGCAATCCCGCCTCGTTCTCTTCGCAGCGGAACCTGATCAGGAGATTTGACCCATGCAGACTGGAAAGGCCATCACCGTCGCGGCCGCTTGCGCGATGCTGGGCGGGTGCTGCACAATCAAGCAGCTGTTCACCAATGACACGTGTCAGGCCCCTGCGGGCGTGCTCAATGAAGACAATGCAGCCGCGAGCGAGACGACCCGAGGCCTGCGCCCCGGCGACAGGGCGCCAGATGCCACGCTGACCGCTGCCGATGGTACGACTGTGCAACTTTCCGACCTGTACGGGGGCGGTCCCATCATTGTCACCTTCTACCGCGGGGGGTGGTGTCCGTTTTGCCAGGGTGAGCTGCGCGAGTGGCAGGACCGGCTGGCCGAGGTTGATGCGCTTGGTGCCCGGCTCGTTGCCATCTCGCCCGAAGCGCCGAGCTTTGCCGGCCAGACGACGGACAAGTATGGGCTTGAGTTCACCGTACTTTCAGATGCCACCGGCGAGGCGGCTGCCGGGTTCGACCTGGATTTCGAAGTCGACCCCGAGACCAGACGCAAGTACACGCAGTTCGGCATCGATCTGGCGCACATCAACGCTTCCGGCACGTGGGAGCTGGTGATCCCGGCGACCTATGTGATCGATTCGGATGGCCTAATCCGCTATGCCTTCATCGACGAGAACTACAAGAATCGGGCCGATCCGGATGAGGTGTTGGCGATTGTGCGCGAGCTGGAATGAGTCAATCTGACGCGCCGGGCTGCAATCTGATCCCGATATGATCGTTCCTGTAGAGTCGGCGCCGATTGTGCGCCCTTGGAGAATCGATTGAGAACACGAAGGGAGTGTGTCATGAACAGGAAGATGTGGCTCCTCGCGGCAATGGTGCCGGCGATTGGACTTTCAGCAGCCTCCGGTCTTTCGCAGCCGGAGGATCGCCCGCAACGCCCGCAACGCCAGGGCTTTGACCCGGCGCAGTTCGTTGAACGGATGATGGAGCGTGACGCCGACGGCGACGGCAAGCTGTCGAAAGAAGAACTCGGCCCACGCGGTGAACAGATGCTCGAGCGGCTGGATTCAAACGAAGACGGCTTGCTGGATCGGGCCGAACTGGAAGCATCATTTGCCAACCGCACACAACCCCGCGTGCGCGGTCCGGAAGGGACTCCGGGTCCTGCGATGAGCTTTGAAGACGGCATGTCGCAAGCAGGGCGCGCCATGCGCAGGCTGCGCCGATCGGATTTCTCCGAGAACACGCGGGAAGGCGACCTGATGGCAGTCCAGATGGTGCAGATGGGGCTCTTGACTGCCAAGCAGCAGCTCAACACTGTCGAGATGTCAGAAGCCGCCCGCGAAAAGTTCGGCGACAACACAAGCCGATACCATCTGGCGATGCGCCGCGATCTGGTCACCGCGGTGCGCGAGGCGCTCGACCTCGAAATGGCGATCGCTTCGGGAAATGCGGAAAAGGCCCAGACGATTCTGGCTCGCCTGCTCGAACAGCAAGATCAGTCACATGACCTCTTCCAGCACGAGGAAGAAGAGCACGAAGATGAAGCCGTGCGCCCGGCGACGCGCCGCCTGCGGCCCGGCGGCGATGGCGGGTAAAAACACGCACGACAAGATTGCCCATGATCAACGGGCGGCATCCGCAGGGGATGCCGCCTTTTTTTCAGGCCGCCTGAGCGAGTCGGTCGGGCGTATTGCCCTCTGTTTCGGTCGCGGCATCGTTGTTTGCGTGTGCTGCAAGCTCATGCGTGAGCTCGTCCGGTTCTTCCTGCCCGTACATCTCGATCAGTTGCCTGAGGTACCGAATCCTCACATCAAAGACCTTGCGGCGCAGATCGTGAATGGTGGTCTCATTGCGAACCAGCATCGCCAGCGAGCGTAGCATGGAGACAACACCCGCGGCGGCCACAGCCGCGCTGCACAACCAGGCCCATTGTGGCAGATCGGGCATAAGAAGCACATCGACCGAATCCCGATGGTGCTTGATCGGTAGAATCAACTCGACGTGAATACGAGCAGGACCCTGACAGTTTGCGCCCGTGCCCTGGTGCTGGTGATGTGGCTGCTGGTCCTGCAGCCTGCGTACGGGCAGCACTTCGAAGACGAGCTTCGGATTTCCGTCTCCAGGCTCGGCCCGGGCAACATCGCCCGCGAAGGGAGCTGGACAGGCATCCGGCTCGAGGTCTCAGACCAGGGTCTGGCCTCCCAACGTGAGATCGTGCTGCGCATTCGCGTGCCTGACCCCGACGGAGATTCATGCGACTACGACCGGGTCGTGACTTCAAACGCCGGGCTGGCCCAAGCGTTCTGGGTATATGCATGCCTTCCGACAGCCAACAGCGGGATCAACCAACTCGATGTTCTGGCGTACGAAGCGGTGGAATCGAGCAATGACGAGCGGTTCGGGTTTCGAGCCGGTCGATTGCTCGGACGAACGACGATCCCGTTGGCTCGCGTGGTTCCCCCGACACACGGCGTGATGGGGCTGGTCGGCTCGTCGCGCATGGGGCTGGACGACTACGGCCCACAATCCGAGTTTCCGTCATTTCTCCCGATGGGGCACGAGTTGACGCTGTTGGCGTCGGGAATGGATGTCAGCGATATCCCCGATCGCTGGCAGGGGCTTGGCAGCATGGAGACGCTGTGCTGGGCCTCGACCAGCGGGCGGACCGACCCGGGGCTGCTCAGTCCCGACAAGGCGCGGGCGATCCGTGAGTGGGTTGAACGCGGAGGACATCTGGTCGTGGTCCTGCCTTCCATCGGGCAGGAGTGGTTCAGTCAGACGGGCAATCCGCTGGCGAGTCTGCTCCCGAAGATCAAGCCGGCGCAGACGCTGGAGG
>RFGK01000031.1 GCA_003697045.1 Planctomycetota bacterium
GCCTGCCGGGTCAGATCGAGTGTGCGCTCGGCCTTTGGAAGAAGCTGCTTGTTGAATCGCTCGACCGCGATCCGGGCTGCCTCATACGAGGCGTATGCGCCTGACACGTCCGCAGCGAGTTCGAGCTGGACCTCTCTCAACGCTGCTGCGCTCGACAGTCGCTCGGCGAGCGATGCGCGGATATTGCCCTGGTTCCGATCGAACAGGGGGACCTCGAGTCCGATGCCAACATCGAGCGTCGTCTCATTCTCGACATCCGAGTAACGCGGACCAATCGAGGCGACAAGGTCCGGGACCGCCTCTGCGCGCGCCAATGCGTGCGCCTTCTGCGCCCGGTCGATCGCGAGGCGTGCCTGTGTGATACGGATGTTGCCCGCGAGCGCAGCAGCGAGAATCGTTTCCTGATCCGGGAGCATCGGGATGTCCTGGGGACGGCTCGTCAGGGGCAGATCAATCGGGTGATCGAAGCCCATCGCCGACGCCAGCCCGCGTTTGGCTGCGTCGTATGCCTGGCGGGCCGACTCGTACTCAATCTGCGCCTGCTCGCGTACCACTTCGGCTCTGAGTTGGTCCGGCTCGGTTGCCGAGCCTGCCTCGACCTGTGCTGAAGCCGCTCCAAGTAAACGGTCCGCAAGTTCGAGCAGCCGGCGTCGATTTTCGAGCCGTTCGCGTGCGGCGACGGTCGCAAAGTACGCACGGGTCACGCGGGAGGCGATCGCAAACTCTTCGGCAACAAACCCCGCTTGCGCTGAGAGACGATCGACTTGAGCGACCTGCTGGGCCTTGTCAAGCTTGTCCCCAAGCAGGATCTCCTGCTCAACGCGGTAGATTGTCTCACCACCGGAACCGGCGCTACTCCCCAGGCCCTCGCCGTCGAAAACGATTGACGGGTTCGGGTACAGCCCCGCCTGAGTCACACGCCCCGCGGCGATATCGACCCGGTAACCCGCCCGGCGCAGACTCGGCGCATGACCGATGGCGACGCGGATCGCATCGTTGACGGAGAAGCCTTCCAACCCGTCCAGCACGTTCGGAGTCGGCTCGGAACGCTCACCTTCGGCTCGAACCTGAGCGGTGTGCTCATCCAAAGCCTGGAATCGGCTCCGGATGTCACGGTAGACCGGATCGTCCCACGCACGATCCAACGGTCCGGCACAACCGGCGGCCACAAGACAGACCGGCAGCGCCGCAATCTTGAATATGCTCATCTCAAGGAATCTCCCCGGGGGTGTTCACGCGACGACAGATGCCACCGGCACAAGGTCGGTAGCCACAGTCTCGAACAAACCCGAGGGCGCTAGAGAGTCAAAATGACCGCACAAAGCGTTGCCGCGACATCCGGCGGAGGGCCATGAGGGAGCATTGAGCGGTTCAGTGTGCACTTCGGCCTGCAAGAAATGCCCGCATCAATGCAAGGTTGTTCTGGTATCGGCAGAACATCAGGCAAGGACAGGTCCAAGCGTGGAGATGTCGCTCGCACAAGCGCGCGTGCATCGAAAAGTGGAATGTGCGTGCAGGAACCACATTCACGATCTGCGCAGGTCTCAGCATGGTGAGTCGACGAACTCGCCCGATCCCTTGCGGTGGACACAGACAATCGGCATGACGAGTCAATGAACTCCACATGCGCTGAGCCGCTCGCGTCGATACATGCCTGCGCCAAACCCGCGCTCGTGAGCATCCCCGCAAGCTGCGCCCAGCAGAGCACAAGCACCAAGACTGAATGGAGCCGGTCATTCCGCATTGGCGACATGTTAGCGACTGCATGCTGGCTTTTCCTCGATGCTGGAAGCGAAGCGCGAATCAAGCACGGGATCTTGCGAGTGGTCGTGAACTGCCTTGCGGCGTTCAGTTGTTTGCGCATGAGCCGAACAAATCTCGCGCCACGGCATTTCACCGCGTGGGCCGGGAACCGCCGGTAAAGGCAATCCCGCGAGGCGCGGCAGACGAGGCCGAAAGCCATGGCTGCATACTTTGCAACCCCTGATCGCCAGCCGGATCGGCCGCAGCACGGGACTTTTGGTACACTCGAGCCTGACAGATGCAAAACCCGTGGAATGCATAGGGCAGCTTTCACCAGAATTGGCAAATGCCCGTCGAGTCCACACGGCGAGAGCTGCACGCGTCTTTCCGATAGCGAGCCTTCCCGGCTCGATCGCAAGGAGGAAGCACCGTGGACACTCCCGATGAGCAGGAAGGCAGCCGGTCATCATTTGAAAACCAACTCGTGGACGAGTTGGCCGGGATGCTTCAGGATCGGCTCACCCGTGATCCGGAGCTGCGACGTCTCGCGGAACTCGTGGGCATGTGGCTGGTTCGTGCTTCTCGCAGTGCGGCTCGAGGTCATGGCGCTCACGCGGCTGCCACGGCTGAGCTGCCACAGGGTGCCGCCCAGGATCAATCGTCCGATGCACCTCAGGAAGTTGATGGCGCGTCGTTTGAGGGCGCTCAGGCCACCGGGATGCTTGCAGAGGTCAAGCCGAGCAGCTCCAATGAGCCCCCCATCCATCCCGAGTTGCTCCAGGCACTCCTCCAGCAGTACGAGAATCCCGGGGTTTCTCCCGCTCAGCCTGGCCTTGCGGGCGGATCACCCCCAGCCAGGCCGACCACGCCACAGCGCAGAGACGTGGCCTCGCTCGAGGGCTATGCCCGTCGCATGGAGCTCAAGGCCGATGCCTGCCGATGGGCGCGGCAGAGAACGGAAGCAGAGGCCTCGGGCAAGGGTTTTGATTCGGTCAAGCCCATGTACAACGAGCTGCTCGAGCGTGCCGATACGATGCAACCGTGTTATCTCTGGATGATCCAGAGGGATACCGACTTTATAGAGAGCGAAGCCTGGACTCGCCTTGAGGGGTGCTACCGGGCATGCGCCGAGACTCTGCATGCGATCGTTGAGTTTCCCGAAGCGTACGCGTCGAGTCCCGAACTGCTCTTGCTGCTTGGCGAAACGCAATCGGCAATCCGGGCGGGGATGGAGGCGTGCGGCGCTTATCCGAAATGGACGGACAACGATCAGCAGGCTGTGTTCGAGTGGTGCCGCGATGAGGGCGAGTTTCGGAAAGTGTATAACCAATTTCTGTCCTTGAGCAGACTTGCCGATCCGTCGCTGCACCGCGGCATGCTCGCCCGGGCACAGAAGATCCGATCCACCCTGTCCGAACAGCGCGACCGGCAGCGCATGCAGACGCGCAGCCTGAACACCATTCGCTACCACATCGGACAGATTGAAAACCACGATCCGAATCTCGATCACCACTGGTCCCGGATTGTCGAAGGCATCATCGGCGCACTGGACGCGGGGCTGCTGCCATCCTCAACCGACCTCGTCGAGCTGCTCGAACCCATTGCTGATGACATTCCTTCCGAGTTGCTCGAACAACCACGCATTCAGGAGGTGTTTCGATACGTTGACCAGCGGATCGCCCGGAAGGAGTGCGCCGGGGGCGAGCCCCTCGAAGCCGTACGCGAAACAACGCCCGAAATTCGGCTCGTGCGTGAAGCCCTGAGAGGTACGCGCATGGTGCTCATCGGCGGCGAACCCCGCCCTCACTCCAAAGCAGCGCTCGAACGTGAGTTTGAGTTATCTGAACTCGACTGGCAGGTATCCGAAGCTCACACGCCGCACTCGCGGTTCGAGTCGGCAATCACTCAACCCGATACACGGGTTGTCGCCATCATGATTCGATGGTCCAGCCACAGTTACGAAGGCCTGCAGGAGATTTGCGAGAAGCACGGCAAGGTCTTCGTGCGCCTGCCGGGGGGATACAGCCCGGCGCAGGTCGCCCACCAGATCGTGGAACAGGCTTCCATTCAACTCGGCCTTGCTCAACCGGAGGCTCGCTCCGCGCATTCCGGGGAATAGGGAATCGCCTCACGCGAGCACCTTTGGAACTGGCACATCCGGCCAACGCATCTTGTTGCAAGTCTCAGCGGCCGTAAACAGTTTCATGCTCACTGGCCAATCCCACGCGACCAATCCCAAAGTACCGATCTGGTCATGGATCATCTCTGAAGGAAATGGTCCATCCAGCGATGAACACCGCTGTGCGATCCGCCAGAAAGAACTCAGGGAACTTCCTGTGCGCCGTCATTGGCGTTGCGTTCGCGCTCAGTCGGATGGCTCGGCTCGGGATATCCAAGCCGTTGCCACGTCTCCGCAAAGGTCAACACCTCTCCTTCGAGATCGGCCGCAGCCGAACCGGCTTGCTCGGATGACGCAAACGCAGCAACGCCGGAGCCCATGGGAGTGCGAAGCGTATCAGACATCAGAAACACGGCATCCTCAGTTCGCACAGGCTCGCCGGTCGCATGACTGAAGGACCATCTCGAGAGAACCACAAGTTCGGGGTGCTCGACTTCGTATTGAACCTGACAGTTGAAGTCGTCGAACAGCCGTGGCTCCGGGCCGCGCGGCCCCTCGACGATCGTCGCCGTTGCCCAGCGCTGATCGCTGATGATCATGTTGCACCCGTCACAGACCGTTTCGCCGAGCCGAATCTCCGGCGGTCCGTCCGCAGACGGCCGATCACACCCCGCGAGCATCAACGCAAACACGGCACCTGCGATGAGCTGAAAGACGAGCTTCATACCGATTTCTTCCAGGCAAAGACGACCAGCGCCAGGACCAACGGCACAACGGCCCACACCAACATCACCGCCGCAAGCAGCCATGGCAGCCACGCTCCCAGCGTGTACGAGGCATATGCACCAACGGGACCAAGCACATCGAGAGATGCGTTCATATTGACAATGACAGCCATTTTGAATGACTGAAGCGGATTGACCGTAGCCAGTGTGAAGATCTCCTGCACTCGGAGCTTGAACACGATCGAGCTGGCCATGAGGCCGAGATCGCTCACAAAGACAAGCGTCAGCCAGAGAAAGAGCGCCAGCCCAGTTGCAACGGCCGTGCGCCGGGATACGACTGAAATGAATACGCCGACCGAGAGCATGGCCAGTGCAAGCACGGTGGTGAAAACAAGGAGCATGAGATAAGCCCCGATCCCAACGCCACCGGCGCGCCATGCAAGCACCGCCGCGCTGACACCAAAGCCTGCACAGAGCGAGCACACGAGCGCAGCAGCAAGGCCGAGGTACTTGCCCAGAAGCACCTGCGACCGAGACACGGGTTGCACGAGCACATAGAGAAGTGTTCCCCGCTCGCGTTCACCTGCGACCGAGCCTGCACCGGCCGTCAGCGCCATGAGCGGCACGACCAGCATGATGAGATTGAGCAGCCCCGCCGTCGATCGTCCGAAACCGGCGAATCCGTGCGACCCCACGCCACTGAGGGACAGGAATGACACGCCGACCGCGAGGACGGTAAAGGCAACGGTGTAGAGCACGAACCACTTGCTTGCAAGCGCATCGCGGAACTCCCGGCGCGCAAAGCAGGCGATACCCGAGGGGAATGACGGGGTCCGACCTTGTCTCACCCCGGGCTGGGCAGCTTCGAGACTCATGGCGTTCATGATGGTTCCCCCGGCATGTCGATGTCGTCGAGCACCTCGATATCACGCACCTCGATCTGGCTCTTGGCCAGAGTCACGATGGGTTCGGCCTTGCGATCCCGCGGGACCGCGACGCAAAGCCCGGCACCATTCAAGTGCACGGCAAGGCCGGCCCGCCGAAGGACCTCGGCCGCGTCCGCCTCATTGGCCATCGAAAGTGAGAGTCGGACGAGCTGGACGGGCTTTTCTCTCGGCCACAACTCGGCGGGCGTCGTCCGGGCAACAACCTTCCCCTTCTCCAGCACAAGCACCCCATCGGCCAGCGTGATGACTTCATCCGGTCGGTGAGACGCGAAGAGCAGTGTCTTGCCCGCCTTGCGGAGACGCTGGAGCGTCTCGACCACC
>RFGK01000207.1 GCA_003697045.1 Planctomycetota bacterium
CCGCTGCACCGACCCGTTCGGCAAGCGCAGCCGAGCTCGAAGATGAAACGCTGACCATCGACGCGGCGTGAGATTGTCATGAACGAGATGTCATCGATCCGGGCAGCCCTGCTCGGGCGAGATGGGTCCCGGCTTGCCACGTGCTATCACTGCGGACATGAGCAGGAAGCGCCCGTGCGGGCTCAGACGATCAGCTGTCGCGCATGCTTCAAGCAGATCAGCATTCCCGATATCCACGTGCGCGCACTGCACTGGGGCGGGAGCCTGCGCACCAGCGGCGAGATCATCATCGACCGCAAGGCGCGCGTGGTGTGTCAGAGCGTGATCGCTGCGAAAAACGTCCGTGTGCTCGGACACCTCGAAGCAGACGTGCGCGCAGGCGGAGCGGTCTACGTCGGACCTGAAGCCGTGCTCAAGGGCGCCGTGCGCGCACAAAAACTCATCATTGAACCCGGCGCCCAACTCACCGGAGGGCCCTTCATCGTGCCGGGCAGTTTT
Organism: Planctomycetota bacterium; assembly: GCA_003697045.1. Lineage (GTDB taxonomy): Bacteria > Planctomycetota > Phycisphaerae > Phycisphaerales > UBA1924 > J022. The sequence goes on from RFGK01000207.1 coordinate 499, forward strand.
ATCGAGTCATCCCAGCCGGCCCGGGCATGAAACAGACATGGATGACTCCGGTGGAGCGGCGGGATCGGCCCGCCGCTTCGCTTTTTTCCAATATCCAGTCCCGCTCACCCAGACCGACAAAAGCACCCCTGCTCCCGGAGCATCACATGCTTTGACCGTTCTGGTGCTCAAGTCAGTCTTGCGCGGCAAGCGCGAAGTCTGTCAGCAACATCAGGTGGTCCGAGCCGGTGCTGTCGTCTGGAAAAAGCCCCAGCTGCTTGAGTCGATCCTGTGTGAGCATCGACGTATCCAGCACTTCCGCCCGGACGGGCTTGAGCAACTCGCAGTCGTAGACCATCAGATCGAGCCGGCCGGGGGGGAAACCGAGTCCGTCAAGTTCGCGCCAGGTGGTCGTGTCGGCCGCGCCTGTGCGAACGAGCCGAAGCTCGGCCATGTGCTCGAGTTCCGGGGCGGTCAGGATGTCCAGCGGCATGCGCGAGCCGACGAGATTCCAGTCACCCCCCACGATCACGGGTGCCCCGCTCAACTTGACCTGCCCGTCGTACTGTCCAGCCCGCACCTCCTGGACAAGCTGCGCGGTCAGCTTCGCCTGGTCGATTCGACGCTGGTCTTCCGAGCTGCCGATGTACCCGCAGCACTTGGGGTGGATACTGACCAGCACCACCGGACCATGCCCGGTCAACATGGCTGCAGCCGAGTAGCTCGAATCGTGGCTCGGCAGATCAACCAGAGGCCAGCGTGAGACGACCGCGGTATCGCCGCGCTTGTGCGCACGCCACACGCCCTTGTCCAAGGGGAGAATCGTGTTGAAAAGTGAGACGATCTGCGATTCGCTGGAGTTGTACTCCTCCTGCAACAGGTACGCATCGGCATCGGCTGCGACGAGCAGACGGGCGAGCTTGTCCGATTGACCGGGCGCGAAAAGCCCCGTCCTCAACGTGTTGAGGCTCGCGAGTCGGACCGACGGTCGCGGCGCCGGCTCTATCGGCGCGCCTCGGGGAACAGGGGCCGGCGATGTTGCAGGAACGCGCAACGGCTCATCCAGTGCGTCCGAACCGGCAAGCGAAAGCGTCACCCCGCCCGGCCCGACAACGCCGAGGCTCGACAGATCAACCCTGATCTCAAAGCGCTGGGCAGCAAAGGTCGGGGCCGAGGCAAATCCGACCGCATCCCACCGCAACACCTCGTTGGTGTCGAGTCGCCGAACCACCCGGTTGCGAAACTGCACTTCGAGCCCGGCAAGCCCGTCGGGTTCGATGATCAGCCTCAGGTCCGGGGCGGGCTGACTTCCGGCTTGCAGGTTCTGCTCCGAGGCAATGTCAAGCCGCACGTGCAAGGTGCTTTGAGAGAGAACGCCCGCCAGACGTGTGGCATCGAGCTGCCCGCCCGCATCGCCGACCGGGTCGGACATCTCGGCTGCGGGGCTTGTCCAGTCGTCGAACTGCCCATCGACAACGAAAGGCTGAGCCCAAGCCCACGGGACAAGACTCAGCACCGGAATGAGCATGCGCAGCATCGATCGGCCCTCCATGAACACCCCTCCAGCGTAGCCGACAAGGCGCTGCAAAAAAAGGCGCGCACATCCGTGCGCGCCCCTCGGTGTGCGTGTTGTCTGGATCAACCGTCGGCGTTGTCTGTCCTGGCCGCTTCGCCGCGGACCGGCCCGCGCGGGTCAATCAGCTCCGAGTCGCGGCGGTGCTTGCGGGCATCTTCGCTGGTCAGGGTCGTCCCGCGATAGGTCTCACCGCGTCCGATGCGCTTGGTCAGGCGCGACGGCCACCAGCGATACCCGTTGATCCCGCGGTGCACGTAATCCGGCGCATTGACGAGCAGATGTCCCTGAAAGAAGCGCACGGTGGCGGCGTCGCCGCCGTTGTCCTGCCACTGCTCGGTCTCAACAAGAGAAGTCAAAATGTCAATGATGTTCTCAGCCAACTCATCACGCGGGATGCGTTCGCGATCCTGCTGCTGGTTTCCGCCCTGGAAGGGGCTTCGCCCGCCGCCCCCGCCGCGTCCGGTGCTCTGCAACACGGTGTTGAGATCAAAGTCAGGGGCATCTGCAAACTCGGGAACCTCGAACAGCAGATCGTTGATGTCATAAAGCTCGATGCGCGTGTGGGCGTTGAGACGCTCCTTGGGTCCCATCTCGAATCGCCCGTCGGTGAACTGCCAGGTGTTCGAGCCGGGCTCCCCGAACGCGACGGCTGCCTGCTCCATCGCGCGCTCCAAGAGCGCTAAGGCCGTCACATTCTTGGCGCGCAGGGTGATGGGTTGATCGGGATCAAGACCGACGGCGTGCTGATCGTCGATCCAGTGAACCTCAATCTCGGCGCCCGTGACATTGCGCACATAATCGACCACATCTTCGAGCCGGTGATCGTTCAACTCGATCGACACGAGCCGGAGGAGCTTCATCGCGGTCTGGCGCTCAAGCTGTCCGGATGCCGCTGCGATCTGTGTGGCCGGCGCAACCAGTTCGCCTGCGTGGGCTGTGCCTGCGAGAAGTGAGAGACCCGCCATGGCTGCAATTACGATGGAACGATTCATCTGCATTGTCCTTTCCGCCCGTGTGCACCCACCCCACCACAACAGTGTATCGGCAGGAAACCGCTTCCGAAAGAACATGCGTGGATTTGAGGGGATTTACGGTTCGTATGTTGTTTGGGAACACCCTTCAACATATTCCTGCAGATAGCGAAGCATGTCATGGAAGTCGATCTGCCCGTCGTGGTTTCGATCGGCGATGGGATCGCCTTCGTCGAATGCGACCAGGAAGATGAGCAGGTCGGCAAAGTCGATCCCCCCATCGTTATTGAGGTCTGCCGAGCAGGTCGGATCGGCTTCGGCAGGAAAGCCGGCCGCCACAGCGAGCGCGCGGCGAGCATTGAGACGACCCCACCCGGAGTGGTCGTCGGGCCCGGGCTCCTCGAGATCGTCGCAGGTCACAGCCAGGATGCCTCGCACGGTGTCATTACGAAGATCTGGTCGGATCGAGCGAATCAACGCCGCGACGGCTGCAACCTGCGGGCAGGCAAACGACGTCCCGCTCTTGAACTCGTATGTATCGGGATTTGCATTGGTATCCCACGTCGAGCAGATGTCCCGACCCGGGGCGACCAGTGTCAACTCGGGCCCGGTCGAGGTGAACGAGGCGACTTCATCGCGGTTGTTGGTTCCTCCGACGGCGATCGTCTCGGGCAGCGCGGCTGGGAACCCGATCGGTGCGCCGGCGATGTTGCCCGACGAAGCGCAAATCACCACGTCACTCTGAAAGGCATAGGCAATCGCGTCACGATGAAGCGAAGAGGCTGAAGGAAATCCAAGGCTGATATTCATCACCGAGGCGCCATGGTCCGCAGCCCAGATGATGCCCTGAGCAAGCCAGTCCTCGAAGGTCCATCCAATCTGATTGACCACGCGTATGGGCATGACCCGGCAGTTCGGGGCGATCCCGCTGATGCCGGTGTGGTTGTTCCACCTCGCAGCGATGATCCCGGCGATGTGGGTGCCGTGCGAGACCGATGAGTCATCGACGTCTTCCGCGTCGCCGCCTGTAAAGTTCCTGCCTTGAACCACCTGGCCGGCCAGATCCGGGTGGCTGAAGCTCACACCCGAATCGAGCACCGCCACGATGACTTCCGGGGAGCCGCGGGTGACCTGCCACGCCGCAGTCGCATCAATATCCGCATCAACCACACCCACACGGCCGCGGATCGTCTGGCCGAAGTTTTCCAGACCCCACTGTTCCTGGAAGAGCACATCATTGGGAATCTGAATGCCGTCTCCCCCGTCGCTTTCCGTTTCATCGGTGCACAGGGCGTGCAGGGGCCGGACGACCTCGACCGACTCGAACAGAGCGTCAAGACGCCGGAGCTGCTCGGCGAACGGCTCGATGTCGCTGGGCTGGTCCAATGTGATCAGGTAATAGCGGTCAAGTCCAAGTTCGTGAGCGAGCTCAGCGTTGGCAGGCTGGACCGCCGGGCGGACGCTGACCACCGACCACAATGAGAGCAGCTCGGCGCAGGCGTGCGACTGGGCGGTATACCCCACCCTTCCGAATCGGCGTTGCGCAGCATTGATCCAGACGCCGGGCTGGACGCGCACGACCAGGCGATCGGCCGGCATGAAAGCGTCCGTGTCTTCTCCATCTTCCACAAATGCCGTAGTGACAGATGGATAGAACACAACCATCAAGAGTGCTGCAACGAACCTGAGAACCGGCCGCATGGTAAGGGAATCTCTCTCTGACGCCTCTGTCAATTCCTAGGAATCCGACGCGAAGGGCTAGTGTACCGGCTGGACAACACGAATACGAGCGGGATTTCGATAAGAATCCACGAACGAGTTAGTGATTATCGGAACTTGGTCGAAATTGGCTTAATCTGGCCACAAGGATCGGTCGAGGGGCCGCAGACCGCACATGGGGTGATTCTACCCATGGCTGCTGTCGGCCGATCGTGGGTGGAGGGCCTCGAAGCCATCGAAGAATTCGAAGTCTTGTTCAAAAATCACTTGACAAACGGCAAAACATTTGAGAGCATGGGAGGTCCTGTAAGAGATTGATTGAGGATGTCTTGCAGAAAGAGAGTTTGAGAGAGACAGTCCGTGCAGGGTTTTGCCTGCGAGTCCTTTTAGAGAGAGAGAAGCCATGAACAAGACTCTTTGCACAACAGTTGTGGCTGCGATTGCCGGCTCGGCGACGTTGGCAACCGCTCAGGCGGCCGAAGCGTTCCGCGTCGATGCCATCAATGGCAATGGCACAGGATCGTTCGTCGTCACCTTCGAAGACGGCACCTGGGACGGAAACGTCTGGACGTATGAGCTGGATCAGGCACGCGACCTCGGCCCGGGCGTTGGCTCGATCGAGAGTGCGCTGATCGTCATCACCAACAACAACCGCACGGGCGGGCAGACCGTCTCGCTGAACTTCAACGTCGCAGCCGGTGCGCTGAACACCGTCTTTGACGTTGCTTCGGGAAACGTCGCTGCGGCTCTTGCCTCGGCGATGGGTGCTGCCTCGGCGGGCTTCAGCGTGACCGACACACTCGGTGACGGCGCGACGCTGGCTCCGGATGGTGACGCGATCTACACCGCCAGCTACAACAACGAGAGTTCAACATTTGCTCAGTTGCTGACATCGCCGGTCTCGGCCGGTGCATTCTCGACTGCCAGCGCCTTTGCCGAGTTCCCGGGCGGCGGTGGATATGCGCCGCTGACGGGTGCCGTCACTGACATCAGCGCCCGCTGGACGTTTGCCGTTTCGGCCTTTGACGTGGCATCGGGCACCAGCGTGTTTACGGTCATTCCGTCTCCCGCGAGCTTGGCGCTGCTGGGTCTGGGTGGTCTGGCGATTCGTCGCCGCCGC
>RFGK01000208.1 GCA_003697045.1 Planctomycetota bacterium
TGCACGACATAGCTTCGGGCTGCAATCGCCTGGGCCTGGAAGCACGCGCTGGGCCAGTCGCTCAACAACTCCCCACTGAGCACGCCCGCAACGTATCGCTCCATCGGCACCGTCACCACGCGGTCAAGCCCGTTTTCATCAACGCCGAGACGCACTCGAACCTGCGGCTCAAAATGCGGAGCTCGCTGCTGTGGCGCCGCCCATACACCCACACTCACCATTGCCGCCGCCATGGCAACAAGCCATGCCGCCAGCGCCACAGGGTCCGCTCGCAACCGCGCCCACACTTTCATCGCTGCTCGTGCATCCATGCGCGATCAAGCCTACGTCTGCATGCCTCGGCCGGGGTTCATCCAAATCGTTGGATTCCGTTCGGGCCTTGTCTCTGGACGTGGTATCATCTTCGCCACACGGGAAAGGAGATCTGGATGGTGTGTCGATGGGGGTTGGTGCCTGGGCTTGCCGCAACGCTGGCTGTCATCGCCGGATGTTGGTCGGCGCGCACGATCGATCACAGCAACGTATACGCCGGCCCGACAATGACTCTCACCTCCAGCGCCGGACAACACATGCTTGTCGTCCGCGCGCCCACTCCCGGATGGCTCATCACCATCGACCGCACCGAACACCATCTCGAAGACTCGCTCATTTTTGTCACGCTGCAACGCCCGGATCCGGGCTCCCTCTACGCGCAGGTCGAAGTCGAGCAGCGCGTGCTGACCACGGTGCCGACATCGCGGGCAGTCGTTGTGTATGCGCGCACGATTGACTTCGGCCAGCGCAAGAAGCTCCCCCCCTACCGCAGAGTCATGGACGAGCCTTCAGATTGATCACATGCCTGCGCCGGACGACGACACGTATGCGATGCTCCGCCTTGCCCTCACGCCGGGGCTTGGGCCGATCCGCACTGCGCGCTGCATCGAGTTCTTTGGCTCAGCCGGCAGGGTGTGTCAAGCGTCGCCCGAGCAACTCGAGCGCGTCCATGGGATCGGCCCAAAGCTCGCACGCAGCATCGTGCCGGCGCTTCGCGCCTCAGCCGAAGCAGCCGATCGACAGATCAAACTTGCCGAACGCATCGGCGCGCAGATCATCGCCCGCGGGTCGGAGCGCTATCCCCCGCTGCTTGCAGAACTGGACGATGCGCCGCTCGTGCTCATGGTCCGCGGACGGCTCTGCCCCCAGCAGGACCGCTATCCCGTCGGCATCGTCGGCTCGCGCGCCTGCACGCTCTACGGGCTCGAACAGAGCGCGCGCTTTGCGGGCTCACTTGCGCGCGCAGGCCTGACGATCGTCTCCGGCGGAGCGCGAGGCATTGATACGTCTGCCCATCGCGGCGCCCTGGATGCGGGCGGACGGACCATCGTCGTCATGGGGTGCGGGCTCGGGCACATCTATCCACCGGAGAATGCCGACCTGTTTGACCGGATCGTCGCCGAAGATCGCGGAGCAATCGTCTCGGAGCTTCCCTTTGATACGCCGGCTGCTGCTGAGAACTTTCCCGCACGCAACCGGATCATTTCCGGACTTGCCCTCGGCGTGCTGGTGATCGAAGCCGGGCTCAAGTCGGGTGCTCTGATCACCGCCCGCGTCGCTGCGGAGCAACACGGGCGCGAAGTGATGGCTCTGCCGGGGCGCGTCGATTCCAAGGCAAGCCGAGGCACGCTCGAACTGATCCGCGACGGCGGCGCAGCACCGGTCATCGAACCTGCCGACGTCATCGCATCCCTGGAAAACGCCGCCCGGCATCACCACGCCGGCACACACACGGCGCGATTCGTCGAACCCCTGCGCCAGCAGACGACGCCGGACACCCAACCGGCTGCGGTTGGATTGACCCCCACACAGTCCAGAATCGTCCAGGCCCTGTCCGAGCCGCGCTCGGCCGACCAGATCGCTGCCGAGCTGGGGCTGGAGATCACCGCACTTCGATCGGAGCTGACCCTGCTGGAGCTTTCCAGGCGGGTCATGCGTGTTGGAGGCCGATTCCAGGCTGCAAACCGCGATTCTGCCCCTTCTTGACCCCTTCCGGACCACAAACCTGTGTGGCCTGAGCAGCTGCTCACACAATCGTGAGCCTAGGAAATTTGCCGATTGGCGTGTGCTTGGCTATCGTGAACCAAACAATTTGTGGAGCACTTGCCCCCCTTCCGACCGATGTTTGGTCTGTGAGTGGTATACTCGGAAGGGAAGCAAGATCGGCGATGCGGGCCGGGCCCGTGTCAGACCGTCCAGGGATGGACCACATGAGCAGTGCAGTCGTTCGACTCGGACCCGGCGGAAGTTTTGTACGCGAGTACGCAGCGCATGACGGACGGCTCTGTCAACGCCCCGCGCCCAGTCTCGACCGGCTGCAGCCTCGGTCTCAGCCGGCCGGGTCGAACCGGAATATCGCATCCCCGGCCGAGCGTCTCGGCCAACTTGTCATTCTCGCACGATTGCTCGATGAGCAGCAGGCCCGGCTCGGACGGATGCTCGTTCGCATGCGCGCCACCGCCGTCACTTGCAGAGCACGTGTCGGCGAGCCGGTGTTGACCTCCACCAAGCCTGTTGGAAAGGACCAGAGCCATGAATCTCACCCCAAAGCAACTCAAGATCCTGCAGCTGATCCGCGACTGGCGAGTCCGTCGGGGCTATTCGCCAACGATGCAGGAACTCGCCGACGAAATCGGCGTCAGCAAGGTCACAGTCTTCGAACACGTCGAAGCGCTGATCAAGAAAGGCGCCTTGCTCAGAGAGCCAAACAAGGCTCGCTCTTTGTCGATCGCTGAGGGCGTCGCGGTTCCCGATGAAGCACGTCCGCTGCGCTTCCCGCTGGTCGGACGCATCGCTGCCGGATATCCCATCGAGAAAGTCGCGGAAGAAGAGGAGATCGACCTGGTCGACATCCTCGGCACCTCCGAAGATCGCCCAGGCTCAACCTTCGCACTCAAAGTCGAAGGCGACTCCATGCGCGACGAGGGCATCCTCGACGGCGACTACGTCCTGCTCGAACGCGCCCAGGTCGCACGCAACGGCGATCGCGTCGTCGCGCTGCTCGAAGACGGAAGCACCACCCTCAAGACCTTCTATAAAGAGCCCGATCACATCCGTCTCCAGCCGGCCAACCCCGAGTATGAACCCATCCGTGTGAAGTTCTGCCAGGTGCAGGGCATCGTCAAGGGCGTCATCCGCCGGTACTGATACCCAGACCAGGCATCGGCCTGCACCACCTCCAAAGATCTCACACGACGGGGATCGATCCGGGCAGGCTGTGCGCCCGCCCGGCTTCGAATCCGCGCTCGGCCTGCCCTTTGGCTTGGGCCCAAGCACCTTTGCCTGTATGCTCAAGCACCGGCCGACAGGTCCGGATGAGAGGAGATCAACCAATGAATGCACTGCTGACCGCAGCCGTTTCCGCCGCGATGACCACTGTTGCCCTCGCCCAGCCCACCACACTCTCGCTGGACGCCGGAAGCTCGATCAGCGTCACCGGCACGCTTCACACCCCGATCGGATCACAGACAGATTCCGACAGTTCGCCCATCTCCGGCACGATCACGATCGAGCTTGACAGCTACGGCACGCCGACGGCCATCACCCTGCACGACTTCAACATGCTCGTCGTCCAAAGCATCGATCTCAACTACGACTGGGGATTCCTCGGCTCGGTCGATATCACCGTCGGAAACGCAAGCGCCAGCTATGGCGGAACCACGCCCGCCGGGCCCGTTGCCGTCAACCCGGATTCCACGTTTTACTTTCCCTCCATCCTGACCAACATCAACGGGTCCGGCTCGGCAACGGGCAGCATCTTCCTCTTCGGCGACATCAACGAAACCGTCAACCTCGCGGACTTCAACCCCTTCGCCACCGACTTTGCAGGCAGCGTCGGCGTCAACGGCGATACCGTGACACTCGCCGGGACCATCGACTTTGCCGGATCGGGAGAAGTCGTCACGGGCATCACCATGGACCTGTCCGGCACACTGACCCTCGCCGCCTCCGGCCCTGCCCCACAACCGTGCGTGCCCGACTGGAACGCCGATGGCGCGCTCGACTTCTTCGATGTGCTCGGATTCCTCAGCGCCTTTACCTCAAATGAACCGGCAGCCGATCTGAACAACGATGGCATTCTCGACTTCTTCGACGTGCTCGATTTCCTGAGCCTGTTCGCTGCCGGATGCCCTTGATCAAATCGGCCGCGACCTCTTACGCAGCCTGTCGGAGCCGGCGCGGACCGTTGATCGCAAACTCGATCAACTCGTCGGCCGCTGCCGACCATGTGTGATCGCGCAGCGTGCGCGCGCGCCCGGCGTCGGCCATCTGCCTCGCACGATCAGGGTCGCCCACGAGCGAACGCGCCTTCTGGAGCGCCTCGCCCGGCGACTGAAAGCACTCGGCCTCCACTCCGGGCTCAAAGGCCTCCTCAAAGCCGACCCGACCGTCGCAGAGCAGACATGCGCCCGATGCGGTGATCTCGTACGGCTTGAGATTCAGCCCGATGTCGTCCTGCCAGCGCATCGCGTTGAGCCCGATCAACCCCGACGAATACGCCCGCGCCATGTCCTGGTACTGCAGATCTCCCAGCATTGTCGCGCGACACGGCCAGTGCTCGAGCGACGCCGATCCGAACACTGCACAGTTGAGCCTCTGGGACAGATGGGTGATCGTAAACGCGCGACGCCATGCGTCGATCGATCGCAGCAGGGAGAATGCGCGCACCAGGGCCTTGGGGTTGGCGCGCAGCACGCGTCCTGCCTCGGCGTGCCCGCTCGATTCCAGGGCTGCAAGATCGTCGAGCATCGGCCTGCCCGGCGGACCCAGCCGCCGGTCCAGCAGCGCCAGGAACAGTTCAATCATCGCGCCGACGTGCTCTCCTGCAAACGACTGGGCGCAATCGACCAGCTTCGGCCGCACGCTGTCGGCACGCTCGGCCCGGATCGCGTCAACGTCGGGATCATCGGATTCGAGTTCCCTGAGCATCAGCTCGCTCGGCTTGCCATCGCCAGGACCCAGGCCAAAGACAATGTCGTACTTTCTTGCTTGCTCTGGATACGGCCGAAACACGTCTTCGTTGATGCCATAGCGCCGTCCGATGGTGGCGCCAAATCCGAGCACTTCCATCATCTCGCGCGCAATCCCGGCGTTGTTGACGTAGTGTCGAATGCGCTCGGTCCGCAGCAGCGGCGAACCGAACAGCTCCTGCATGCTGCCGCCCCCCGCCCAGTGGGGCGCGTCGAGCCAGAACATCAGGTGCGGATGGCCGGTGAGCTCAAAGAACGACACCGGCTGACCGTCGCGAAATCCGTGAGCAAGTGAGCCGAGCGCATTGGCCCACATGCCGATCGAAAGATCAATGCGATTGGCCTCGATGAATCGACTGAACATCGCTGTCGCCTGCGCGACGACCTGTTTTTGTGCGGGTCCTGCGGACTTGAAGAGATTGGCCCACGGCTCCAGCTCCCACTGGATCACCTCGTGCCCGGCCTTTTCAAACCCCAGGGCCATATCCAGCAGAATGTCACGCGAGTTGGTGCCCGGATGTGTGAAAAACAGGACGCGCATCAATGCCTCCTCGCTCTGGACGAGTTATCGACGGCTCCCCATCCTCGAGGTGACGATCGCCCAGCTCAGACGCGCCGACCCTCAGTTGCGCAAAAACGCAGCACCGAAGACCATCAGTCTCCTCCAGCGGGGATCGATGCTGGTGCTGCGCCCCCTCGGGGTCCGCGGCTCGGTGGCAAGCCACGCTCCTCTCTCTCGCCTCCGAGCGGGTGGGCTGAAAACATAGAGCATTCCATCCCCCGGTGAAAGCCCCAAGATCAAAACTTTACCGATATTGCACAGAGATGGCTGACAAATACCAAATACGGTGTCCAGGCCTTGGTCGATCTCCACAGAAATCGTGTTATGGGACGTCAAGACGGCGTCGCAACAGCACCTTGAATTGATACTTGTGCACATCCCATCTCCCGAGCAGCTCCCAACCCGACATCTCGATGCCCGACTCGGGGCTTTGCGCATCATCCCGGATGGCGACAAGATCCCCTTTCGCGGGCGAGTCCGAGATTTGTCCCGGCGTCCAGAGCACGACGAGGGGCACACCGCTCGCCTGTGCACGACGGGCGGCATACCAGAGTGTCTCCGGCCTGGCTTCGATGACATGGTCGGCAACCATCACAATCGGCTCATTCGGCTCGGCCTGCGCCGCTTCTCCGAGCCGCTCGACGATGCGCTCACCCATGGCAAGCCCCGCCATGCGCCCGGACGTGTCCCGCGTTCGTGATTCAAACACAAACACAAAAA
>RFGK01000209.1 GCA_003697045.1 Planctomycetota bacterium
CAAGGCCTATCCGGGCAATCCGCTCAACTATCGCGACGATATCGACCTGGTGGTCTTCCGCGAGAACACGGAGGGCAGCTACGGAGGCATCGAGTGGTTTCCGCTGCCGAAGAAGATTGCCGATGCCATGGCAGACCCGGAGGTCGGTCATCCGGAGCGCATGAAGAAGTGGTATGAGCGCGGGCTTGAGAACGTAGCGGTTTCGACGCGCATCATGAGTCGACAGGGCTGCGAGAGCATCTGTCGCCAGGCGTTCGAGTATGCGAAGAAGTTTGGACGCAAGAGCGTCACACTGGTCGAAAAGCCCAACGTGTTGCGAGAGACGGGCGGTCTGATGACCCGTGTGTTCCGCGAGGTGGCAAAGGGCTACCCGGGCATTGAAGCCTGGGAAGCCAACATCGATGCCATCTGCATGTGGCTGATCAAGAACCCGCAGGATTACGACGTGCTTGTGGCTGAGAACATGTTCGGCGATATCGTCAGCGATCTGTGCGCCGGGCTTGTCGGCGGGCTCGGATTCGCCTGCGCAGCCAACATCGGAGACAACTACGCCGTGTTTGAACCAACGCACGGCTCGGCGCCCAAGTATGTCGGGCAGAATGTGGTCAATCCGATGGCCATGATTTTGACGGCCAAGATGATGCTCGAGTGGCTCGGCGAAATCGAGCAGGCCAGGCGTCTCGAATCTGCGGTTGCCAAGGTCATCAGAGAAAACAAGGTGGCCACGTACGACGTGAAGGGACGCGGCAAGGGCGATTCGACAACGGCCGTTGCCGAGGCAGTTGTGGCGGCACTGTAGCGCACCGGCTATCTTCGCCGATCCAAGCCCTGAATGCTGCGAGCGGTCACATGGGCGCCTTCGAGTGCGTGCGCCAGAAGTGCGATCATGGCGATCGCGACGAACCACGTGATCGGTATCACCACAACGCCCAGGCAACTGAAAGCAGCCAGAAGACCCCGGCCGGGGCCAGTTCCGATCTGTGCCGCTGCAAGCGAACCCAGCCAAAGCACCGCCGTTGTGAGCGTTGCCAGCAGCCCGATCCACGCAGCGGCGCAGGCAGCCGAGGCAAAGGACAGCCTTCCCATGCGCCGGGCCAGGGTGCTCGCGTAGAACAGCAGGGCAACCCAGCCGAGCGCCGCGAGGCCGATGCCGATCCAGCCGACCGCGTCGGGCGAAACTCCAGCCAATGGTGCAGCCATCAGCAGATGGGCGTTATGGGTCAGCACGCCGACGGTGACGAGTGCGCGTGCCGCCTTTGCCGACACCGCTCCGCGCATCGCACCATCTGCCCGCTCGGGCGTGGTCAGGTGCCAGACGCTCAGGACGAACCACGCCGACAGGCAGACATTGCAAAGGATGAAAACCGACTCGGTCACGCCGGAAGCCTGACCCCAGCGAGTTGTGATGATGGAAGCCAGCATCCGCCCGAGAAGGTGAAGCCCGATCCACGCCAGCGTCGTCCACACGACAAGAGCACTGCCTCGCCGGAGGCGCAACAACCAGTCTGCATCGGAAAAAACCAGCAGGTCACGGCGCAGTGACTGTCGAATCGGCGTGGCGCATTCAGGACATACCGCATCGGCCCGCAATCCGGTCAACTCGTACCCACACGATCGGCACACCACGCCGGGTGGCGCAGACGGCACGAATCGGGCGCCGGGCGGGGCCGCCTCTGGTCTGTCTGTGAACGGCTCATCCATCGGTCGGTGATCCTCGCAGACCTGCTAGACTCCACACGTTACCAGTCTTTCAGCATCGAATCATCCGGAGGGCATCCCGTGGCATCGTACAAGACTGATCGGTTCGTGAGCTATGACCTGGCCGAATGGGCCTGTTCGCTGACCTACGACAAGCTTTCGCAAGCATCCATCGAGCGCGCCAAGGCGTTCTGGTTCGACTCGCTCGGCTGCGCCCTGGGGGGAAGCCAACAGGAGGATGCCCGGATTCTGCTTGAACATCATCGCGCCATGTCTGGAAGCGGCGGCCCATGTACGTGCTTTGTGTCCGGTTTTCAGACCAACCCTGTGGATGCGGCGTTCCTGAACAGCCACATGATTCGCGCGATGGATTTCAACGATATCTACTGGAAGGCCGACCCCTCACATCCAAGTGATATTCTCGGTGCGCCGCTCGCCCTGTGCGAATACAAGGGCCTCAGCGGCAAGGACCTCATCCTCGCCACCGTGATCGCCTACGAGATTGAGATGAGGCTGGTCGAGATCGGCCGGCCGGGCATTCGCGAGTACGGCTGGCACCACGCCACGCTGACCGGCTTTGCCTCACCGTTCTCAGCCGGTCGCGTGCTGGAGCTCAGTCCGACACAGATGGTCAACGCCGTTGGCATCTGCGCAAGCCGTACCGGCTCGCTCGGCGCGGTGACCGCGGGCAAACTGACCAACATGAAGAACACCGTGGATCCGTGGGCGGCCCGCATGGGCGTGGAATCGGCCCTGCTGGCAGCACGCGGATTCTCCGGGCCGGAACACATCTTCGATGGCAAGGAAGGCCTCTTCCACGTCTTCGGCCATAGCGTCTGCCAGGGCAAGCCCTGCACCTTTGATGCCGAGGGTCTGACCGCAGAGCTTCCATCTTCGCCCGATGCCCACTATCGCATCGTCGATTGCGGCATGAAGAGCTTCCCGATCGAAGCGCTCAGCCATGCGCCGCTCACCGCGATGATGAAGTGCGTGAAGGAAAACGCGATTGCAGCCTCTGATGTGGCCGAGATCAAGGTCGAAGTCATCGCGCGTGCGGCCGACATCCTGGGCGATCCGCACAAGTATCGCCCCACAGGCAAGGAAACGGCCGACCACTCACTACCCTATTGCCTGGCGGTGGGGCTTGTGGATGGCATGGTCACGCCGCTTCAGTTCAAGCAGGAACGCATCGAAGACAAGAGCCTCGAACCGATCATGGACATGGTGAAAGTTGTGCCCAACGAGGAGTTCGAGAGCCTGTTTCCCGAGTTTCAGCCGAGCCGCGTGACATTGACATTGAAGAATGGACAAAGCTTTGCAACGCGCGTCGACGTGCCCAAGGGCGATCCGCGTGATCCGATGACGATGGATGAAATCGCAGTCAAGGCGCGGGCACTCGGCAAGGAGGTTGTCGGTGAAGAGCGCGTCGATCAGATCCGCGACTGCGTGATGAATCTCGAGGGTGAACCGTCGATGGAAAGGCTGATGAACCTGATGACCGCCTGACGAGGAGGAACCCATGCCCGGCAAGTCGTGCGCGTGTGTTGGCGGAGTTGTTCTGGCGATTGTGAACGCCGTTGCGCCGGCCCAGGTCGTGAGCCTTGAAAGCCTGCTCGAAGAGCTCAACGACCGGGCTGTGTTGACCCGCATGCCGGACCCGGCGTACACGTGCCGGCAGTTCTCGTCGTATGACCGCAATGCCACGGCTCCGGGCGATGACAGCTGGTTCGCCAACGCCGATGCGGGCCACTTCTTGCGCACCGAAAAGCGCCACGGACGCGATGAGTACGTCATGATGGATGCCTCCGGCCCGGGCGCGATTGTGCGCATCTGGTCGGCAAATCCGAAAGGAACTCTGCGCATCTACATCGACGAGAATCCGATCCCCGTGATCGAAGGCAAGATGGGCAAACTGCTCGATGCGGGCGGGCTGGCGCCTGCGCCGCTGGCGGGCGTGCGCTCGCGCGGCTACAACCTCTATCTTCCCATTCCCTATGCACGCCGATGCGTCGTCACGAGCGACGAACCCGGGTTTTACTATCAGATCAACTACCGCACCTATGAGCCGGGGACGATTGTTGCGAGCTTGTCGAGCGCGACGCTGGTGCAGGCGTCGCGGCAGCTGCGCGATGCGGCCGGCAAGCTGCTTGCTTCAGACTGGGCCAATGGTGTGCAGCCGGTGTGGGACGCCGTCATCGCCGCCGGCGCGCATTGGGAAAAACAGCTCGATCGGGGCGGACGGGCCATTGAGGGCATGGTCATCCAGTTGGATCAGCCCGAAAACTGGGATCGCGCACTTCGCTCGCTGGTTCTTGAGATCGAGTTTGACGGCAATGTCACGGTCTGGGCACCCGTGGGGGATTTCTTCGGCTCAGGCATCGGGCTCAACGCGCTGAGCGACCGGATGCGCCAGGTCAGTGCCGATGGCACACTCGCGTGCGGCTGGATCATGCCGTACCGCAGCTCGGCGACGATCCGCCTCCACAACTTCGGCAGTGAAGATCTTTCCTGCGCGGTCGGCGTTCGCACGATTCCTTATCGCTGGGACGACCGAGCGATGTATTTCCACGCCACGTGGCGCGAACAGAGAGATATCCCCACGCGACCGATGAGAGACTGGAACTACGTCACCATCGACGGTACGGGTGTTCTCGTCGGTGATACGCTCACGGTGACCAACCCCGTCGAGCAGTGGTGGGGTGAAGGCGACGAGAAGATCTACGTGGACGGCGAGTCCTTTCCTTCCCACTTCGGCACAGGAACAGAAGACTATTACGGCTATGCGTGGTGCTGTCCCGAGCCGTTCCAGTCTCCCTTGCACGCGCAGGTGCGATGTGACGGCCATGCATACAACAACAACTACGGCACAACGACCGTCACACGCCTGCGCTCGCTCGATGCGATCCCCTTCCAGCGCAGCCTCAGGTTCGATATGGAGCTTTGGCACTGGGCGGATACACGGATCAGCCAAAGCGCGGCAACGTACTTCTACGCGCGCCCGGGGGCGCGGTGCAATGTTCAGCCCGACCCTGCCGCTGCGAGCAAGGCGCCACCGGCCGCGCCCGTGCTTCCACCTCCGCTCGTCATTGAGGGGGCAGCCGAGGGCGAGACGCTTGAAGTCATCGCCGCCAGCGAGGGACTCAACTACGGCCCGCAGGGAGGCTTTGGCTTGTACACGTGGAGTCGTGGACAGCACCTTTGGGTGCGGGCGACGCGCCCCGGCGATTTCATCGAGCTCAGAGTGCCTTCAGGAGAACCGAAGGCAGAGCATCTCTACGCACGGCTGACCAGGAGCTGGGATTACGCCATTATCTCGATTTCCGTGAACGGGCAGGTCGTCGTGGACGAGGTCGACACGTTCAACTCTGACGCACGCGAGGTGACGACCCAGCGCGTCAATCTCGGCACACACAAGCCGCAAGACGGAGGGTTTGTCGTGCGGTTTGAGGTCATCGGTTCGCACGAGCGATCCGAGCCGCCGGGTACGTACTTTGGCATTGACTGCATCGAACGGGAGCCG
>RFGK01000210.1 GCA_003697045.1 Planctomycetota bacterium
CGTGTGACCGAGATCTTTGAGGCCCGCAAGCCCAAGGACCCGGCGACGATGGCGGAGATTTCGGGGCGTGTCGAGCTTCACGCCGACAAGCGCAAGGGCAAGATGACGATTCGCGTGGTGTCGGACGCGGGCGTCGAAAAAGACCATCACGTTCCTTCCGACAAGCAGCTGCTCGTGCACACCGGCGATTATGTGCAGGCGGGCGACCCGCTCACCGAAGGCCCCCTTGTGCCGCATGACATCCTGCGGATCAAGGGTGAAGAAGCGTTGTGGACGTACATGCTCGAAGAGGTGCAAAACGTCTACCGCGCTCAGGGTGTGACAATCAACGACAAGCACATTGAGCTGATCGTCAGCCAGATGCTTCGCAAGGTGCGTGTGGAGAATCCTGGCGATACGGACCTGCTTCCGCATGAAGTGATCGATCGCTTCCAGTTCCGCCAGCACAACAAGCGTGTGAGTGAGCTCGCTCGCATCACCGATGCCGGCGGCACGGATCTGCGCGTCGGTGACCTGGTCGAAAAAGACGTGATCCGTGAGGCCAACGCTCGCGCCGAGGCCGAGGGCAAGGAGCCGGCCAAGGTCAAACGCGCACGTCCGGCCACTGCTCGCACGCTGCTGCTGGGCATCACCAAGGCAAGTCTCCAGAGCGATTCGTTCCTGTCGGGCGCGTCATTCCAGGAGACGACCAAGGTGCTGACCGAGGCAGCGCTTCGTGGTGCGGAGGACGAGCTGATCGGGTTGAAGGAGAATGTGCTGCTGGGGCACCTGATCCCGGCGGGCACGGGCTTCCGACGCTACCAGGACATCCGCGTGCGATTCTTGGTCAAGCCTGACGAGCTTGATGCGCAGTCTGAAGAGCGCATGTTGGCCGAAGCGTCCGAGGCAGCCGAAGCGTTGGGCGCTTCTTCGGGCGATGGGATCCCGCAGGTGCAGGTGCGCGGCGATGTCATGATCGGAGGCCCGGCCGACGCATCACGAGAGTAACAGCAGCCGCGTGACCGCTCAGGAAGCAAAGGGAAACGCCCCGGCGCGTCATGCCGGGGTTTTTCGTGCGCTGGCTTTGATCAAACTCTGATTCTCAGCCAGCCGCCGTGCAGATAGCGGGCCGTGAAGAAGACCGAACGCAGCGCAACTTCGCCGCACAGCGCAATCCACAGTCCGGTCAGGCCCCAATCCAGCGGACTTGGGTTCTTGAGAAGTGTGAGCACGTGCCCGTCGCTGGTGCGAAAGGCAAGGTCAGCACCGCAAATCAGAAACGCGGCGGGAAGGCGCACGACATAGGTCGTGATCCACGTGATGGCCATGACAACGCGCACGTCACCGGCCCCGCGCATCGCCGCGCGAAACACGATGGCCACCGCAAACGGAATCTGCACGACTCCACACACACGGAGCAGGTCGGGTGCCAGCTCGACATGAATCGGTTGGCTTGAGATCAGCCGCACGATGGCTTCGGGCATCAGGAAAAACGCGGCTCCGATCGTTCCCATGAGCGATGCCGCGATCAGCGTGCATCTCCATACCGCAAGTTTGGCAAGTCGTGCACTTCCCGCACCCAGGTATTGCCCGGCCAGTGTCGCGGCGGCCATGCCCATGGCAAAGCCGGGCAGAAAGCTGAATGCCTCGATGCGAATCGCGACGACGTGGACGCCGAGCAGTTCCCTGGCCGATTCGCCCGCACTTTGTCCACCTGCCGATGCGATGGACAGGCTGCCTACGAGCACGATGACGAAGAAGTTTCCAATCCACATGCCGAACGTTTCGAGAAAGTTCGGAACGCCCAGCCGGACGAGCCGGCGGATCGTGTGCCAGTGAGGCTTGAGTCGTGCGCGCCGAAGGCGGATGCCCCAGTTGCCCTGGATGGCCATGCTCAGAACGATCAGGGACCCTGCAATATCTCCAGCGACGGTTCCTGCTGCGATGCCGATGACACCCAGGTCGAACGGAAACGGGTTGGCAATGCCGTAGATTTCGACCCCGGACAGCGACCAGCTGACGAAGATGTTGACGATGTTTCTGACGATCATGGCCCAGAGTGGACGGATCGAATCACCAGCACCACGGGCACAAGCGATGAGCGTGAAGAGCATCGCAGCTGCCGGCACCCCGCACGCGATGATGAAGATGTATTGACTGAACGCATGGGCTGCCTCTGGCGACAGACTGAGCAGCCGCGAAACCAGCGGTGCACCAAACGCGATGGCAAGCCCGGTGAAAATGCCCAGAATCCACGAAAGCAGAACAACCTGACCGAGCACCGTGTTGGCCACGCCCACACGCCCGCGACCGATCGAACGGCTGATCAGTGCGGTAGCGCCGACTCCGACGGCCATGATGATCAAGCCGATGAACCACATGATGTAGCTTGCGCCCCCGATGGCGGTGGTTTCAGCTTCGCCGATCTGTGCAGCAAGGGCGGTGTCGGTCAGTCCCACGAAGGAGTTGAGAAACGACTCAACCATGACCGGCCATGAGAGCACCCAGATGGCGGCCGGCATGGAAAGTCCGGCAAGCCGACCGGTTGTCAGTCGCCCGTCGGGTGAAAGCGTCGAGCGGCGTTCACGCACACGCCGCGAACCGACGCCCGCCTCTTCGGAAGGATCGAGCGTCTCGGGATCGATGGGGGGCCTGACTGCGGCCGGGCGGCGTGGAACGTCCTTTGAACTCATGGGCAAACTGCACGAGACCCAGGCTTCTCTGGATTCGTGCCGGGAAATGTATGGCGCCCGAGTGCGGCGCGTGCGGTCTTGATGACGAAACTGTCGCTGTGTTCGACACCCTTTCACGAAAAGGGGCGGTGCCGCGTCGGCCGAGGATCGGTCGCAATCGTCGCAAGCCCCAGCCATCCCGGCATATTCATCGCCGACTCTGCCCCCAAGTTGTCTCCGATTGCCTGCACTCCGAAC
>RFGK01000211.1 GCA_003697045.1 Planctomycetota bacterium
CGAGCGGACGGCGGACGGGTAAGACCAACGCTCACGAAGGAGTAATGGCATGCAGAAGTTCAGGATTGGAAGCACGACGCCTCGGGCGCTTGTGGGCGTTGTGGGTGCGGTCGTGGGGCTTGGCGCTTTGACGTGGGCGACGGCGGACCCGGTGCCGGTTGGTTCTGAGCCGGTTGAGTCGGCTGCGCAGGCGGACGAGACGAACGCGATCGACCTTTCGGCGCTTGCGGGGATGATGCGCAGCGGGCCGAGCGGGGGTGGCAGCGCCAATGGCAACGATCTTCCGGCGTGGAAGGATGTGTCGGAAGGGTACACGCAGGTGATTTCGACCGCGGACGGGGGCTCGTTCTTCGGTCTGTGGCACAACCGCAAGGAGAACAAGCTGCTTGCGGAGATGCCTCGGGGCTATGAGAACCAGAAGCACTTTTTTGCGATGACGGTGGCGGGTGGAGAGATTTTTGCGGGACTTCAGGCGGGAGATTTGTATTGTTACTGGAAGCGGATCGGGAACACGCTGGCGTTGATGTCGCCACAGATTTCGGTGCGATCGACGGGGGATCAGGAGAGCCGCGACTCTGTGGAGATGATCTTCACCGATCGGCTGGTGCTGGATGTTCCGATTGTGGCCAATGGTCCGAACGGTCAGCCGGTGATTGACCTGAACAATCTGCTTGTGGGCAATGCGACGACGTTTTTCGGTGGAAGCGCAGCGGGTGCCCGCTCGCATCTTGCGGAGGTTGCCGAGGCCAAGGCGTTCCCGGAGAACATCGAGGTTGCGTATCGGGTTCCGGTGGCAGGCGGCGTGATCAAGACGCTGCACTATTCGATCAGCAAGATGGAGGGGTCGCGGGGGTACAAGCCGCGAAGGGCCGACGAGCGTGTGGGGTATTTCACGACGAGCTATCGGGATCTTGGCAAGTTTGATCGCGACGACGTGAATGTGCGCTACATCAATCGCTGGCATCTGGAGAAGGCGGACCCGAAGCTGAAGATGAGTCCGCCCAAGGAGCCGATCATCTGGTACGTGGAGCACACGGTGCCGGTGCGGTATCGTCGCTGGGTTCGCGCGGGGATTGAGTACTGGAACAAGGCGTTTGAGCAGATCGGGATTGTGGGTGCGATCGAGGTTCGCTTCCAGGACAAGGCGACCGGTGCGCACATGGACAAGGATCCGGAAGATGTGCGCTACAACTTCATCCGGTGGTTGAGCAATGATGTTTCGACGGCGATCGGTCCGAGCCGCGTCAATCCGATGACCGGCGAGATTCTCGATGCGGATGTGGTCCTGACCGACGGATGGATTCGCGTGTTTACGTATCAGTGGAACGATTTGATGCCCCGGCTGGCTACGGAGGGGATGAGCCCGCAGGCGCTGGCGTGGCTGGAGCAGCATCCGACGTGGGACCCGCGTGTGCGCATGGCCGACCCGCTGATGCGCGAAACATTGCTTTCCTCGCGGCGTGAGGGGACGCCCTTCCCGGCGATGGCGGTCGATCCGACGTTGATCGGTGATGATGAGTACGACGGGCTGGTCGGACGTGTCAGCCAGATCAATGGGCAGTGTCGGGCTGCGGACGGCAAGGCGCTGAGCCTTGCGACGATGCGGATGCATTTGGAGATGGGGCTTCCCGAATCAGCCGCACCGGTGCAGGAAGGCGAGGATGAGATCCCGGCCGAGCTGCTCGAAAAGCTCAAGGAGAATCCGGAGCTGATTGCACTCATCCCGGCGGAGACGCGATCGAAGATCGAGGCGTTGCTGCACGGGGGGGCGCCTGCGCAGCCTGACGACGAGGGTGATGCGGATGATGAAGGTTCGAACGAGGATCAGGACGAGCCCAAGAGTGAGGAAAGCGAGCAGTTGATCGATGGGGTGCCGGAGACGTTTGTCGGACAGTCGATCGGGGAGCTTGTCGCGCACGAGGTGGGGCACTGCCTGGGTCTGAGGCACAACTTCAAGGGTTCGTCGTGTTACTCGCTGGCGGAGATCAACAGCGAGGAGATGAAGGGGCACAAGCCGTTTGCGACGACGGTGATGGATTACAACCCGGTGAACATTCGCATGCCGGGCACGGGCACGGTGCAGGGCGACTACGCGGTGATCGACATTGGTCCGTATGACATGTGGGCGATCGAGTACGGGTATGGGTTCGGGGATACGTCCAAGGTGCTTTCGCGTTGTGCCGAGCCGGAGCTTCAGTATGCCACCGACGAGGACACGTGGGGCCCGGACCCGCTGGCCCGGCGGTATGACCTGAGCTCGAACCCGCTGGACTACGCCAACAACCAGATGGAGCTGGTGCGGCACCACCGCAAGACGCTGCTGGACAAGTTCGTCAAGGACGGGGAAAGCTGGTCGAAGGCGCGGTACGGCTATCAGATCACGCTGAGTCAGCAGGTGCAGGCGTTGTCGATGATGGGCAACTGGATCGGCGGTGCGTATGTCTATCGTGACAAGAAGGGTGATCCGAACGGCCGGGCACCGATCGAGGTGGTGGACCCGGACACGCAACGTGCGGCGATGAAGTTCGTGATCGACAACGCGTTCTACGACGAGGCGTTCGGGCTGACGCCTGAGGTCCTCAAGCACATGACCGTCGACAAGTGGTTCGATGAGGCGGGCTTCGAGTCGATCTTCACCGATCCGACGTACACCGTGCATGACACGATCGCGGGCGTGCAGGCGTCGGCGTTGACGATGATGATGAACCCGTACACGTTGCAGCGCGTCTATGACAATGAATACTTCACGCCCGAGGGCGAGGATGCGCTGACGCTTCCGGAGATGCTCGAGACCATCGCCGACAACGTGTGGGGCGAGATCACCGAGCCACCGGCCAAGAAGACGACGGCGCGTGAGCCGATGATTTCAAGCCTGAGGCGAAACCTGCAGCGTGAGCACGTTCAGCGTCTGATCGACCTGTCGATTCCGGGTTCGTCGAACGTGGGGCCGGCAAGTCGTTCGATTGCGACGCTGGCGACGACGCAGCTGCGTGTGCTGCAGGAGCGCATCGAGAGCCTGCTCAAGGGGCAGAGCGCCGGGCGGATCGACCCGTATTCGAAGGCACACCTTGAGGAGGTGGCGCTGCGCATCGGCAAGGCGCTGGACGCGCAGTACATCTACAACACCGAGGACATCGGCGCGGGCGGCGGGCAGCCGATTCTGTTCTTCGGCCGTGACGAACGCTGAGCGTCGGTTCTGTTGTTGGACATGTGCGGGCAGTCCTGCGGGACTGCCCGCTTTTTTGTGTCCGGGGGAGTAGAGTCTGCGGCATGGGCAAGACGGGCGGCAAGCCGAAGATTCGCATTCTGCACCACCTGGCAAGATCAGGCGGCACGCTGATCAGCAAGTGCCTGGGGAGCATGAAGGACGTGGTGCTGTTCAGCGAGGTGCATCCGGATGCGATGAAGTTCATCAATCCGGTGCAGCAGGCGATCGAGTGGCACGGGCTGGTCAGCAAGGCGGAAGCCAGGGCGTGGCGCATGAAAGACGCGGCGTTGTTCGTGCAGATGTGCGTGCTGGCCGAGTATCGGGCATCGACCAGGGGGGCAAAGGTCGTGCTGCGTGACTGGAGTCATATTGATTATCACGGGCTTCCGTATCAGCGTCCGACAATGAGGTCTCGCATTGTGGAAGTGCTCAAGGACCGGTTCGAGATCGTGCAGACATCGACGGTGCGCCATCCGATCGATACATATCTGAGCCTGATGAAGCTGCCGATCATGCAGAACATCCCGTTCTCAATCAAGATGTACCTTGATGGCTGTCTGGCGTTTGCCGAGTACGCCGTGCAGACGGGATTTTTGCGCTACGAAGACTTCACGCACGCGCCCGACGAGCACCTGCGCACGCTGTGCGAGCGGCTGGAGCTTGAGTTTGACCCCAGTTATGCGCAGCGCTGGCAGACCTACGAGCACATCACCGGAGACATCACCGGCACCCGCGGCGGCAAGTCAGAGATTCGCCCGCTCAAGCGTCGTCCGGCCGATGCGCAGCTGGTTGCACAGTTTCGCTCGTATGACTCCTACGCGAAGATCAAGGAGCTGCTGGGATACGACGAGGATTGATGCGGGGTTTTCGATCAGGCATAGCCGTGGCGGCGCATGGCGTCGGCGAACGCCTGGTCGAACATGGCGTCGAACTGGGGCCCGATTTTGGCGAGTGATTGTCCGGTCTTGCCCTGGTTCATGAAGAAGCGCGGGGTGCGGGAGGCCTTGATCTGTCCCAGGAAGATCATGTCCTTTTTGCCCGATGCCTTCTCGCGGACTTCGAGCGCGCGGAGCTGGTCGAACTCGGAGGCCTTGACGGCTTGTGCGACGCGCTCGGGGTCCGGGTCGAAGCCGGAGAAGCGCAGCATTGCTTCCAGCTCGGCGGCGGTGTCGTGCTTGAGGCGTTCATAGGTGGTGATATGAACGGGAAAGCGGTCTGTTTGAGTCCAGCTTGTGAGATGTTCGTCCCAGGTTCCAAAGCCCTGCTGGATCCATATGGGATCGGCGCCGCGTGAGATGAACATCTGGGCGTACTGCTGGTCGGTTGCTTTTTCCGGGAAGGCGCCGGTCATGCGGTGGTAGTTGAGTCCGCTGAGAAGAATGTCCTTTGGGTGCCGTTTGATGTAAATGGCGCGGTCGGTTTTATCGAGCAGCGGGTGTCGATCTGTGAGGACGAAGTGCGTCTTGACGAAGACGGTTTGTTGGCCGTCGGTGTTGATGCGTGATTCACGGTGGATGGCGGGGATGCGTCGGTTGATGTCGCCGCTGGTTTTGATGGAGCCGAAGAGGTAGTTGTAGAGCAGAAAGCGAACCCAAGTGTTGCCGCTCTTGGGGAATGAAGCAAGCCAGGTGATTCCCATGATCAACTCCGTCAGCGAGGATTCTCGCACCAGCGAACCCACATGGCACGGTACGCCTGCTCCAGAGCTCGCGTGAAGCGGTCTGGATCGCACAGGCAGGAGGCGCGCATGCGCTGGCGAAATGTTTTTCGCAGCTCAACGAGCCGGGCGGGCTCAGCGGCGAGTTTCGATGCGATATTCACGTATGAATCGTGGTCCAGAGCGATCAGATCGTCGAGCCCCACCGTGTGGAGCAGTGAGCAACCGACGCGGGCGGCGTGTCGATCGCCCTTGAGTGTGATGGTGGGCACACCCATCCACATGGCTTCGCAGGTGGTGGTTGTGCCGTGGTATGGAAAGGTGTCAAGAGCGATATCGACGCGGCTGTAGAATGCGAGGTGATCGGCGCGTTTTGGAATGCGTCCGACGATTTCGAGGCGATCGTCTTTGACGCCGTGGGCGGCGAAGCGTTGTGCGAGTTGGTTGCGCACGGAGGGATCTTCGAAGGAGGCGGCCTTGAGCAGGAGGCGCGAGCCCGGGACGGCGTCAAGCACGCGTGCCCACAGCTCGACGATTTCATGCGAGATTTTTTTGGCCTCGTTGAATGAGCCGAAAGTGATTGAACCGTTTTCCACGCACGGCGGGGGAGCCGGCTCCGGGGCATCGTCGGGCGGGGTGTAGCAGATGAAGCACTCGGGAAGGCGCCAGAGTTCTTCGGAAGCGTTGGCCGGCTCGTCTGGAGGATCGGTGAATGCATCGACGAGTCGGTACTGGATGTTTCGAAGTCCGGTTGTTTGCGGGTATCCCAGGTAGGTGACCTGGATTGGCGCGACGCGGTGTGCAAGCATGACCAGGCGGTGGTTTGCGAAGTGGCCGCAGAGTTCGACGAGGATGTCGACGCGGTCTTTTTTGATGCGTTGTTCGAGTTCGGCATCGTTGAGCAGGGAGCAATCGCGCCACTCTGAGGCACATTGGCGAAGTGCGTCGGTCATGTCGTCGGTGTGTCGGCTGAGCGAGTAGCAGATCGAGAGCACCTGTTCGGGGTTGTGGGCCTTGAGGATGGAGTGGAGGAAGTATGCGACCGAGTGTCTTCGCATGTCGGGGGAGAGGTAGCCGACGCGGATAGGCCGATCGGGTTGTGGCGAGTTTGGGAAGTCGATCTGCTTGCTGCGCCATCCCTTTTCGATGATGGCGCCGTAGCGGTTGTGAACGCCGAAGATTTCTGAAGCGCTCACGCCCGAGGGGTAGTTGATTGCATTGCAGAGCATGGTCCAGAGGATGGGGTCTTCCGGGAAGCGTTTGGCGGCGTTGCGGAGGGTTTCAACGGCCTCGTCGGCGCGGGCCAGATCGAGCTGAGCGTTGGCGAGGTTGAAGTGCGCTTCGCGCACATCGGGGTCGAGATCGCGGACGCGTTCGAACAGCTGGATTGCTTCGTCATACTTTCGGGCCTGTTGCAATGCGGTGGCCAGGCCGACGAGTGCGCTGGGCAGCTCGGGCTGGAGTTGGACGGCCTTTCGAAACGACGCGATGGCATCGTCGAGGCGTCCGAGTCCGAGCAGGATCACAGCATGACTGGTGTGAATCGCGCCGTCGTCGGGTGCATTTGCGACGGCGCGCTCGATCAGGTAGAGGGCCTGATCGAGTTGCTTTTGCCTGCCCAGGACCATCGCGGCGATCTGGCAAGCCTGTGGCTGGTTGGGCACTTTCTGCAGGATGCGCCGGGCAGCGGCCAGCGCCTGGTCGTAGCGTCCGGCTTGAAAATGGTCGGCGGCGGCGCGTGTCTGTTCGAGCACTCGATCGGACTTGTTTGCCATGGAAGCGATCCTAACGCGGGGTCGTTGCCCGGCCCAGCTGGCATTCGACGAAAGCGCGCGCGGCAGCGTCGGCTTCAAGAACATCTGCCAGCGATCGCACAGGCGAAACACCGATTGCATCGAGTGCGGATTCGGCCAGATCGGCAATCCGCGTCAAGGCGATGTGGTGGTCGAAGTATGCGGCGACGGCGGCTTCGTTGGCGGCGTTGACGATGGCGCCGGCGGTGCCTCCGGATTCGATGACACGACGCGCAAGTGCAAGGGCGGGGAAGCGCGACTCGTCGGGGGCTTCAAAGCTGAGCGTGCTGAGCCTCTGGAGGGAAACGCGCGACGCCAGTCCGACGGGGCGATTTGGATGCGTCAAGGCCTGCTGGATGGGGGTGCGCATGTCAGGAGTGCCGAGCTGGGCGACGATGGAGCCATCGTGGAGTTCGATCAGCGCGTGCATGATGGACTGCGGGTGGATGAGCACGCCGAGGCGATCGACATCGAGCCCGAACAGCCAGTGCGCTTCTATGACTTCAAGCGCTTTGTTCATGAGGGTGGCCGAATCGATGGTGATTTTGGGGCCCATGGTCCACGTGGGATGGGCGAGTGCATCTTCGGGGGTGGCGCGGTCCATGTCCTGGCGTGACCAGGTACGGAAGGGGCCGCCCGAGGCGGTGATGATGGCCTGTCGTACCGTCGGCGGGGCGTGCATGGGTGGACAGCACGATGCATCGACGGATTGCAGGCACAGCCAGAGCGCGGCGTGTTCACTGTCGACCGGGAAAAGGCGTGATCCGGTCTGTCGCGCAAGAGGGATGACAATGGCGCCGGCGGCAACGAGTGTTTCCTTGTTGGCAAGGGCGATGTCGCGTCCGCGTTCGATGGCGGCGAGAGTCGCGGGCAGCCCGGCTGCTCCGACCATGGCGGTGACGACCAGATCGCATTCGACTTCGCGCACGAGCGTCTCGGCTGCGTCGGGTCCTGTAAAGCGTGCCCACGAGGCGTCGGTTGTGTGTTGGGCAATGGCGAGCGTTGGGACGTTGAACTTGGCTGCCTGTTCGCGCAGGAGGGCGTGGTTGGAGCCGGCGGCAAGGCCGACAATCTCGATGCGCTGCGTGTCGGCAAGGGAGTTGAGATGTTCGATCACTTCGAGTGTTTGCGTGCCGATGGAACCGGTCGAGCCGAGCACGAGCACGCGGAGGGGCGCGTCGTTGTCGCGGGAATGGTTCCATGGGGCGGGCACGATTCACTCACCTCCAGCGCGAGGGCGTTCGCTTGGATTGAGCTTGCGACGGGCTGCGGCGTAGAGCGTGCGTCTGGGCCTGGGTGCCGGGGCGGACGGTGGTGCCGTTGAAGTCGTGGGTTCGGCGCTCTCGTCCTTGGCGGCAACGGGTTTCTTGCGTCGACGGCGTTTGGGTTTTTCCGAAGTCCCTGTCTTGTCGATTTGGCCGTTGCGGGTTGTCTGTTCGTCGGTGGGGGTTGTTGCTGGCGGGCTTTCGGCATCGGGTGTCGGTTCGGCGGGTGAGGACTTTCGCCGGCGCCGGCGCTTCTTGGGTCGAGCTGTGCCGTCGGAGGCAGAGTCTGGCTGCGCCTCGTCCGCACCAGAAGGTTCGGATGTGGGCTGGGTGGTTGCATTGCCGGTCGATTCGGGTGCAGGTTCGGTGGTCTTGTCTTGGGGAGTTTGCTCGTTGGACGGATCGGCTGCGGTGCGCTTGCGGCGGCGTCGACGCTTTTTCTTGCCGGCGGGGGCCGATGATTGAGCAGAGTCGTCCGCGGTGTTTGCCTGGGCGTCCGCGGCCGGCTCGCTCTGGCCGGAATCTGGAGGAGCGGTTTCTGCCGGCTTGCCGGCATCGGGCTGAGCGGTATCTTCCTGGTTGGAGCGGCGTCGGCGGCGTCGGCGGCGTCGCTTCTTCTTTGGCTCCGTCTCTTCGGTGCTTTGCGGTTGGTCATCGTCAACGAGCGGCATCGTGGCGTCGTGGTGCAGTTCCTCAAGCGCTGCCTGTGCTTCGGCGAATGCTTCGGCGGTCTGCTCGGCGACTTCTTCGGCTTCGGCGCGAAGATCGACTGCCCAGCTTTCGGCATCGGCGGGCCGGGAATCATCGACCCAGTCGGACAGTTCGGGCTGTTGGCCTGTGGTGGGCAGCTTGTCCAGGTCGATGTCGGCGCCGCTCTGGTCGTAGGCGTAGAAGGTGACGCGATCAGAAGGAATGGCATCGGAGATGCGCACTTCGACGGTCTTGCCGGAAAGGTGCTCGATGCGCGTGAGGGCGGCGCGGCGTGTGCTGAGCAGGGCTGCGGCGACGCGCGGATTGACGACCATCTCGACTTTTGCGACGCGGTCATGATCGAGCATGGCGGCCAGGTCCTGGAGTGCATCGGCTGCGACGCTGTCGGGTTTTTGTACCACGCCGCGTCCGCGGCAGGCCTGGCAGGGGGCAAAGTGGACGGATTCGTGACTGCCGCGCATGCGCTGGCGGGTCATTTCGAGGATGCCGAATGAGGAGATGGGCAGGATGGTCGTGCGTGCGCGGTCACGTTTGAGCCGTTCGCGGAAGCGGTTTTCGATGTCCTTGCGGTGTTTGGGATTGCGCATGTCGATCAGGTCGTTGACGACCAGCCCGCCGAGATCGCGCAAGCGGAGTTGTCGGCAGATGGCGTCTACGGCCTCGACGTTGACCTTGTATGCGTTGGTTTCGGCATCGCGAGCGGAGCGCATTTTTCCGCTGTTGACATCGATGGCGACGAGTGCCTCGGTTTCGTCGATGACGAGTCGCCCGCCGGAGGGCAGCAAGACTTCGCGGGCGTGGATCTGGCGGATCTGCTCGGTGATGCCGAAGGCATGGAAGATGGGGGTGCGGCCTTTGTACTGGCGGAGCTTTGCCTGTGATCGTGGGGCGACGATTTTCATGAATCGTGCGGCCCGTCGCAGGGCCATTTCATTGTCGATGATCACTTCACTGATGTCGGTGCTCAACAGGTCGCGCAGGGAGCGGACGAGCAGGTCGCTCTCGGAATAGAGCAGGCAGGGCGCCTTGCCCTTGAGAAGGCGGCGTTCCATGTCCTTCCAGAGTCGCAAGAGGTAGGAAAGGTCGCGTTTGAGCTCGGTTTTGGTGCGGTTGAATCCGGCGGTTCGCAGGATGAATCCGAAGCCCTCGGGCAGGTCGAGGGTGTCGAGGATTTTGCGCATTTCGAGGCGTGCGTCCTCGTCGTCGACTTTTCGGCTGACTCCGACGCGGTCCATCTGGGGCATCATGACCAGGAATCGTCCGGGGATGGACAGGTAGCTGGTGAGTGTGGGTCCTTTGGTGCCGATGCCTTCCTTGAGCACCTGGACGACAACTTGCTGGCCGCGTTTGAGGGCCTGTTGGATGGGGGGGCGGTCGCGTCTGGGGGTTTTCTTGCCGACGCGTTCGGTGGTCTCCTCGTCGTGCCCGGGGAAGTACTGGGGGTGGAGGTCGGAGATATGGAGGAACCCGGCGTTTTCGACGCCGAAGTCGACGAATGCGGCCTGGATGCCCGGTTCGACGTTGGTGACTTTTCCGAGGTAGATGTTTCCGACGCGGCTGACGGCGTTGGTCGGCTCGGCGTGGTACTCCTCGAGCTGGTCTCCGTCGGTGATGGCGATCCGGCATTCTTCGCCGGGAACGTAGTTGATCAGCATTCTGCCAGTAGGCACGTTTCACTCACCTCGCCCGGTGGGGGCGGGCTGCCGACGGGGGGTCCTCGGGCGGTGCTCGGATGGGGAGAGGTCGCGGTTTTGGACCTTTCCCGTGGGAGCGAAGGGAAGCGGCTTGAGCCGCATCACACATCCGGCGCCGATTCGCCGTGCTGCGGGGGGCTCTCAAGAGCGACTCCCCGCCCGTCGTCGTTTGTTGTCCACGAGTGGGCGCGGGCACAAGGCCCGGCTCATTCTTCTCCGGCACGCCCTTCGAAGGCCTCGGGGACGATTTTTCTGACTCGAGTGCGGAGATAGGCCCCCGCCTCGAGCTCTGAATCGAACGTGATCGCCTTTTTGGCGAGGCGTTCGCACTGTTTCATCGTCACGCTGCGTATCAGGCGTTTGACGAGCGGGATGCTGGACGATGTTATGGAGAGGGTACGCACGCCGAGACCGAGCAGCAAAGGGGCGAACTCGATATCCCCGGCGGCTTCTCCGCAGCATGAGACGGGGATGTTCTTTCGGCGTGCGGCTTTGACGACCATGCGCACGAGTCTGAGCACGGCCGGATGTGTGGGATGATACATCGACGCGAGTCGCTCGTTGGTTCGATCGACGGCGAGGGTGTACTGGATCAGGTCGTTGGTTCCGATGGAGAAGAAGTCGACTTCGCGAGCGAAGGCATCGGCCAGCAAAACGGCTGCGGGGACTTCGACCATGATTCCGACCGGGATATCCGGATTGTAGGGGATGCCCAGGTCGTCGAGGTCTTCCATCGCGTCGCGAAGCAGGTAGCGTGTCCTTCGGAACTCATGGACTGAAGTGACCAGAGGCAGCATGATTTTCACTGGACCGAGTGCCGAGGCGCGGAGCAGCGCTCGCAGCTGGGTGCGGAACATCGGCAAGTTTGCAAGGCAGTATCGGATGGAGCGCAGCCCGAGGAAGGGGTTGCGTTCGGGGATGGCTGTGCGCATCTGGGTGTACTTGTCGGCTCCGAGATCGAGCGTGCGAATGGTGAGGGGTCGGCCCTCAAGCAGGTCGATGCAGCGCTTGTATGCCTGGAACTGTTCTTCTTCGGTGGGTTCGTGGGAACCGGTGAGGTAGAGGAACTCGGTGCGATAGAGTCCGACGCCGGTGCCTCCGCGTTCGAGGACCTTGGACGCTTCATCCGGGAACTCG
Organism: Planctomycetota bacterium; assembly: GCA_003697045.1. Classification (GTDB taxonomy): domain Bacteria; phylum Planctomycetota; class Phycisphaerae; order Phycisphaerales; family UBA1924; genus J022. The sequence goes on from RFGK01000211.1 coordinate 11,466, forward strand.
ATGTTTCCGAGCAGCTCGATCTCGACGCCGTCGCGTGTGACGGCGGGTTTGGAGGCCAGGTCATCGAGCGAGCGGACGAACTCCCGGGCTTGTCGGATGTACCCCTGATATTGCTCGATGGTATCTTCGTCGGGGTCGACGATGACGCGTCCGCGATCGCCGTCGAGGATGAGCGTGACGCCGTCGGAGACGGCGGCACAAAGTCCCTGGCAGCCGACGACGGCGGGCAGGCCGAGGGCGCGTGCGACGATGGCGGTGTGGCTGGTGGTGCCACCGAGTTCGGTCGCCATCCCGACGACGCGTGAGCGGTCAAATGCGACGGTCTGGCTTGGGGTCAACTCGCTGGCGACGATGATTGTCGGCCCGGCGAGCTCCTCATCCATGGCGTTGAGGCGATCGCCGACGAGCTTTCCGATCAGTCGGCGTGCGAGGTCGTAGAGGTCGCTGATTTTGGTTTGAAAGGCGGAGTCTTCCTTGGCCGTGAAGCGTTCGATCCATCTTCGGAAGGTCTCCGCTGCGGCAAACTCTGGCGTGATCAACTCGTCGCGGACCATCGTGCGGATGGGCTTGAGCAGTGCGGGATCATTGAGCATGCCGATGTGGAAAAGGAAGATTTTGGCGGATTCGTCTCCCATCTCCTTGCGAGCTTCGGCGTGGACGAGGTTGAGCTCATCAATTGCAGCGCGTCGTGCGTGCTCGAAGCGTTCGAGTTCATGCTCGATGGCGTCGGGGTCGATGTTGCGTCGGGGGACGCGCGGCAGCGCAATATCGTCGATGACGAAGGCTCGTCCTATGGCAATGCCGGAGGCGACCTTGATGCCCTTGATCAGCTTCATGGAACCCACACCGGCGGCATGGTAGCTCTTTTGTCCTGCGGGGTGCGTTTGACAAGAAACTTGACACGGGGCGGTGTGGATGCTCAAATCGATGGGCCGGAATCTTTGGATATGAGTGAGCGTAAACCGGCACGGGCCAATGAATGGTCCGAGAACGGGCAAACTGCCCACGGCGACGACAACTGAGTATGTCACACAAGACGATGACCGGCATCCTCGAGTGGCCGGAGCGCGCGGAAGGGCGTGTTCGTCAGCTCGGAGATGATGCGACCCTGAAAGAAAGTGCCGATGATCCATTCGTGCCCCTTGCGTTTGGGCAGGAGTTGCCGCTGCGCAATGGACTTGAGGTCACGGTGGAAGTTGGGCAGCGCAAGCCCCGGCGTCGTCGCCGGGGGAGATCAGCGGGGCCTCGCGCTCCGCGGCCTGTGGTTGAGAGTTTTGTTTCGATCGAGGGGATGGACCCGGAAGCGTTCAAGACGTGCACCCGTTTTGAGGATTTGACGTCGATCGATCCACAGCCGCGGCTGACGCTGGAGTATGAGGGGTGTCCGCCGGCGTGCCGGTTGATAGATTTGTTCTGCCCGATCGGCCGCGGGCAGCGTGCGATGATTGTCAGCCCTCCCAAGGCGGGGAAGACGACGCTGCTCAAGGACATGGGTCGGGCGGTGCTCATCAATCATCCTGATGTGAGCGTTTTCTTTTTGCTCATAGACGAGCGCCCGGAGGAAGTGACGGATTTCAAGCGCTCGTTTGTTCGTCCGAATCGCGACGGGGTATGGGAGCATCCGTGGGAGCCGGAGCGCGTCAGCGTGATCGCCTCAAGCAATGATCATGATGTCGAGCGTCACATTCAGATTTCGGTGCTGACGCTGGAACGGTGCAAGCGGATGGTCGAGGCGGGCAAGCACGTGGTGGTGTTTCTTGATTCACTGACGCGCGTGGGTCGGGCGTTCAACCGCAGCCGCAAGCATGCAAGCAGCGGGCGCACGATGAGCGGAGGAATCGACTCGAAGGCGCTGGAGATACCCAAGACGATTTTCGGTGCTGCGAGGAACACCGACGAGGGCGGGAGCCTGACGATCATCGCCACGTGCCTGGTAGATACGGGAAGCCAGGGCGATCAGGTCATCTTCGAGGAGTTCAAGGGCACGGGCAACATGGAGTTGATTCTGGACCGTCGCGTGGCCGAGAAGAGGCTTTTCCCCGCGATTGATCTGGCAGCAAGCGGGACGCGCAAGGAAGATCTGCTGCTTGATCCCAAGACGCTGCAGACGGTCACGGCCCTGCGACGGCGGATGCTCAACATGCCCCCGCCACAGCAGATTGAACAACTGCTCGCGGCGATGAAGCGCTTTCCGACCAATGCGGCACTGGTCGGACAAGACTGAACGAGTCCGACCAGTGCGAGTGGGGCGTGCTTGCGACCGGGCCGATCACTCCTTTCGGCTGAACGTGAAGCTCTTGCCCTGATAATCGACCAGCACGGTGTCTCCGGAACTGAACTCGCCGGCGAGGATCTTGGCTGCGAGGGGGTTTTCGATCCTCTGCTGGATTGTGCGCTTGAGGGGTCGGGCGCCGTAGGCGGGGTCCCAGCCTTCGTTGGCAAGCTCGGCTTTGGCCGCTTCGGTCAGCTCGATCTCCATCTCGCGTTCGCGCAGGCGTTTGCGCAGGTCCTGCAGTCTGATTTCGAGGATCTGCGAGAGGGTTTCGCGTCCGAGCTGGTGGAAGACGACGATTTCATCGATGCGGTTGAGCAGCTCGGGGCGGAAGAACTGTTCGCGCAGACCCACGCCGAAGGAGGCGTGGACCTCGCCGGATTCCATGTCGGGGCGGAGTCCCTTGCCGGCGATGTCGGCGCCGGGCCCGCGGCGGATCATGTCGCGGACGGTTGCTTCGATTTCCCAGTCTTCGGCCCCGGCTTCGGTCATTTCCTGGATCTTCTGGCTGCCCAGGTTGCTGGTCATGACGACGATGGTGTTACGGAAATCGACGGTGCGTCCCTGGCCGTCGGTCAGTCGTCCGTCGTCAAGCAGTTGAAGCAGGACGTTGAACACGTCGGGGTGGGCTTTTTCGACTTCGTCGAGGAGGATGACGCAGTAGGGCCTGCGGCGAACGGCCTCGGTGAGCACGCCGCCTTCTTCGTAGCCCACGTAGCCCGGAGGTGCGCCGACGAGCCGGGAGACGGCGTGTTTTTCCATGTACTCGGACATGTCGATGCGCACCATTGCGTCTTCGGTGTCGAAGAGGAACTCTGCCAGGGCCTTGCAGGTTTCGGTTTTTCCGACTCCGGTCGGGCCAAGGAAGAGGAAGCTGCCGATGGGGCGGTTGGGGTCAGAGAGCCCGGCGCGGGAGCGACGAACGGCGTCGGCCACGGCGCGCAGGGCGTCGTCCTGCCCCACGACGCGCTTGCGCAAGTGTTCTTCCATGTTGGCGAGTTTTTCGCGTTCGCTTTCGACGAGGCGACTGACGGGAATGCCGGTCCAGCGTGAGACGATTTCGGCGATCTGCTCGGCGTCGACTTCTTCCTTGACGAGCGCGTCGCCACGTGCTTGTCGCTCGTCGAGGGCTTTTTCGGCCTTTTCGAGTTGTTCCTGGAGCTCGCGCATTTCGCCGTACTGGATGCGTGCAGCGGCTTCGAGGTCGCCGCGGCGCTGGGCCTGGTCGAGCTCGATTTTTTTGGCGTCGATCTTCTCCTTGATGGCTTTGACCGCCTCGAGGTCTTTCTTTTCCTCTTCCCACTGCGCGGTGAGCGCGCGGTTTTTTTCCTGCAGCTCGGCGAGCTCGCGTTCGATGCGTTCGAGCTCGCGCGATCCTGTGTCTGAGGTTGTACCTTCTGCCCGCCGCGTTTCGGCGTTTTCCATCTTCAGCGCTTCGCGCTCGATCTCAAGCTGCATGATTCGGCGTCGCAGCTCGTCAAGCTCAGTCGGCATGCTGTCGTTTTCGATGCGAAGCCGACTGGCAGCCTCGTCGATGAGGTCGATGGCCTTGTCGGGCAGAAAACGATCGGCGATGTATCGATGGCTCAGGTTTGCAGCGGCGAGGATGGCCGAGTCGAGGATGCGCACGCCGTGGTGCGCCTCGTAGCGTTCCTTGAGCCCGCGAAGAATGGCGACCGTTTCTTCGACGGTGGGCTGATCGACGTAGATCGGCTGGAATCGTCGCTCGAAGGCGGGGTCCTTCTCGACGTGCTTGCGATACTCGTCGAGGGTGGTCGCGCCGATGCAGCGCAGCTCGCCCCGGGCCAGCGCGGGCTTGAGGAGGTTGCCGGCGCTGACCGCGCCCTCGGCAGCCCCGGCGCCGATGACGGTGTGCAACTCGTCGATAAACAGGATGACCTCGCCCTCGGCTGCCTGCACTTCGCGCAGCACGGCCTTGAGACGTTCTTCGAACTCGCCGCGATATTTGGCTCCCGCGAGCAGCTGGCCGACATCGAGCGCGATGATGCGCTTGCCGAGCATTCCCTCGGGGCAGTCGCCGTTGACGATGCGAAGGGCAAGGCCCTCTGCGATGGCGGTTTTTCCGACGCCGGGTTCACCGATGAGCACGGGGTTGTTCTTGGTGCGGCGACTGAGCACCTGCATGCACCGGCGTATTTCCTCGTCGCGGCCGATGACCGGATCGAGCTTTCCCTGCTGGGCTTTTTCGGTCAGGTCGATGCCGAAGCGGGAGAGCGCCTCGAAGTTGGACTCGGCGTTCTGGTCGGAGATGTTGGCGACACCGGATTGGGCGCGCACCTGTTCGATGGTCTTCTTTGCGATCTCGTGGTCGATCCCGAGCAGACTGAGCAGCTCCTTGGCCGGTCCGGGCTTGTCGGTCAGGGCGAGGACAAGGTGCTCTGTGGAGACGTAGGCGTCTTTCATGCGACTTGCCTCGGCGTCGGCAGCGGTGAGGATTTCCAGCACCGCTCGTCCGCTTGAGCCTGCGCCGCTGCTGGTCTTTGGAAGTCGATCGAGCTCGCTGTTGGTCAGCGAGGCAAGACGAGGCACATCGGCCCCCATGCGGGCGCAGAGCGACCACGTCGGGCCGTTCTGGTCTTTGAGCAGGGCACCGAGGATGTGCAGTCCGTTGACTTCAGGATTGGAACGACGCACAGCGTCGGCCTGTGCGTCGGCCAGAGCCTGCTGGGCAAGTGTGGTAAAGCGGTCCATGCGCACGAGAATGCTCCTTTCAGCGAGGGAAACGCGAAGGAGGATCTGTGCAATCTGCGGGCCGCGGGCGATTGGTCCGTATGCGGAGTTTTTTGGCGCTTGATGACCCGAACTGCTGCCGAATTGGCAGCAGATTCTTTGGGAACGGTCAGGTTGTCGGCATCATGCGATCACGTCGAGGCTGCCCGAGTGACCCGAGGGCCGGGCTTGTGAAGCCTTGGCGGCGGACTGGATCATCTTCACCGCGGCGTCGCCTTGGGACTTGGCTTGGTCAAAAACTTTCTTGACGACGGCGACCGCGACGGCGCGGGACAACTCGGGCGAGGGGCCTGCAACGCTGCTCATGCCCGACCGATCGACTCATTTCTCCCCCAACTGGGGGTGAGATGAAGATTTGGGGGACGAGGAGGCGTCAAGATCGGCACAGGCAGCACCATCGGCGCCAACCAGCGACGGCATGTCCGAACCCCGAATCTAGGTGGGTGCCTTTGTCTCGCCATCCGGACGTCCACGCGAAGGAGGCGTGTCCATTGCACGAGCTCCGGGCTCCCGTTCGAGGTTTTCAAAGGCTCGGACATGGAACCGAACCGGCTGGAGCCGATGACACGGCCTGTGTGGTTCAAGCTATCGAGTGGGCCTGTCCGCGTCGAGAGGGAGCAGGGAAAAAAGGTGAGAAGATTGGTTGAGGATTCGTTGTGTGCTGAAGAAACACGGGCCGGGGGTGGGGCGTAAAGGGTGGGTGGTGCAATTTGACCTTTTGCCTGGCGGAGGGCACAATCACGCCGGCACGGGCCTCGCCGAGGTCGCCAGAATGCACCTCAACCTCCAGACAGGAAGCAGACCATGAAGAACCGTCGCTTTGCTCTCGTTGCTTCACTGCTCGCGACCGCGGCGTTTGGATCGGCGCTGACCGGATGCACCGGAGCACAGAAGACCAGCATTTCCCATCTGCGTTCCAGGCTTACGCCGGAGCTGACGACGCTGGGGTACACGTCCCACGAGGTTTACAACAATCTGGCGGTTGCCCGCAACCAGCATTTCCGGGCGCTGCCGGAGGACATCGGCCGTCTCGTGTTGTATGTGGATCGTCCGACGCGTCTGACGCCGGCACCGGTGGCGCACTGACCATTGTTGTCCACAGGTTATCCACACCCTCCGGGCAGTTTGTCCGGAGGGTGTGTTTTTTCGGCGATCAGGTGGAGCGCGGTCGATCAGAGCAGCTCGACGATTTCGAAGGTCTTGATGCCTCTGGGTGCCTTGACGCGGATCTGCTCGCCGACGCGGGCCTTCATCAGCGCTTCGCCCATGGGGCTCGAGGCGGTCACTTCGATGACGTCGGATGAAGGATCGCGTGAGGCCTCGCCGACGAGCCTGTAAACATCGACATCGCCCGAGGACACCTCCCGCAGCTTGACGGTGGATCCCAGGAAGACGACATCCTCGGCTCGTCTGGAGTTGTCGTCGATGACGTGGGCTCGTGCAAGGCGTTCTTCGATGCGTCGGATCTCGGCTTCTTCGAGCCCCTGCTGTTCGCGTGCGGAGTGGTACTCGGCGTTTTCCTTGAGATCGCCGAGTGCGCGCGCCTCGGCGATGCGCTGTGAGAGGCGCGGGCGATTAGCGCGGAGTTCTTCGAGTCGGGTTTCCAGTTTGCGTTTCTCGTCGGGAGTGAGGAAATCCATGCCGATTCTCCGATCCCGCCGCGCACGCGACGGAGTGTGCACAATCGGTGAGCCTATGCGCTTTCCTTCGTCCGGGCGAGTTCGACAAGCCATGCCGTCGCCCACAGGATGGAGCCGACAAAGGCGGTCAATCCGATGGCAAACCAGTGCGTGGGAATGGTTGGCGTGTCGTGATCTCCGAGTATTTCAAACGCTGCGAGCAACGGGGAGCACATGAACGCAGCGGCGGAATGGTCGGTGCTGGCGGCGGGACCGATGGCGCCCAGAAGCACCTGGAGCATGGGCACGCCGAGCACGAGCAGGAGTATGACGACCATCCACGCGCCGCGGACGATGTCTCGCCCGCGCGGATCGAATATGAGAGCAAGGGCGAGGATGCCTCCGATGACGATTGCCCAGCTTGCCTGGCTGACGGACAGCGCCGCGGTTTGGGACAGAGGCCATGCGCCGAGCATGCGGAGCGTCTGAGGCCAGATCAGCGCCTGGGTGGGCACGAGCAGGACGACGAGGTCGCGGGCGATGGAGCCACAGATGTCGGTTCGGGGCGATTCCTGGCTGAGCCGGGTCATCGGCCAGAGCACAACGATGCCCGCGGTGATAGTGAGCAACAGCGCTTGAACGGCCGGCCTGTAGATGTCGATGGTGACCACGCGAGCAGCGCCGAGGGTGCTGAACATGACGAGCGTTGCGAGCATGAGGAAGATGGTCCATGCCAGGGCGAAGGTGCGGGGTTCGCCGCGGCGATGATCCCAGTTGGCATGCCGGCGTGGGGTCTTGCCGAAGATGTCACGGTCTGCAGCCATCACGGTTCACTGTCGGCAGGCAATCGCAATGGGACGTGGGCGTGGATCTCGACGAGTTCGCTGCCTGCGTCAATGCGGCCGTAGCGCTCGAAAAGCTCCCGCAGGCGTTTGAGTTTGATTTCGTCGCTGACTTCGCCCGGGCGGAAGGTGTTTGGCGCGGCCCCCCAGACGACGCGCGTCTCGTGGTCTGTGTAAATGACGATCGGCTTGTCTCTTGCAAGCCCGGAAATGTCGATGGCTGCGACCTGATCGATGAACGGCTCGCGCACGAGCAGACGGAGCAGGTCGAGCGCTGCCCGCACGTCATCG
>RFGK01000212.1 GCA_003697045.1 Planctomycetota bacterium
CAATCAACAGGAACGCTCGTCACAAGGAGCACGCGATGGAGAAGATGCAAGTTCTCAAACAGCACGAATGGCTCAGAAGGAACTTTGTCGGCCAGTGGACCTTTGAAAGCGTTTGTCCAGCAGGCCCGGACGGCCAGGCCCTCAGCTCGGACGGACGGGAATCCGTCCAGCTCATCGGAGAGACCTGGATCATCGGCGACGGCAGCGGTGAGATGCCCGGCGGCGGAGAAGCGCGTTGGGTCACGATTCTCGGCTATGACCCTGCTCAGGGACAATTCGTCGGGACCTGGACCGGCTCCATGATGACGCACATGTTCATCTATCGAGGGTTTCTCGATGAAGCCGAACGAATCCTCACGCTCGAAACCGAGGGGCCACACCTGACCGAGCCTGGCAAGACAGCCCGCTACCGTGACACCACCGAGTTTACGCCGCAGGGAAAACGCATCATGCGTTCAAGCATTCTCGGCGACGATGGGCAGTGGAGCACCTTCATGACGGCACACTATGAGCGCGTCTGATCGAACTCACATTGCCAGCAGCGCTTGACACCGACCCGCAGCCTCTGCCACGGGCACCAACTCTCCCTTGCCCTTGTCACGGCGGTGCTTGATCTCAACGTTGCCATCGGCCAGAGCCTTGGCGCCGATCGTGACACGCACGGGCATGCCGACCAGATCGGCGTCCTTGAACTTCACGCCCGGCCGTTCTTCCCGATCGTCGATGAGCACGTCGAGCCCGCACCTGGCCAACTCGCGTGCCACGTCGTCGGCCACGCTGAGAATTCTCTCGTCCGGCTTGATGAGCGTCATGATGACGTGAAACGGAGCGATGGGCGCGGGCCAGATGATGCCGTCGTCATCGCAGCTCTGTTCGACGCAGGCTGCCACCGTGCGGGAAACGCCGATCCCGTAACAGCCCATGATGACGGGCACACGCTTCTGGTCAGCATCGAGAATCTCGAAGCCCATGGCCTTGGAATACTTGTCGCCGAGCTTGAAGATGTGCCCGACCTCGATGCCACGCCGGGCCTGGAGCACGGCCCCCTCGGCCCTGGGGCTTGGATCGCCCGCTTCGGCGTTGCGGATCGATCCCACCATGAACTTGCAGTCCCGCTCGGCCAACGCCGCAACCGGGTCCTTGCCCAGATCACGCTGCCAGTTGAAATGCTTGATGTGATAGTCCTTTCGATCGGCTCCAGTGACCCAAAACTTGGGCTTGCCCTTTGCTTCGTCAAAGCCCACCGCCGCGTCGGGGTCGACGATCAGCAGCGTCTGATCCTTGCCAATGGCTGCACGCGGCGAAACAAAGCCGATCTCAAACCCGGCAGCCCGGGCCTCGTCCGCGTCGGCCAGCTCGAGCTGACATTCCGACAAATCGCGGACTTTGCCCTCGTTCACCTCATGATCGCCGCGCACGCACGCCACGACCCACCAGTCGCCCGGATAGGCCTTTGCTTCCTCCTCATTGCGCGGCACGACCTTGAAGACGACGGTCTTGAGCATGCAGTCGGGCTTGACCTTGAGCAGCCGGCTGACATCTTCGATCGCCGGGCAGTCGGGCGTGTGGACCTCTTCGAGTTCGCCCGTGGGCTCGCCGACGAACCAGCCCTCCGCGGGCGCTGGACGGGTCCCGATTTCACATTTTTCGACATTGGCGGCGTAGCCGGACTCGGGGCAGAACAGAATCGTATCTTCACCGTTCTCACAGTTGACCATGAACTCGTGACTGGCCGAGCCACCGATCGGCCCGCTCTCGGCCTCGACGACCGAAAAATCCAGCCCACACCGCGTGAAGATGCTGGTGTAGGCCTGGTAAAGCCGGTCATAGGTCTCGTTGAGTCCTCCCGGCCCCTCGACATCGAGGTGGAACGAATACGCATCTTTCATGATGAACTCGCGGCAGCGCAGCAGCCCCGCCCGTGGGCGAAACTCGTCGCGGTACTTGGTCTGTATCTGGTAGACCGTCAGAGGCAGCGCCTTGTAGCTTGACACGCTGGTTTGCAGGATGTCTGTAATGACTTCTTCGTGGGTGGGGCCGAGAAACTGACCTCGCCCATGTCGGTCGTCGAGGCGGAAGAGCAACTCGCCGTAGGCTTCATCGCGGCCGGTGGGCTTGAGCAACTCCAGCGGCATGAGCGCAGGCAGCAGCAACTCGCAACACCCGGCCGCATCCATCTCCTCACGGACGATCTGCTCAACCTTGCGCAACACGCGATATCCGAGGGGCAGATAGGCATAGACACCGGCGGTGACCTTGCGAATGAACCCGGCACGCGCCATGAAGATGTGGCTGGGCGTTTCGGCATCCGCGGGCGCTTCGCGCGTCGTGGGTATGAGCATGTTGGACCAGCGAGCGATGTCGCCGGTGCGGGAAGTCGCGTCAATCATGGTCGGAGTGTAGAGCCGCCGGACCCGAACCGCAGAGCAGAGTGCGCCCGAACCTTGGTGCACGGCGTGATCTTTCTGTCATCCCCGGCAGACCGCACCGTTCGGCTTGGTCCGCCGGGGCAGCCGTTGCAACCTCGCCCGCTTTGAAGCAGCAAGGCAACCCGTATCGAACGCTCTGCTCGACGCTCCCACCGCCGGCCCGGCCTCGGGTCGGTACCAAAAAAAGAGCCCGCGGAGATCCGCGGGCTCTCAAGATCAACGATGAGACAGGGCGATCAGTCGATGAAGATTTCGACCGTCACATTGTTGCCGTTGGCGGTCACGTCATACACCTGACGCAGCCACGCATTGCGCTGATTGAACTCCTCGTTCTGCGAGGTGACCTCGATGCGATCTGCATCGTCCTCGTTGACGAAGATGTTGTCCGGCTGAGTCTTGAACTCGTCGGTCAGATTCGTGAATGACCAGATCAGCTTCTCGGGATCGGGCTCGGGCGAGAAGTCGACGTGTGCGTCGTTGAAGCCGACGAGCCCTTCCCACTTCGTGCGGTTGCCGTGGATGAGCAGCGTGTTGGACTGATCGCCGGTCGGGCCCTGGATGAGCTCCCAAGTGCCGTCTTGCGGGCTGCCGTTGAGTTCATACTCGGGCCCACGGTTGGAAAGCATTGCCTGGGTGGCGCTGAAGTTGTTGCTCCACTGCGACTTGCGCTTGCCGAAGGGCATGGTGTGAGCGTACGAGAAGTTGCCCTGATCGTTCTGGTCAGGCACAGCCGTGCTCGAAGTCGAGCAGAGCGGCGTGGCGGAGAACTTGGGATCCCACAGCGCAAACTCAGGCTCAGCAGCACCTTGCGGCTCGCTCAGCTCGTAGTCCTTGTAGGTTTCGTACTGACCGTTCGGCTCGGTCGGCCCGATGCACATTTCCGTCGGGATCGATCCATCGTAGACAAGGATCGAGAAGATGTTGCGGGTCGTGTCCTTGACGACCGAACTCTGTCCACCCGGATCAATGGTCTTGTCGCCCTTGTCCAGACGGCTCGGCAGCGGGTAGCTGTCGCGGTTCGAGTTGGCGAACACCGCCATGGACTGGAGAATGTTGCGGATCTGCGTCGAATCCTTGAGCTGCTGGGCCGTCTTGCGGGCCTTGCTCAAGGCAGGAAGCAGGATGCCGATGAGCAGCGCGATGATGGCAATCACCACGAGCAGCTCGATCAGCGTAAAACCACTACGACGAGTCTTCTGATTCATATTCTGACACTCCACACTTGGTCGCACACGCGACGGTCCAACTACCAGGCCTCGACGCCGAGACCTCAGACGTTGGGGCCGAGCTTCGATGAAACATGTGGCGACCGCCGCCCCATGCTCTACCGAGCTCAATCTCACCGACGACGATCACCCCGTATCGTCGCGGGCTCGGATTGTCGGCCGCATGTGGAGCGGAAATACTCCGGCGGAAAGGTCCGCCAATGAGGGCAGTGATCAGTCATATGCCCACACGCAGCCATGTTGTGCACAACGTCACAGACATTATCCTATCCGAACACAACACGCAAGCGGTTCCATCGCCACCAAAAGCCCTTTTTTGACCAGGATGATCCATGAATTCCAACCAAAATCCAAGCGATCGGCTTGCCGAGCTGGGAATCACGCTCCCAACACCCCCAAAACCAGTGGCTTCGTATGTGCCGGCGGTGAGGTCCGGAAACCTCCTGTTCGTTTCCGGGCAGATCCCGATCGACAACGGGTCGGTTGTATTGAAAGGCACCATGCCGGGTGCAGCGTCGATCGAGCGTGCAGCCCAAGCGGCTCGCCTCTGCGGGCTCAACGCCCTGGCGGTCGCCGCTGCGGAACTGGGCTCCATTGATCGGATCCGCCGGGTGGTCCGGCTGGGCTGCTTTGTCGCCTCGGAACCAGGCTTCGGCGATCAGCCCAAAGTTGCCAACGGCGCGAGCGATCTGATGGTGGAGATCTTCGGCCAGGCGGGACGACACGCCCGGGCTGCG
>RFGK01000213.1 GCA_003697045.1 Planctomycetota bacterium
TCGCCGGACTTGAGCAGCTCGAGACACAGGACGATGTTGTTTCGGTTGAGCACGCCCTGGCCGGAGCCGATGGGGCTTCCCGCGGGCATGACCGCTGCGGCACCGGCATCCTTGATCCGCTGCGCACTGATCGGGTCATCCGAGGTATACACGAGCACCTGGAAACCGTCGGCCACGAGCGTCCGGGTCGCTTCGAGTGTCCCGACCGGGTCGGGCAAAAGCGTCTTCCTGTCCCCCAGCACTTCGAGCTTGACCCAGTCCTTGCCGGGGTTTCCGATCTGATCGAGCAGCTCGCGGCCGAGTCGGGCGACACGCACCGCATCCTCGGCCGAAAAACATCCGGCAGTGTTCGGCAAAATCGTGTACCGGTTGGTGTCGATGAAATCGAGCAGGCTCTGTCCCTGCTCATTGATCAGCCTCTCACGCCGGACCGCGACTGTGACGATCTCGCACCCCGAAGCGTCCAGCGCCCGCTGCATGAGTTCAAACGTGCGGTACTTGCCCGTTCCGACCAGCAAACGGCTGGAAAACGAGCGCCCGGCGATGTGCCATGGTTCGAGCCCCGGCTCAGTGGTTGTCAGTGTTCCCATGTCCAAAGCGTAGCAGCGACGAATGCTCGTCGAGCCTACCCGCCGCCCACGAGCGTGACGATTTCCACCGTATCCCCGTCATGGAGGGTGTGCTGATCGTGCTCGGCGCGGGGAACAACCTGCTTGTTGACCTCGGCTGCGCAAATCGCAGCTGCCAGGCCAAGACGCTCGATCAACTCCCGGACGGTGGTGTGTTCGGGCAACTCGGTCGGCTCGCCGTTGAGAATCACGCGCATGTGAAACTCTATGGGCCGGTTCCTACGAAGAGTAAATCGGGTAGACTCTTGTGGACGGGGGGAATGCTATGCGCGTGGTTCGATTTCTCATGGTCGGGATACTGCTGGGGTTGGGCGGCTGTTCCAAGCCCCCGCAGGCCTACAGCCGCAGCTCGCCTGAAGCTGTCATCGACTCGGCCGTCTTGATGGTACAGAACGGCGAAGCAGAGCGCCTCACCGAGTTGGTCTATGCGGAAAACGTCCAGATGCGCAGCCTGCTCAACCAGATCGGGCTGGCACTAGATGCGATGGAAGAGCTTTCCAGTGTGGTGGCTGAGAAGTTTCCCGAGGAGTTGGCCGAGCTTCGCGCGCAGATCGAAGCAGACGGTGGGCAATCGCTTATCGAAGCCATGCTCGGGCGTGATCGCAACCGACGCGATGGCCGAGACGACGGAGCCCAGTTTCGCGCCATGGCCAAGCGCATCTTCGCCGATCCCTTCGGCTGGTTGAACCAACACCGCGACAAGCTCGATGTGATCTACATCGCCGACGACACCTACGGCGTCATGTATGACAACAAGCCCCTGCTCCAGCCCTGGGGCCTGCTCATCCAGCAGCAGCAGGACGGTTGGTATCTCATGCTCCCCACCAACCTGCCCGGGGCCCGACAAGTTCTCCCCGACTCCGACGACGAGTTCATGCTGTGGGGCAGCCTGTTCAAATCACTCGAAAACGGCGTACGCGACATGACAAGCGATGTCAGACGGGGACGGACCACCAGCATGAACCAGCTCGGGCAGTCTGCGATCGAGAAGTTTGCCATTCCCGCAGCCATGGTCATGTACGCCTGGGGCCAGCACAAGGAAGCGATCGAACGCGAAGCCCGGCAGAATCAGACCCTTGAACCGGACGGGTGATCCCTGCCCGATGCCTGGGCCCAAACGGGGCAATTGCCCATCTTCGCGCAGAATCTCAGGCCGAATCGCTCTGGTCATCCAGGCCAACACGCCGGCGTTGCAGGCGGCATGGCAGCACGCGTCAGCTTCCAAAGCCACTCTCGGATGCGGTGCCCCGTCCGGGCGCACCACCGATGCGCGCACTTGACTGTCCAAATGGCGTAAACGTAAAGCCCAGGCTGGTCTCGCCGCGGATGTTGTTGTAGATCACCTGCAGCCCCAGCTCGCCGATGGTGAAGCGACGAAGAAAGTTGAACGAAAAGGTCTGGAAATCTTCGCGGTCGAAGTTGTACGTCGTGTTTGCGAAGAATCGATACTTGTCGGTCAGCCGGTATTGGGCGCCCAGCCGTCCGTAGGTCACATTCTGACTGTTGAGGTACCGGATCTCGGCCGTCGTCCTGAAATCCGGCGTGTGCTCGATAAGCGCCCCTATGCTCGATCGCGCAGGCTGATCGAGACGCAGGTCGTAGATCGTCTCGCCGGCAAGTGCGACCACTTCGGTGAGTCTGAGCACGCTCTCGGCCCGGAGATACTCACCAGGCACCGAAAGCTCTGGTCTTGCAGTGTAAAACCGACCGATCGGGCTCGTTGGATCGGTATCGGCTGAATGCCACACATACTCGGCGTTGAACTCGAGCAGGTCGACCGATCGCCAGCGCCCGGGGCCACCCCGCTTGGTCTGCCAGGTCTGCCCGAGTCGCAACCGCACGGTCGAACCTTCGTTGAGAGCTTCGACCTCGTCGTCGTACACCGGCAGATCCACGCGGTCGATGGTCGTGTCGGCATGAAACAGCGTCACGCTCGGCTCGATAATGTGACGAAGCTCGTGCAGGTCGAACAGATCGCTCTCGATCGAACGATCGATATGGTGGATCGACGTGGCGAGCGTCACCCCGGCTCCGCCCCACAGCCGCACGTTGTCGCTCTCGTCCGGGCTGAAGGCCTGAAAGTCATCGTCATAAATCGTCACGCGCCCAACCACAAACGGCGTCACAAGAATCTGACCACTCTGCAGCTGGGCCGATACTTCGTGCCGCGTATCAAACCGATTGACCAGCGACTCGTCGAGCCCCATCGACCGATACAAGTCACCCAGCGACTGGTCCGAGTCGATCCCGAAAGCACGCTGCGCGAGAACATCGCGCGTATAGCCCAGACTGGAGGCATCGACCTCGCTGAATCGAAACCGCATCTGCGCGTATGACGCTTGCCAGGTGTAGCTGAGCAGCCCGGGCAGCGTCTCAGGCAAGAGATCTTCGGCAATGGAGATGTACCCGATCTCGGGCAGCTTGTCCACCATGTACCCGGGCGCCTGCATCTGGTGCTCGGGGATGATGAAGTCGTTGACCGCGCCTTCGACTTCCGCGTAGAACTGCCCGTTTGCGTTGGTCTTGCGCACATGCACGCGCGTCGTCAGCTCCCGCGATTCCTCGGCAATCTCGGGAAACAGCGCCTGGACAAACGCCTCATCCGACGCATACGACGCCTCGAGCAGAATCGTCCATCCCTCGGGCATATCAACCCGATGCCTGAAAAACGCAAGTCCTCGTGCCTGATCGTCTCGGTCGATGGTCGTGCCGCGTGCGGTCACATCGACGCCGTCATCATCGGGCAACGTGTAGCCGTAGAAATCTCCCTGTCCGCGCCGGCCGGCCCAGTCGAGGTCGATCCCCAGCCCCAGCCCGCGATCGAAATACGTGTCGATTTCGATCATCGCGTTGAGATCACGCCACGGCTCGATACCGAGCAGCGTAAACGCATCCCACTTCGACGTGATGACCCCGCCTGTGCGGTTGGTATCGCGATAGCCGAGGTTGCGAATGGGGATGCGCTCCGGGTCGCCGTGATAGCGAGGCCACCAGAAGAACGGCACCGGCCCGGCCTTGAGCGTCACGTTGCGCGCATCCATGATCAGATGCTGCGAGCCGTCATCTCGTTCCCGCTGTTCCACGCTCACCGCGCCCACGCCGATGGAAAACTCGGGATTGAAGAACGCCGTGTTTGAGAGGGTTGCCTTCCTGGCGGAGAACTGGTTGACCGCTTCCTGGCGAATCGCATCGGCGCGGAGATACAACGGCATCCCGAGCCTCTGGTCATACGTCCAGAACACTGCATCGAGCGCCAGGGCCCGGTCACGCTCCACGTCGTAGTAGATGCGCGGCGCGCGGAATGTGTATTTGCCGTTGGTCGCGCGAACTTCGCCCTCGAGATACAGCCCGTACACGTCCTCGGCCGAAAAGCTCGACAGACGCTCGGCCAGGGGGCCGGGCTTGAGAAATACCACTCCGCGCTGCGCGGTCAACTCCAGAGACTCGGTGCCATCGTCGTACTGCACGACGATGCCCCCGGTGATGATCACCGCCGAGTCGAACTCGCCCGACCGCACGACGACGCGCTCACCGGCCGCGACGTAGAAAACGCCCTCGGGTCGAAACAGCGCCGCCGATACCGGGCTCGGCTCCGGTGATGCCACCGGCCCGGACTGTCCACGTTGCGCTTCTTCCTCCTTACCGGCAGATGGTTCACTCGGCTTGATCTGTTCCGTTGCCGGCTCACGCGGGGAGGGCTTTTCACCTGGTGGTTCTGTCTCAGGTTGTGGCTCAGGTTCCGCTGGCTCGGGCTGATCGATTCTCTCAACTTCCGGCTCAAGCGGAGGCTCAGGCACAAGTGCGCGCGCCAACGCCCGCTCAGCAGCCGCCATGGCAGCAAGAGTCGCTTCTTCGGGTCGGAGGGCCCCTTCCGATTGCGGGGCTGTCGGGACGCGCACATCGACGGCAAGCCGAGGCTTGGCCGCGATCACCGCCCGCACCGGCAACGCGTCGGCATCAATGCTCACCGCAGCATCAGCGCTGGGCGTGCGCACACGCTCCATGTACGCAAAGACCTGATACACCGGCTCGGTGCCGGCGCCGAGCCTTCTCAACCAGATCACCGCTCGAGCAGCCTCGAAACTGGCCGGGCCAAGATCAACGCGCACGTCACGCTCAAGCACGAGGCGCTGCACCGACCCCTCACGCCAGACAAAGGCCCGATCGGCCTGAAATCGCAGCATCCCCTGAACGGGGGCAAGGGGAATCTCGACCTGGCTGAAGTCAACCAGGCCGGGCGCCGCCATCGATTCGGGCTGACCAGCCGCGACCGATCCCCAGGGCGCAGCCAGACCCGCTGCCAGCATCAGAACCATCGCCCGTCGGGGAGAAAGGATCGGCACCGTCGCTCCGAACATATTCGCCGCACCAGCGCAGCGGAGCGGATGCTACGTAAAGAGAACGCAGCGCACAACTCCCACACCCCGCTGTGTGCATCCTGTGTGCCTTCAGGCCCCACCTCCGCACGGCGCCATGAACACGGGCACGCCCGGCAGCACGCCGGCAAAGTCCGTCAAGCGCCCGGGGATCTCGCATCAGCCGGTGCTTTGACACACGAGCATCGTCAACTGCAGGCGGAGGACCGCTCAAACACAACCCCCTTCGGCCCTGCGTTGAGAATGGCCGTCCCCCCCAGCGTGCTCGTCTTCCCCCATGAATCGTGGATATGCCCGCAGACCACGTGCGAGGGCCGGCAGCGTTCGATACAGCGCAGAACGGCCTCGCTTCCAATGACCTGCCCCAAAGCTGACTGATCGCAATGACCCTTCGGCGGAGAGTGCGAGACCAGCACACACCCGCTCGGACAATCTGAAAGCCACTCCTCGGCCTGCGATTCCTCAAAGTCAACGCTCCACGACCCGAACGGCGTAGGTGGAATGGCACCACCAATACCGAAAAACGCGACGCCGTCGATCATCACCCCGGAGCCGTGCAAAACGTGCAGGTGGTCGTACTGTGCGCACGCCTTGCGCAGTTCGTCCGGCGATTCGCCGTTGCCACAGACCAGCACGCCCGGCCGATCGAGCGCCGCGATGGCGTCGATGACCGGCTCAAGCCCCTCGCGTTTGGTGGCAAAGTCGCCAGCACCGATGATCACGTCGGCCGAGCGGGCGCGCGATGCGAGCGCCTCGACGGCGGAGAGGTTTCTGTGGATGTCACTAAATGCGAGTATGCGCATGCGTCGCTTGCCCTCTGCTCTGATCACGTCTGGCCGACCGGCGGCAGACGGTCCGCGTCATGCGCCCGGATGCAGCTCGCGGCCGTGGCGCACGAACCTTTGCCGATCCCGATTCGTCCGACACACGACGATCGCAGGACTCACGTCCACGTGTTGACGGGGCCGTCGCCCGATGCCTCGTCGCGACCGGCCGCCTCGCGCACCTCTCCCGGGGCGAAGTGATCGGTGCGCCAACTCTCCGGGTAGTGCGGATCGTCGATCTCCAGCGCATGCCTGGTCGGATAGAGCGGACGGAATGTATCACACATCACCGCCAGCTCGTTGGTGAACTTCTTTCCGAGCGATGCTTCGACCGTGCCGGGATGCGGGCCGTGCGGGATACCCTGCGGGTGCAGGCTGATCGAACCCGACTCGATGCCGCGTCGCGCCTTGTAGTTTCCTTCGACGTAGTAGAGCACCTCGTCCGAATCGATGTTGGAGTGGTTGTACGGGACGGGAATGGCCTCGGGATGGAAGTCGAGCGCACGCGGGCAGAATGAGCAGATGACGAAGTTGTGCCCCTCGAAGGTCTGATGGATCGGAGGCGGCATGTGCACCTTGCCCACGATCGGGCTGAAATCATCAATATTGAAACAGTAGGGGTAGTAACACCCGTCCCATCCGACCACGTCGAGCGGATGGTATGGATAGATGTATGAATGCACCGCGTTGCGAGCCTTGATGCGTACCTCGAACTCGCCCTGTTCGTCATAGGTCAACGGCAGCTGCGGAATGCGCAAGTCGCGCTCGCAGTACGGGGCATGCTCGAGAAACTGCCCGTGCGACTTGGACACGTAACGCGGCGGCGGCTGAATGTGCGAGCCGTTGGCCGTCTCAAAACACAGGAACTTGCCGAACGGCATGTCCGATTTGCTCATGCCTTCCTGTCGATCGGCATCCTTGAGCTCGTCAAACTCGATGCGGTAGATCGTTCCCTTGGGAATAACCACGTAGTCCTTCTTGTGGAACTTGAGTGTGCCGAACATGGTGTAGAGTGTGCCCGAGCCGTAGTGGAAGAACAGCAGCTCGTCACCCTGCCCGTTCTTGTAGTAGTAGTCCATCTGCCTTTCGGGAACGCAGACCGACATCTCAACGTCGGAGTTGCCGAGCAGGACCTTTCGTCCCTCGACCGGGTCGCCGTGTGCCTTCATCGGCGCCGACTTCATGTGACGCATGCGCATCACATCGGTCTCGACGTATTCGACCTCGGTGTGGTAGAGCTTCTTCCAGCCCGTGACCTGAGTCGGCGGGTGGATGTGGTAGAGCGTGCTTGTCGGGCCGACGAATCCTTCCGTGCCAAACACTTCTTCCGAGTAAAGCGCGCCATCAGGCCGACGAAACTGGATGTGCCGTGTTCGGGGAATCTCACCGAGCTTGGTGTAGTAAGGCATTTTCTGGCAATCCTCGTTCTTCCCCGCGCCGCCCTGGGCGGGGGAGGGCGTTTGCCGGCATTGTAGGGGCACACGTGCCGTGCGCAAAGCCCCCACGCCATGCTCTGGTTCATGTCGGAGACAATACTCGCAATCGTATCCGCAATCACACGCTGGGAGAGCGCAGACAGGCGATGCCGTTGGCCAGTGCGATCGCCCCGAGCACCACCAGCACAAGCGCAGCCGGCGTGTTGTGGATGACGACTTGCATGATTACGCCAATCGCCAGATACCCGGCCGCGGCTGTCAGATTGCGCACCCGCACCGGAGGCAGGGTCCCCATCAGAATGGCGCCAATGATCGCAAAGTTGACCCACGCTGCACTGGGCAAGGGACGCCACACACCGGACATCCAGAGCAACCCGTACGCTGCGAGCCAGACGATGCACACCAAGGCTCGCCTGGACAGGGGATCTGCATGCTGGACCGCGCGTCGCACGCGCTGGTTGTCCAAGGTCCTTTCAGGCACTTTGCCAAAACTTGGTTTGCCGTGCATCTCCGGCAGCATATCACGTGCCGATCGGGGCAACCGCGCCAGTTACAATGCGGCATGATCGAACCATTTGCCATCGATGCAGACATCGCTCAGGCCTCGACGCTGCCCGGCCGGGCGTACACCGACCCGCAGATCTACGACGCATGCCGACAGCGGGTCTTTGCCCGCTCCTGGCAGCTGGTTGCAACGATCGACGATGTGCGCGTGCCGGGGCAGACCCATCCGTTCACCCTGCTCGAAGGCTGTCTCGATGAGCCGCTGCTGCTCACTCGCGACCGCGATGATGCCCTCCACTGTCTGAGCAACGTGTGTACGCACCGGGGCACAATCGTGTGCGAACACGGAGGCATCGAGAAGAACCTGCTTTGCCGTTATCACGGACGCCGATTTGAACTCAACGGACGATGCACCTTCATGCCGGAGTTTGACAAGGTGGTCGGTTTTCCAGGCCCTTCAGACGACCTGCCGCGCGTCCAGTTCGGAACCTGGGGCAAGTTCATCTTTGCCTCTCTCGATCCGCACGTTCCGCTGGAAGACATCGTCGCGCCCATGCAGGAGCGCCTCGCATGGCTCGATCACACAGCGTTGCGATTCGACCCGACTCGCTCGCGCGATTACCTCGTCGCCGCAAACTGGGCGCTCTATTGCGACAACTATCTCGAGGGATTTCACATTCCCTTCGTGCACCCGACCCTCGGCCAGGCCGTCGATTACGGCCAATACTCGACCGAACTCTACAACTGGAGCAACCTGCAACTGGGCGTGGGAAAGAGCACGGAAGGATGCTTTGACCTTCCCGCCTCATCACCTGATCATGGGCGCCAGATCGCAGCCTACTACTGGTGGCTGTTTCCCAACACCATGATCAACGTCTACCCCTGGGGCATTTCGATCAACATCGTCAAGCCGCTCGGCGTGGACAGAACGCGCGTGAGTTTCCTCAGCTTCGTTGCCGATGCAAGCAAGCTCAGCCGGGGCGCCGGCGCCGAGCTTGATCGCGTGGAGCGTGAAGATGAAGCCGTCGTCGAAGCCGTGCAGAAGGGTTGTCGCGCAAGGCTGTACGACCGCGGGCGCTATTCACCCGATCGCGAACAGGGCGTCCATCACTTCCATCGACTGCTCTGTCGTATGCTGTTCGAGTAGCCGTCGTCCCGGAGACTCTCACAACCCAAGCTCATGCTCGATGCACTCGACCAGCGTGTGCAAAATGAGCATGTGCAACTCCTGAATGCGCTCGCTGGACTTTCCGGGCACAATCCACTGATACTCGCACAGCCCGGAAAGCACTCCCCCGCCGCGACCCAGCAGCGCCACGCGGGTCATGCCGAGCTTTCCCGCCGCTTCAACGGCGCGCGTGATGTTCGGGCTGTTCCCGCTCGTGCTCAGCACCACCAGCACGTCAGCCTGCGTACCCAGTGCCTCGATCCAGCGGGAGAAGACGAACTCAAACCCGAAGTCGTTGGCTGTGCATGTCAGGTGCCCGGGGTCGACACATGCGATCGCCGGCAGGGCACGACGGTCGTTGCGGAATCGCCCCGTCAGCTCTTCGCAAAAGTGCATGGCATCGCAGGCCGAGCCTCCGTTGCCACACGCCAGCACTTTGCCTCCTGATCTGATCGCCCCGGCGATGACGGCCGCGACATGCTCGATCCGCTCGATCTGCCGCGGGTCCGATAGCAGCGTCTGCACCGCCTCGGCAGCCGCAGCGATGGCTTTGCCGGCCCTGGATCCATGGGAAAAAGACATCCGCCACAGGGTAGCGAGGCTCGGCCGACCCGGGCGCCAAACCCCCCACTCTTCCCGGATTCCCACCGCGCCCCATTTGATCGCCTCATCTTGCCCAAGCTCACACAGAAATAACCACAACCCATTGGCAAACAACGACTTACGTGGCATCCTATGAGTGGAGGCCCTGAACAGGGGTCCATGCAAGACAGCTCAAGATTGGAGGTCGTTGAAATGAACAAGCCCATGGCTTCGCGCGGTATCTCCGCGCTCATTCTCCTGGCGTTCGCTGGACAGGCGCTGGCGGACATTACGCCGCCGCCGTTCCTTGCCACCAACGGCTCGCGAGCGTTCACCTTCTCCGCCACCGAAGCACCCAAGGAGTTCCAACTCGCTGCGTCGAACGAAGACGCACCCGGAGCCTACCCCGCCATCTCCACGGACTTCACCGGCCGGGTGCTCGTCCACGGCATCAACAGCAGCGGCGGAGGCACCTTCTACCAACTCCGAGGCAATCCCAGCAACCTCTGGCTCGATCCCATCGCTTCCACACAGTCCGCGTATCACTCGTTCACGTACGTCGGTGAACGCATGTTCGGCGTGAAGAACTTCCAAGGCTCCCTCGACGAAATCGTGGAGCTCAATCCGTACACCTTTGCCGAAGTCGGCTCGTTTGGCATATTCGACCTCGGCATCGGCGGCCTCGCCTACGTCCCGAATCTCAATGAGTTCGTCGTCTCCGACACACGCACCAACTCCTTCTACGGCATTGCCTATGACGGCGGTGGCGATCGCGGCTCCGTCCGCCTCATCGGTCACGCCGGCATGCGGTGGGGCGCCAACGGACTCGAATATCACGATGGCGTTGTCTACGGCACTGCAATCCGTGGCGAAGACATGCAGCTCGTGTTCGGCTCGGTCGATCTCGACACCGGCCACTTCACCGTCGAGCGAGTGCTCGGTGAAGCCGAACGCGGAGCCGTCGGATTCGGATTCGTGCCCGCACCCGGCTCAGTTGCACTGCTCGGCCTCGGCGGCATGCTCGCCGCCCGACGCCGCCGCTGATTCTCCGCATACAAGAGATCACGCCTCCACCCATCGAACACCCTACCTGGGTGGACGGTGGGTTTTTTCTCGGACTTGAGTTGCATTCTTCCCAAGCGATGGCACTTTTGACAAGGAGCGTCAGAGTCCGCGCTCGCGGGGAGAATGAGTTCATGGCTGCGCACACTCGAATCGTGTCCGTTCTGATGCTTGCCGGCATCGCGGCAACCGCATCGTCCGACATCTTCATGCTCACCGGCCACAGCCACTTTCTCTACATCACCAACACCGAGACTTGGACCACCGAAGTCATCTCCATGGCCGATGGCGAAAGCGATTGGACATTCCTCGGCATGACCCGTAACGCGGAAGGGCGGATCTTCGCCCACACGAGCGTCAACGGCGTCGGCTCCATGTACGAAATCCGCGGCATGCGACAGGACGAGCCGATCGCACGCTATCTCGGCACCGCGCACACTCGCTTCAACTCCATCGCCTTCGCGAATGATCGACTTTTCGCCGTCGAAAATCAGGGCGCGCTCGATGTCATCGTCGAACTCGATCCAAACACCTTTACCAAGATCAACGACTTTCGCCCCCTCTCCTTTGCGATCGGTGGCATGGCGTACAACGATCTGACCGATGAGTTCGTCTTCGCAGATGTCACCTCGCGCACCTTCTATGCAGTTTCCGCCTCGGATCCTGAATCGGATCTTCGCGTCGTCGGAGAATCCGGCACCAACTTCGGCGGAAACGGGGTGGACATCCTCAACGGCCGCATGTTCGGCGCCTTCATCCGCCGCAACGGTGAATACCACATCACGCTCAATGAAGTCGATCTTTCCAACGGCCAACTGATCGAACTCAGCAACCTGGGGCTTGCCAATCTGCCCGCGGGGACTGGCTTTGCCTTGTGGGACAGCGCCATTCCCTCCCCTAATACGATCGCGCTCTTGGGATTTGGCAGCGTTGCCCTGCTCCGACGCCGCCGGACGCGCAGCTGATCTCCATTCCCACCGAGCTCTCGTACAGCAACTCAGCGCGCGCCCCAAGCACCGCCGCCCGGCGTCTGGATGACCAGCCGCTCCTGCGCTGCGATGGATCGCGTGAATCGACCGGCCAGCTCGATGACATGTCCTTGACGGTCGATCAGGTGCTGTGTTCCCGGCATTCCGGGCCCGCCTCCTGCCACACCTGGCGGCGCATGTTCCCGTCGGCCCGCAAGAAGCGAAAGCGTCACGGGCGCGCAAAACTCAAGCTCGCGCACGACTCCGTCGCCTCCCTGAAATGCCCCATGCCCACCCGAACCGACACGCCGCTCGAATCGCACCAGCCGCACCGGGAACTCATCTTCAAGAATCTCCGGATCGGTCAGACGCGAGTTGGTCATGTGTGAATGTACCGCGTGCGCCCCGGCAAACCCGGGCCCGGCACCTGTTCCGCCGCAGATCGTCTCGTAATACTGCACGTCGGCATTCCCGAACGTCAGGTTGTTCATCGTGCCCTGGCTTGCAGCCTGCGCCCCCGCTGCTGCGAGCAATGCGTCCACCACTATCTGACTCGTTTCCACATTTCCACCCGCGACCGCTGCTCCGGGGCGCGGATTCAGCATCGACCCTTCCGGCGTGAAGATTTGCACACGCCTCAGACACCCATCATTGAGCGGAATCTCGTCGGCAATCAGACATCGCAGCACATACAGCACGCATGCACGTGTGACGGCCGGCGGTGCGTTCAGATTGTCTTCACGCTGCGCGCAGGTGCCGGCAAAATCAACCTCAACTGCCCCGCGCTGTCGATCAACGCGCAGCGCAACACAGATCGCACCCCCGCCGTCGAGCAACATGCACGCATTCCCATCGGGCAGATGCCTCAACCTCGCCGCCACACATTCCTCGGCATGGTCTTGCAGGTGCCGCATGAACGCGAAGACCGTTTCGAGTGAATACTCACCCGCCAG
Organism: Planctomycetota bacterium; assembly: GCA_003697045.1. GTDB lineage: Bacteria > Planctomycetota > Phycisphaerae > Phycisphaerales > UBA1924 > J022. The sequence goes on from RFGK01000213.1 coordinate 12,503, forward strand.
TTCCTTGAGTCCATCGAGCCCGCGCTGGTTGGCTGCCAGTTGCGCTTCCAGGTCATCCATCACGCGCTGCCAGAGCCGACACGGGTGCGGCCCAGCGCAGAGCAAAGCCCTGAGCCCCTCCCGGTTGACCTGACCATCCCGACACAGAAGAAAGTTATCAATAACGACGCCTTCTTCCTCAATCGTGCGCGCATCGGGCGGCATCGACCCCGGCGTGGTTCCACCTACATCAACGTGGTGCCCACGACTGGCAACGAAAGCACGAACGACACCACTTTGATCACAAAACGGTGAGATCAGCGTCAGATCGGGCAGGTGGGTTCCGCCGTGCCAGGGGTCGTTGAGCAAGATCGCATCACCAGGCCGAACGTCGCCTGCGCGCGCCCGGATGATGTGCCGCACGCTCTCGCTCATCGAGCCGAGGTGCACCGGCATGTGTTCTCCATTGGCAACCAGCGCCCCGTCCGCATCGAACACCGCACACGAATAGTCCAGCCGCACGCGCATATTCACCGATCGCGCCGTCCGCCGCAGCGCCGCGCCCATCTCTTCTGCGATGGCGCTGAACCGGCGCCCGAAGACCGCAAGCCGCGTCGGGTCTGCCGGGTGTTGATCGCCTCGCACGACACCGCACCGTCGGCCCGGCTTGCCCCTGACCCGATCCAGTCGAAGGACGCCGTTTTCGAGCACACGTGCGCGCCACCCGGGGTCGATGACGGTTGTCGCCCCGTTCTCCCGCACCAGCGCCGCACCTTCGATCACCTGTCCGGCCCGCAGCGACGCGCGATCAAACCAGTCGACCCGCTCGCGCCGGCCTGCAAGCCACAAGTTCACCTGCCCCGCCTTCAAACCCGGCCGCCCGCGCCCGACACACGTCTCCGCCTCCACCGGAATGTGGCAGATCGCTTCAACTTCCACGTGCGCGATGTGCACATCCTCCCGCGGCACGTCATAGCCGAAGCGTGCGCGACACGCATGCGCAAACTGCTCGCGCATCATCTCGATCGGCCCGAGTGCAACGTCGAGCCCGTGTTCCCAGTCAGCAAGTTTCAAGGCCGCTCGCCGCTCGATACGCACCCCTTCGGGCGTGCCCAGCTCCTCGCGTGCTTCGATCTCCAGCTGCGCACAGGTGTGCTCTGCTTGTGCTCGTCCGACATCATCGAGCACACATTCGACCGAGGCCCGACGCACCACGCGACGATCGGCACGTGCAATCCCCCACGCCGAGAGCAATCCCGCCAGAGGGTGCAACAGGACGGTATCAATCGAGAGCGCTTCGGCGACGCGGCATGCACACTGACCGCCGGCTCCGCCGAAGCCCACCAGCGCCGCGCCCTGCAACGAACGTCCCCGCTCGATCGAAATACGACGGACCGCAGCGGCCATGGACTCAACCGCGATCGTCACAAACCCCTCGGCCACTTGCTCGACCGACCCGGCGTCAAGCCCGCTTTCCCTCATGCGCCGACACACTGATTCGAGCGCGCATCTCGACCGATCGACATCGATCGCTGCGTTCTGCCCCGGCCCAAACACGCGGGGCATGAACTCCGCAGCCACGCGCCCAAGCACGGCGTTGCAGTCTGTCAGCGTCAAAGGCCCATCCCAGCCATAACAGGCAGGCCCGGGTGCGGCGCCCGCGCTCTCAGGGCCGACGCGCATGCGCTGGCCGTCGAAGGTGCAAATCGACCCGCCCCCGGCTGCGATCGTGTGAATCTCGAGCATCGGCACGCGCAAACGCTCGCCGGCGATGCGCATCTCCTCGCCTCGATACAGGGTGCCGTCCCACCAGGCAACATCGGTCGATGTCCCGCCCATGTCGAGGGTGACGGCCTTTGCAAATCCCGCCGACTCGGCAACCGCGGCTGCACCCACCACGCCCCCTGCCGGACCGGACAACACCGCGTTGACCCCACGGAAAAAATCCACGCCAACCAGCCCCCCGTTGCTCTGCATGCCCAGGATTTCGGCCTGTGCAAACCGACGGACGACAGGTTCCAGACTCGCGCGCAGAATCGGTGTCAACGACGCATCGGCCGTGAGAGTTGCAAGCCGAGGCACGTAGCTCCGCAACGGCACATCGCGACTCGTCCATACGTGCTCAAAGCCGATCTCCTGCGCGATCTCCGCGACACGCTTTTCGTGCCGATCGTTCTTCCACCCGTGCATCAGGCAAACCGCAACCGCCCTGCACCCGGCCTCAAAGGCAGCCTCCAACTGGATTGTCACGCCCTGCTCATCCAGCGGCTCTACCTCGCTTCCATCACACAACATCCTCCCACGTGCCTCGATCACCTTCGCCGCGATAGGATCGGGGCGCCAAATCTCCAACGCAAACAGGTCCGGCCGACTCTGATCGCGAATCCACACCAGATCCTTGAGCCCGCGTGTGACCACCAAAGCCGTCGGCACACCCGTCCGAGTCAGCAGCGCATTGGTCGCAACCGTCGTTCCGAGCCGGATGGAGCAGACCTGCCTCCGCTCTTGATCGCAAAGAATCTTCTCGATTCCTTCGCTGATTGCGTCGCCCGATCCTTCGACGCGTTCGCTGAGCACCTTGGCCGTGTGGATCGATCCGTCCGGCGCCACGCCGATCACATCGGTAAAAGTCCCCCCGCGATCGACGGCAAAGCGCCAGCCTGCCGCCGGGACTGTCTGGAAAGCCGGTTCGGACATGCACCATGATTATCTCGCTGAACCTGCCGGGTTGTTCCGAGCAGCCGAACCTGCTCAAATGATCCCATTCCGTATCGATTGTTCACCTGGAGACTCCCATGAACTTGAGGCCCATGCTCGCGGCTTTGCTGCTCTCATTCGGAACCTTGCCCGCGCGGGCGCAGGACGAGGAACCGGCGCCACCGGCGTTTGTCCCACCCGTCACGATCGCCGAATCGAGCGAGTATGCCAGAACCAGCCGCGAGGCAGATGTGCGGGCCTTTCTTGACGCGCTTGCGTCGGGCTCCGATCGTGTTCGCCTCAGCAGCATCGGCACGACCAGCGAAGGACGCGAGATTCCGCTTGCCATCGTCGCCGATCCGCCGGTTGCGCAGCCGAAGGACGTCGGCAAGCGCATGGTCGTGCTGCTCTTCGGCAACATCCACGCCGGGGAAGTCTGTGGCAAGGAAGCGTTGCTCATGCTCGCACGCGAGCTCGCGCTGGATGAGGATAGCCCGCTCCTTGAAAACCTCGTCGTCTGCTTCGTTCCCCTCTACAACGTCGACGGCAACGAGAAGATGGCCCCCGACAATCGCCCCGGACAGAACGGCCCCGATGAGATGGGCACTCGAGCAAATGCCCAGGGACTCGATCTCAATCGCGACTACGTCAAGCTCGAAGCACCTGAAACCCGCGCCCTCGTCAAGTTTCTGAACCAGTGGGACCCCACGATCATCGTGGACACGCACACCACCAACGGCTCGTACCACCGCCATCTCATCACCTATCAGGGTCCCAAAAACCCTGCCGGAGACGCCCAGATCATCGAGTATGTGCGCGACACCATGCTGCCGGCCGTCGATGCGGCGTTCGAGGAAGCGACCGGGTACCACGCCTTCTTCTACGGCTTCTTCGCCGATCGCGGGAAAGACCACACACGCTGGCTCACCTATCCCGACGGCCCACGGTACGGCGTCGGGTATCGCGGGCTGCGCAACCGCATCTCCATCCTCAGCGAGGCATATGCCTACGCACCGTTCAAGGACCGCGTGCTCGGCACAAAGGCATTCTGCCGCGCTGTTCTTGACTATGCCGCTGAGCACAAGTCTGAGCTCGAACAGCTTGTGCGCGATGCCGACCAGCGCACGATCGACGCAGGGCGCGACCCGACACCCGACGGGCGCATCGCCATCCGCTCGAAGGTCCGGGCATTTGACGAAAAGGCAACTGTGCTCGGCTATGAGGAGATCCGCCAGCAGGGTCAGCCCGTCACGCTCGGCCAGGAACGCGACTATGAGGTTGAGCTGGTCAACCTGTTCGAGCCGACCCTGTCCGTCCATCGCCCCTATGCCTACATCTTCCCTCCCGACATGGTCTGGCTGCGCGAACAGCTCCAACGCCACGGGATCGAAGTCGAAGTCTTGCGCGAAGATATAGATCTCGACATCGAGACGGACCGGATCGTGGGTCTGACGCGGGCCGATCGCTCGTTTGAGGGGCACACACTCATCACCGATGTGCGCACGCAGACCGACACTGCGATGCGACGGATCGAAGCCGGGTGGTTTGTCGTTCGTACGGGGCAGAAGCTCGGCTCACTTGCCTGCTACCTGCTCGAGCCGCGCTCGGCCGACGGTCTTGTCACATGGAACTTCTTTGATGACTGGATGCACAGCGACGCAACTTTTCCCGTCTGGCGCGTGCCCTTGCGCTCATACCTGACGCTGCGCACAGCCCGCCCCATCGCCGAGGACCGCCAGACCGGGCGACGACTGAGCTACGACGATGTCTACGGCAAGGACCGGGTCGATCTCGACGGCTCGCCGGTCGGCGGGCTTCGCTGGGTCGATGACGAGCACTTCCTCCAGCACAAGGACGGCCAGCAACGACTCGTCCACGCCCGCTCCGGGCGCAGCACCCCCGCACAGATCGACACCGAACCGATCGCAAGACGACTTGCCACACTTCCGACAATCGACGAAAAACAGGCAAAGGCCATCGCGCGCCGTCATTTTGCGCGCGCTGACGACAACGCACCCGGGTCCGTCTTTGAACATCAAGGTGATCTCTATTACGCCGATGCCGACGGCTCCAACGCGACGCGACTGACCGCTTCTCCCGCGCAGGAAGAACTCAGCTCGCTTTCGCCCACTGGCGACTTTGCCGCCTTTGTGCGCGAAAACAACCTGTGGGTCGTGGACATCGCAACCGGCACCGAGCGCGCGCTGACCACCGGAGGTACGGACACGCTCCGTCACGGCAAACACACCTGGGTCTACTTTGAAGAACTCTATGGGCGAAGCTGGCGCGCCTACTGGTGGAGCCCCGACGGAAAGCACATCGCATTCCTGACGACCGATGCGTCGATGGTCCCGGAATATGCGCTCGTCAATGACGTTTCGCGTACCGATGGGCTCGAAGTGGAACGCTACCCGCGCCCCGGCGAACCCAATCCCATTGTCACACTGTCAATAGTCAGTGTCGCAGGTGATACGCCGCGTGTGGTGGACCTGTCCGCCTACGACGTCGGGGGTCATCTGATCTCATGGGTCGGATGGTCGCAACACTCGGGCAGGCTCCGCCTTGCGGTACAGAATCGCACGCAGACATGGCTCGATCTGCTCGAGGTCGCTGCCGATGCAGGGAAACCGACGCGGCTGTTCCGTGAAACCAGCCAGGCCTGGGTCGAGCCGCAGGGAGAACCCCGTGAACTCGGCGACGGCTCGTTCATTCTCACCTCCGAACGAGACGGGTGGAAACATCTCTACCACTTCGAAAGCGACGGCACCCTGCGCACAAGACTGACCGAAGGCGAATGGGAAGTCCGCTCGCTCGAACACGTCGACGAACACGGCGGATGGGTCTACTTCACAGGCACACGCGACTCTCCCATCGCAAACAACCTCTACCGCGTCAAGCTCGACGCGAGCGTGATCGAACGATTGACACGCGAACCAGGAAACCACCGTGTCTCCGTCAGCACGGACGCCGGGCTGTTCATCGACACCTGGTCGTCATTTGCTCACCCGACCCGAGTCGCACTGCGCCAGGCCGACGGCTCACTGGTGCGCATGATCGACACCAACCCGGTGTTCGAA